>JAUNHA010000072.1 GCA_030524135.1 Eubacteriales bacterium
GAGGAGGGGTATTATGCTGTTGATTATTTTATTGTTATTGATCGTGCTGCTGCTTGTGACCTGTGTAAGGGTCGTTCCGCAGGCAAATGCATATGTTGTGGAACGTCTGGGTGCTTATCTTACGACCTTTAACACCGGCGTTCATTTTCTGCTTCCGTTTATGGACCGCGTGGCAAAAAAGGTCAGCCTGAAGGAACAGGTTGCGGATTTTCCGCCGCAGCCGGTTATCACGAAGGACAACGTCACGATGCGAATCGATTCCGTTGTATTTTTTGTTATCACCGATCCGAAGCTGTACGCATACGGAATTGTAAATCCGATGGCGGCAATTGAGAACCTGACGGCGACGACGCTCCGAAACATCATCGGCGATCTAGACCTTGACCAGACGCTGACTTCCCGTGAGATCATCAATACGAGAATGCGCGAAGTGCTTGACAAGGCGACGGATCCTTGGGGGATCAAGGTAACGAGAGTTGAGCTGAAGAACATTATTCCGCCGGAAGCGATTCAGGAAGCAATGGAAAAGCAGATGAAGGCGGAGCGCGAGCGCCGCGAAAGCATCCTCCGCGCAGAAGGCGAGAAGAAATCGACCATTCTGGTGGCGGAAGGAAAGAAGGCGGCTGCCATCCTTGATGCGGAAGCGGATAAGCAGACAGCGATCCTGCATGCGGAGGCGGAGCGCCAGCGTCAGGTAGAAGAGGCGGAAGGACGCGCGCAGGCGATCAAGCTTGTGCAGGAGGCAAATGCCACGGGTATCCGTATGCTGAAGGAAGCAGGGGCAGACGAGGCAGTGCTTCGCATCAAGAGCCTTGAGGCCTTTGAAAAGGCTGCGGACGGACGCGCGACAAAGATCATCGTGCCGAGCGATATCGCCGGAATGGCAGGGATTGTACAGTCAGCTGCAGAGTTTATGTCCGGAACAAAATCAGCGGATAATAAAGCAGACAGCGGAAACGGGCTTAATTAAAGTATGAACCATATGAAGCCGCTTGATCTTACAAAAGAATACGGTATTGTACTGGAAGGCGGAGGAGCCAGAGGATCCTATCAGGTGGGAGTCTGGAAGGCGCTTGAAGAAGGCGGCGTCCGGATCAAAGGCATATCGGGCGTTTCGGTCGGCGCGCTGAACGGCGCGCTGATGTGCCAGAAGGATCTGAAAAAGGCGGAGCGGCTCTGGTCCTCTATCAGTTACGCAAAGGTGCTTAAGGGGAATGAAGCTTATCTTTCCTCCCTTGCGGACGTGCGCGGAAAAAATGCGCTGCAGGTCATGCGCACGGTCCTTGGATCCGGAGATCTGAAGCTTCTCATAGACGGAACAAAGGAGCTTCTGGAACAGGGCGGCTTTGATATCACACCGCTTAAGAAGCTCATTGCGGCTTACATCGATCCGCTCAAAATAAAGCAGTCTGACCGTTCATTTTCCCTTGTGACCTTTTCCGTTGAGGAGAAAAAGGAGATCACGGTTGACGTGAACGCGCTTTTGCCGGAGGAAACGGCGGATATGCTGCTCGCAAGCTCGTTTCTTCCGGTATTCAGGCAGGAACTGCTCGGCGGAAAGAAATACCTTGACGGCGGTGTGTTCAACAAGGTTCCGACGGATGTGCTCGTCCGCAAGGGCTATCAGGATATCATCGTGATCCGCATATACGGCGTGGGCCTGAACCGCCCGATGCTCCCGCCGCGCGGCGTAAACATTTACGAGATCGCGCCGGAGGATGACCTTGGCGGCGTGCTCGAGTTTGACAAAACGCGCGCGGTGCAGAATATGCGGCTTGGATATTTTGATGGTCTGCGCCTTTTAAAGGGACTTTGCGGGAAGCGGTATTATTTTGACTGTGATCCGGCGGAGGCGCTGATCTATCAGTTTGACGAACTCGAACGGCTTGCGGAGGCGCTATCCATTGAACGCTTCCGTATCTACAAACCGCAGCAGCTTTTGAAAAAAATACGGCAGAAAGACGCGGAGCGGGTAAAAGCAGGTGTGGAGAGTGTGTTCTGTGAGAAACCACCGGAAACGATCCTTCAGAAACTGTTTTCTCCGCGGCATACATAAGACTGCGCGTATAAGGCTATATAAGAATGTATATACAGGAATGATAAGAGAGGAAATTCATGGGAAACAGGACTAATTATTCTCCAAGAAAATACGGAACAGTGCTTGACTGGATTCATATTGTGACGGGAGTGACGGTCGTCATCCTGGCGGTGCTGGCATTTACAAACCCGTCAGAGAATATGATCCTGTTTCCGATCATTTTCTTTATGGCGTCAGTTCTCAATCTGACGACAGGATGGTTTTACCTGAAAATGTATCCGCGCATGAAGAAAAAACGGGCGTCCGGGGCGGGGTATCTTATCCTGGGCGCGCTGCTTTTTGTGCTGTGCATCATCAGTGCGGTCAGCCTCTGGGGAAACGCATAGGAGAGCTGGCGTGGGGGCTTACTGTGGTTTACGGCTTTACGGCGGGGTGCTGCGGCGCCCGGGGCGGCGTACAGCGGCTTGACAAAGCGGCTTAAGCGGATTATACTTCTAAGCATAGTGGGGACATTTGCCTGTGAATATTCGCAGGCAGTCCCTTTGTGCCGTTAAAGCGGAAGCCGGAGACCCGACGAAAGAAGGCAATCCGGCAGGCGGAAAGGTGGTATAACTTGGATCAGGAAAAAATAATGGAAAAAATCGGTAAGCTGTGCGAGCTTGCGAAGAAGGCAAAGAACACGATCACCTATGAGGCGATCAACGATGCTTTCAAGGAAGAAGAGCTTTCTGCCGAACAGCTTGACATGATTTACGGCTATCTTGAAAACAAGGGAATAGATGTGGTTGCGGGGATCGAGGAACCGGAGCCTGCGGATTTGAATCTGGAAAAGACGGATACGCTTGACAATCTGCTGATCGATGACATTGATGATGATTTCAATGATGAGTTTACCGAAAAGGAGATCGATGAGGATATTGATCTCGACGCGGTGGATCTTCTTGAGGGAATTGGCACGGATGATCCGGTGCGCATGTACCTGAAGGAGATCGGTACGGTTCCGCTTCTGTCTGCGGACGAGGAACTGGAGCTTGCAAAGCGCAAGGCAGCAGGAGACAATGCTGCGAAGGAGCGTTTGATCGAGGCAAACCTGCGTCTTGTGGTCAGCATCGCAAAGCGCTATACCGGCCGCGGCATGAGTTTCCTTGACCTTGTGCAGGAGGGCAATCTCGGCCTGATCAAGGGTGTTGAGAAATTTGATTATACAAAGGGCTACAAGCTTTCCACCTATGCGACCTGGTGGATCCGTCAGTCCGTTACGCGTGCCCTTGCCGATCAGGCGAGAACGATCCGCGTGCCGGTACATATGGTGGAGACGATCAACAAGATGTCGAAGATGCAGAGGAAGCTGACACTGGAGCTTGGCTATGAGCCGAGTATTCCGGAGCTTGCGAAGGCGCTCGATATGTCCGAGGAAAAGGTTATGGAGATCATGCAGATCGCCCGTGAGCCGGCTTCTCTTGAGACACCGATCGGTGAGGAGGACGATTCCAACCTCGGCGATTTTGTAGCAGATTCCAATGTGGTCACGCCGGAGCAGAATGTTGAATCGGTTATGCTGAGAGAGCATATCGATACGCTGCTTGCCGATCTTAAGGAGCGTGAGCGTCAGGTGATCGTGCTTCGCTTTGGTCTTGAGGACGGTCATCCGCGTACGCTGGAGGAAGTCGGCAAGGCATTTAACGTAACCCGTGAGCGTATTCGTCAGATCGAGGCAAAGGCACTCAGAAAGCTCAGAAATCCGGTTCGCTCCAAACGCATCCGTGATTTCCTGCAGTAAACAGTAAGCAAGCAGTAAACGGTAAGATGAATAAACGAAATTACCAGCATGAGCTGGAACAACTGATTAAAAAGCATGAGGCGGCGGGGGAAACTCCCCGCCTTCTGATTCATGCCTGCTGCGCACCCTGTTCCTCTTACGTCATGGAGTACCTGAGCCGTTATTTTCTGATCGATTTTTACTATTATAATCCAAATATAGACACGGCAAGAGAATACGCATACAGGGAAGAAGAATTAAAGCGCCTTGCGGCATCCATGCCGATGGTGCATCCTGCGGGTGTGATTGCGGAGGACTATGACCCGGAGCACTTTTATGAGATCGCGCGCGGCCATGAAAAAGATCCGGAGCGGGGCGAACGATGCCTTCGCTGTTATGAGCTGCGCCTCCGGAAAACGGCGGAATATGTGAAGCGCACGAATGAGAATATTCCAGCAGGAGAAAAGCCGTATTCGTATTTCACGACGACACTCAGCATAAGCCCGATGAAGGATGCTGCCGCACTCAACGGAATCGGAGAGCGCATAGCAGCGGAATACGGTCTTAGATACCTTCCTTCGGATTTCAAGAAAAAGGGTGGATACCTGCGCAGCACGGAGCTTTCGCGGGAGTACGGTCTGTACCGCCAGGACTATTGCGGGTGTGTATTCTCCAGGAGAAAAAATGAAACTAACGGTTCAGAAGCCAGTCAATGACATAGATCTGCTTAATTCCGTTATGGGATATAACCGGGCCATAATCCATCGTAAGGAGATATTTGGGGTTATGGTCCCGGATTGAATTAAGCGGTGCAAGTTCCCGCTCCAGGGTTTTGCCGTCGGCATCTCTTACCGTATAGGCAACCTGGTAATATTCTTCTCCTTCATGATTGATTGCAATAAAATCGACTTCGGAGGCACCGGTTTTTCCTATATAGACCTCATAGCCCCGTCTCAATAATTCCAGATATACGATATTTTCCAGAATATGGCCGTCGTCAGCTTTTTTGCTTCCCAGAACACTGTAGCGAAGCCCGATGTCAGCGGCATAGTATTTGTCACCTGTTTTCAGGTATTGTTTCCCTTTTATATCATAACGTCCGACCCGATAGAAAACAAAGCTTTCAGTCAGAGCCTCCAGATAATTTTCAACAGTGTGGATCGTGACTTTCCGTCCGGCAGATACCAGTGTGTCGGTTATTTTCTTTGTAGAACAGAGATTTCCGATATTGTCAAATAAAAATCTGGCTACGCTTTTCAGCATTTCCGGCTCATAGATCCGTTTACGGGCAATAATATCCTTAATCACAATGGAATCATAAATTCCGTCGAGATATTGCCGGATGTCCTTCGGGTGTTCAAGCTCTAATGTATAGGGAAATGAACTGTTGTGAATATAATCCTGATAAAGGATTTCCATATTTGTCTGATCGGAGCGTGCAGAAACGTATTCCCTGAATGAGAGAGGGAGCATTTTGATTTCTACATAGCGCCCGGAAAGCAGGGTGGCAAGCTCTCCTGAAAGCAGGTGTGCGTTGGAACCGGTGATATAGACATCACAGTTTTTCTTTATAAATAAGGCATCAACGGCTTTTTGAAAATCTGCAACACGCTGCACTTCATCCAAAAAGATGTAGTTCATTTGATCGGGAACAAGCCCTGATGACACCAGCTGATACAAATCTTTGTTGTCGATGATATCTGCATAGTCACCGGCTTCCAGATTATAGGAGCTGATCTGTGAGGCGTCGATCCCTGTCTTTAATAAATAGTCCTGAAAAAGTTCGAAAAGCGTTGATTTACCACAGCGCCTGATACCGGTAACAACCTTGATAAGCTGCTTATCCTTAAATCTGATCAGGTTATCCAGATATTCATTTCTTGCGATCATAAAGCACCTCCTTTGCATTTATATTACAATAAAATCATATTGAAATCAAGTTTTTGTAGATAAAGAACAAAAAAATATATAAATAGCATTTATTTCTTTAATACATGCAATGATTTTCCGAAAAGTAAATCTGAACTGCTGGTACATGATATCTTTCGGCCGCCTCTGCTAGAAGAATTGAATATTGATTTGTTAAAAATAAACAAATATATTTCAAAATCTTTAGAATTGTATGTAAGAAAAATGTGTTGTAAAATAAAGTAAACATATAGCTAATTTGCTGTAATTTGTAAACTGAATGTAAACACAATCATAGATATGGGGGCAGTTAAGGCATCGCAGGAGGAGATAAGGAGGAGTAGCATGGGGAAGAAAATAGTACCGGTCGTTCGCGGAAAGAAGAAAAGTAAAGGCAGCGCTGCAGTTTTGGGGACTGCCAGACGGGCAGCCGCGAGTTTTCTTGCCATACTGTTGGCTGTATCCGATGTTGGTGTTGGGTATGCGGTGGAAGGAAACGGAGACATATCCATGGAG
>JAUNHA010000073.1 GCA_030524135.1 Eubacteriales bacterium
CAGGGAGCGGATGCCAAGACCGCAAAGGATGAGAATACAAAGCTGTATAATCAGGCGGTGGAGTTTTTTAAGAGTGAAGGAATCTCGGAAAGCTCCCTTCAGACGGAAAATGTATACCTCAATCCGGTCTATGACTGGAGCGGGAATACGCAGCAGCTGACCGGCTATACTATGGTAACGGATCTGAGTGTTTCAGATATTCCGATCGATCAGCTTTCGGGACTTCTTGACAAGGCAGTGGATGCCGGAATCAACGGAATCCAGTCCGTAAACTATATGTGCTCCGCCTATGATGAGAAATACAATGAAGCGCTGCAGCTTGCGGTGGAGAATGCAAAGAGCAAGGCGGACGCGATCGCGGCGGCAGGCGGTGTTACCGCGGGAACGCTGCAGAGCGTCAGCGAGTATGGCGCAAACACCACTCCGCGCTACACAAATGCGCTCAGCGCGCGCTCCATGGCGGTAAACGAATCCGGATCCGCAGATATGGCGGTTATGCCGGGTGAGCTTGAGATCACGGCACGCATAAGTGCTTCCTTCGAAATTAAGTAAAAGCGTTTTATCTGTAAGCCCATAACGCAAAAAGGACCTTCTGTACTGACAGTGCAGCTTAAGCAGCCTGCCGGGCAGAAAGGTCCTTTTTTATTTATCAGGAAGGGACAAACGCCCTTTCAATTAGCCGGAGAGGTTTCTATCACGATTTTCCGATATTGTCGTTTACGCGCTTAAAGAGCTCGCTTGCCGCATTGTGTCCCATCTTTTTTGCACGGTTGTTGACAGCGGCGCATTCCACGATGATCGCGAGATTGCGGCCGGGTCGGATCGGAATCTCGTGGCAGATGATCTTATTGCCAAGAAAATCGGTGAAGTGATCCTCAAGACCTAGGCGGTCATATTCCTTGTCCTTATTCCAGTCCTCGATCTTAATGACCATGTCGATCTGCTGCGTATCCTTAACGGATTCAAAGCCGAACAGGTTCTTGACATTGATGATGCCGATACCGCGCAGCTCAATAAAGTTTTTCGTAACGTCGGGAGCCGTTCCGACAAGCGTGTCATCGGAAACCTTACGAATCTCCACGACGTCATCCGATACGAGACGGTGTCCGCGCTTTATCAGCTCGAGGGCCGCTTCCGATTTTCCGACACCGGAATCTCCCATGATCAGTACGCCCTCACCATATACGTCCACGAGAACGCCGTGTATGCTGATACAGGGCGCTAGTCTTGCCTTCAGCCAGCGCACGGTTTCACTTGTAAAATCCGAGGTCGTCTTCTGCGAGATCAGGCAGGGGACGCCGTGTTTGCTGCAGAGGGAGAGGATATCCGCAGAAGGCTGGTACGCGCGGGAAAAGCCGATGCAGGGGATCTGATAGGAGAGCAGCTTGTCAAAGCGCTGCTTCAGGATATCCGAGGGAAGGGTGTCGATATATTCCTGCTCGACATAGCCGACGATCTGTACGCGGCTCTCATCAAAATGATCAAAAAAGCCGGTAAGCTGAAGCGCCGGACGATTGACGTCATAAAAATCAATTATGCGTTTCTCCAGATCGAGATCCGGGGTCAGGTTGGTGAGGTTCATCTTTTCGGCAAGTTCTTTTACAGTAACAGTTCCGCTTCTCATAATCAGTTCTCCCGCTGGTAAGGTGATGTAGACCGGATGCACAGGAAACACTCAGCGTTTTTCAGAGCGTGCATCCGGTATTTTTGGTGTTTCAAATATTATGGAAACAAGTATATCATACTTTGTCCTGCGGCGAAAGCTTGGAAAATCTTCCTGTTTCTAAGCGCCGCTGTTTATGGTATAATCAGACACATGCAGGAAGACGGATTAAATGAAAAAAATGATAATATAAAACAGACCGGAAGCACACCGGAGGAACCGCGGCATACATTGGAAACGGGACTTGACCGGAATGGCAGGATCGCAATTCTCGACTCCGGACTTGGCGGCATTTCCGTTCTCAGGGAGCTGCTTAAGGTGATGCCGGAAGAACGATATCTCTATTACGGGGATTCCCTGAATGCACCGTATGGGGAAAAGCCGGCGGAGTGGATCAGGGGAACCTGCCGCGGTCATATCGAACGCTTTCTTGAAAGCGGTGCAAAATGTGTTGTGCTCGCATGCAATACGGCGACGAGCGCGGCGGCGGAGGTTCTCCGGAAAGAATATCCCTTTTTACCGATCATCGGCATGGAGCCTGCCGTAAAACCGGCAGCGGAGCACGGCGGCAGCCAGCGAGTGCTTGTACTGGCGACACCGCTTACGATCAGGGGAGACCGGCTTCATCATCTGGTGGAGGAGCACGGCGGAAGCGCGGAATTCATTCTGCGGGAGGCGCCGGGGATCGTCCGCTTTGTGGAAGCGGGGGTCTGTGATGCCGCGCCGAATGAGGCGCTTTATGTATATCTGCGGGAGCTTCTGGCGGATTTTTGTATGCCGCCGGGAGACCGGAGCACAGACGGATGGCAGAAGCTTGACGGAGTGGTGCTTGGCTGTACGCATTTTCCATTTGTAAAGCGGAGCATCGAGAAGACGCTCGGCTATCCGGTGGATGTTTATGACGGCGCACATGGGACCGCGATGCAGACAAGACGGAGACTTGAGGCACTTTCGCTGCTGCGGCAGACGAAAACGCAAACAGATGGAGAACCGCTGGTGCTCCTTCAGAACTCGGACCGCTCAATGATCCCGCGGATGCAGATGCTGCTTGATCTGTAGAGCAGGAATGAAACATAAAAAATAACAGGAAAATAACAGGTATGAATCTGAACAATATAAGAAAAATCATTACACGCGGACGTATTCTGGAACAGGAACCCATGGCAAAGCACACGACGTTTCGTGCGGGAGGTTCGGCGCGGTATTTTATTACGCCGGCAACAAGACGGGAGCTTGCAGGGCTTGTGCGCTATCTTTACAACAACGGAATTGATTATTTCGTCATGGGAAACGGATCCAATCTTCTGGTTTCAGATGCGGGGTATGACGGCGTTGTGATCGATCTGGGAAAGAATGACGGCACGGAATTTACCATGCTCGGCATCGATGACGGAACAGATGCACAGACTGATTGTGCGGAGGGGGAAATTATCTTCGACGCAGGCGCCGGCTGTCTGATGTCCGCCATCGGAAATTATGCAAAGCAGTTCTGCGCGTCAGGCTTTGAATGCCTTTCCGGTATTCCGGGCTGCCTTGGAGGAGCCCTTGCGATGAATGCCGGCGCATACGGAAGCGAGATGAAGGATATCGTGCGTTCCGTGCTGGTCGTGACGCCGCAGGGAGAGCTTGAAACATTGTCGAAGGATGCGCTTTCCTTCCGCTACCGCGGTTCTTCCATTATGGATAACGGATATATTGCGGCGCGCACGGAGCTTTCGCTGAAAAAGGGAGAGCCGGAAGCGATTGCCGCCAAAATGGAGGAGTGCGCACAGAAACGCAGGGAGAAGCAGCCGCTTGAATTTCCGTCAGCTGGGTCTACCTTTAAGCGCCCCGAGGGGATGTTTGCGGGGCAGCTCATTGAAGAAGCCGGATTAAAAGGGCTTACGGTCGGCGGCGCACAGGTAAGCGAAAAACATGCGGGCTTTGTCATTAACAGGGATCACGCATCTGCAGCGGACATTTATGAGCTGATCAGACAGGTGCAGGAACGGGTATATGCGCATTCGGGCGTGGAGCTTGTGCCTGAGGTAAGAATGCTCGGCAGATTTTAAGCAGGAGCTACAGAAAACAGGATGCAGATGGTTTTGATGCGGGAGGACGGAGAATGAAGCTAGTTATTTTAACCGGAATGTCCGGCGCGGGAAAGACAATCGCACTTAAGCAGATGGAGGATATGGGCTTTTACTGTGCCGATAATCTTCCGATCTCACTGCTGCCGCAGTTTGCCGCGCTTTTGTCAAAGGCTGGTGAGGCATACAGCCGTGTGGCGCTCGGCATCGATATCCGGAGCGGGGCGGAACTTCCGAAGCTCAAAGACATCCTGACGGAATGGGATCAGCAGGCATTTCAGTATGAAATCCTCTTTCTGGAAGCATCGGACGCGGTTCTTTTAAAGCGCTTTAAGGAGACCAGGCGTACACATCCGCTGTGTCCGGACGGCCGCATCGAGGACGGCATCCGGCTGGAACGTGAAAAGCTTCAGTGGCTGAAACAGAAGTCAAGGTATATTCTGGATACCTCGAAGCTTCTGACAAAGGAGCTGAAACTTCAGCTGGAGCGGATCTACAGTGAAGGCGGCGCTTATCGGAACCTCTACGTTACGATTCTTTCATTCGGCTTTAAATACGGCGTGCCGGAGGATGCAGATCTCGTATTTGACGTACGCTTTCTTCCCAATCCCTATTATGTGGATGAACTGCGAAAGAAAACCGGGCTGTCGCAGGATGTGAAGGACTATGTGATGCAGGGCGGGGATGGAGATGCGTTTCTGAAGATTCTGTTTGAAATGATAGATTTTCTGCTTCCGCGCTATATTCAGGAAGGAAAAAATCAGCTTGTGATCGCAGCGGGCTGTACGGGCGGAAAGCACAGATCCGTAACGGTCGCTGAGGCGCTTTTTACACATCTTTCCGGACGAATGGAGCTGGGAATCCGAATTGAACACAGAGATATCGACAGAAAATAGGAAAAGTGTTCAAAAACTTTTGCATATTGTATTATTTTTAAAACAATTCAAAATGTTTCACGTTGGTTTACGGGAAGCGTCAGGGGATATATGTCATTTTCATCAGAAGTCAGGGAAGAAGTCAAAAAAAAGTGCTTTACTTTTAAAAAGGGGCATAGTAGAATCACGGAGAGTTGTGGGGAAGCATATAAGCAGGAATTTCTGATGCTGAATTTTATCTATTTCGGTTCCGTATCAGATCCGGAGCGCTTCTATCACATGGAATTTGTCTACGACACGGCAGAAGAGGCGGAAGGGGTCCGCAAACTGATCTCTGAGTTCGGGATCGAAGCCGGCATCGTAGACCGCAAAGGCAGATCAGTTGTTTATATTAAGGACAGCGAGGCTATCTTTGAAATGCTGGGCATTCTCGGCGCGCACGAATCGATGATGAAGTTCGAAAACATCAGGATTCTGAAGGAAATGCGTGAAGATGTACAGCGGAAAGTCAACTGTGAGACTGCTAATTTGCTGAAGACGGTTTCAGCCTCGGTCCGTCAGACTGAGGATATTCAGTATATAAAAGAACATAAGGGCCTTTCCAAGCTGCCGGAGTCGCTTCGGGTTGTTGCCGAGCTTCGGCTTGAAAGACCGCAGGCTACGTTAAAGGAGTTATCTGAAGCGATGGATCCGCCGGTGGGAAAATCCGGAGTGAATCACCGGCTCAGGAAACTTTCTCTGATTGCAGATGAGCTGCGTCTGAAGAACAGGAAAGAGGAGGAGAAGCAGTAATGACGAGAGAAACAGTAATCGTGGGACTTCCGAAAGGAATGGAATCACGACCGGTTGCAATTCTGGTGCAGATCGCAAGCCAGTACCGCTCCAAAATTTATCTGGAATGTGTAAATAAGCGCGTGAATGCAAAGAGCATCATGGGAATGATGACGCTTGGGCTTGACAAGGGCGACAGAATTGTTGTGGAAGCTGATGGTGAGGACGAGGAGACCGCCGTCGGGGCATTGATCAGTTATCTGAAGAATGAGTAAAAGGGTTTCAAAAGATCAGGAGAAAACATTAAACAGACAGATATTACATTGACATAAATGATCTACGGGAAACGGAGGCTTAAGGCCTCCGTTTTTGTGATGACAAGAAGCCTTCCGGAGTGCTATACTGTAGCTATGTTTACACATTTGCACACACATACAGCATATTCGCTTCTGGACGGCTCCGGCAGGATTCCGGAGATGATCGCGCGCGCAAAAGAGCTTGGCATGAACGCGCTTTCCATTACGGATCACGGCGTCATGTACGGTGTGATCGATTTCTATAAGGAGGCCAGAAAGCAGGGCATTAAGCCCGTGATCGGATGCGAGGTCTACGTGACGCCCGGATCCAGATTCGACAGGGAAAAAGCAAAAACGGGAGAAGAAAGGTATCATCACCTGATTTTGCTTTGCGAAAATAATACCGGCTACCACAACCTGATGAAGCTCTGTTCAAAGGCGTTCCTCGACGGCTTTTATTATAAACCGCGCGTGGATCT
>JAUNHA010000019.1 GCA_030524135.1 Eubacteriales bacterium
ATCATATGACGAAAATTGCATTTATTACGGGGGCTTCCAGCGGAATGGGGCAGCGCATGGCGTATCTGCTTTCACAGGGAAAGTCTGCACCGGATGAGGTATGGCTTCTTTCGCGCAGAGAGGAGCGTCTTTTAAAGCTTTCCGAAACGCTTGAGAGACGAAATCCGGGTCTCAAGGCAAGGGTGATCGCAAAGGATCTTATGGAGCCGGAAGACATACAGGAGGTCGCAGCGCTTTTAGAGGAGGAACGGCCGGAAATCATGTTCCTGGTAAATGCTGCGGGCTTTGGTAAGATCGGAAGCGTGGAAGAGCTCCCGCTTTCCGCACAGACCGGCATGGTACGCCTTAACTGCGAAGCGCTTACGGCGGTAACGCGCCTGTGCCTTCCATATATGCTGAAAGGCAGGGGACGCATCATCAACTTCGCTTCAGCGGCAGCCTTCCTGCCGCAGCCGCGTTTTGCCGTTTATGCGGCGACAAAGGCATTTGTGCTGAGTTTTTCTCGGGCGCTTTCGGAGGAGCTGTCAAAAGACGGGATCGCTGTGACGGCAGTCTGCCCGGGTCCTGTCAGGACAGAGTTTTTTGACATTGCAGAGGAGCTGCACGCGGTGCCTCTCTACAAAAAGCTTGCGATGGCGGATGCGGACAAGGTGGCTGCGCGTGCGCTCCGGGACAGCATGAAACGAAAGAGGGTTTCGGTATACGGTATGACCATGCGTCTCTTTGCGCTCTCTGCAAAGCTGCTTCCGGCGGGTTTCTTTTTTTTCTTTATCCGGATCATCAACAGCCGGAGAAACGGGTAACGGTATGCAGAAGCTTACAATCAGCGCTGCGGAGGCGGGACAGCGCATTGACAAATTTCTTCTGAAGTATCTGAACGCGGCATCCAGAGGATTCGTATTTAAGATGCTCCGGAAAAAGAATATTGATCTGAACGGCAAAAAGGCAGACCCATCGGCGCTCCTTCGGGAGGGCGATCAGGTAAGCCTCTGGCTGTCGGATGAAACCATCGCCGCGTTCCGGAAACAGGAGATGCTGCCGGCACGGAAGAAGAAAACCAAACCGGCATCCGGCGGCGATCCGTACAGGATCGTATACGAGAATGATGATATCATCATCGCGAATAAGAGCTGCGGGATCTTAAGCCAGAAGGCGGATCCGGGGGATATCAGCCTGAATGAGCTGCTGCTCGCCCGCGTCCGGGAGACTTCCGGAAAAGCGGATTTGTCGCTTCGCGCGTTTACGCCGTCCATCTGCAACCGGCTCGACCGGAATACAAGCGGTCTTATTACATTTGCAAAAACCTATCCTGCGGCGCGACTGCTTTCAGAGCTGTTTGCGGACAGGTCTCTGCATAAATACTATCTCGCGCCGGTCCTCGGCGAGGTCAGGGCAGCAGAGCACTTTTCAGCCTGGCTCAGAAAGGATGAAACGGATAATCGTGTCGTCATAAGCCGGGAACACATTGCAGGCGCTTCGCTCATCGAAACAGCCTATGAGCCGGTGGTCTGTTCCGGCGATTATACGCTTTTAAAGATACTTCTCATCACGGGAAAAACGCATCAGATCCGGGCGCATCTTGCGGCCCTCGGACATCCGGTTCTCGGAGATGCAAAATACGGAAATGCGGCGGAAAATAAGAGCCTCAAAAAGAAATACAGCCTTTCGCACCAGCTTCTGCATGCGTATGAGCTTCACTTCCCGGAGAAGCTTCCGGAGCCGCTTTCTTCCCTGTCAGGACAGTGTTTCCGGGCGGAGCCGCCGGAACTGTTCCGTTCTGTTCTGAAAGATTGCTTTTCGGGAAAAATCCCGGTCTGATAAGTCTGGTTCCGGCTGCTTTAAGCGGCCGGAGCGGTCTTCGCTTCTTTCGCTGTTTTTTCTTTCCTTTTTTCTGATACAGTTTCTTACACAATCATATTTTCTCATACAAGCTTAAGTTTCATTTTATTCATATCTGATACCATATCCAGGAGGTAATACCAATCATGTTTGCAAGAATCAAATGCGCCGGTCTTTTTGGCGTACAGGGCTTTTTTGCCGAAACCGAAGCCGACTGCGGAAACGGGATTCCCGGCTTTTATCTTACGGGGGCCCTGTCCCAGGAAACAAAAGAAGGACAGTACCGCGTTTCCACTGCGATCAAAAACAGCGGGATCCGTCAGAAACCGCAAAAGATCACGGTCAATATTTCCCCTGCGTTCAGACGCAAGGAGGGGACGGCCTTTGATCTTTCTATTCTGATGGCTGTGCTGTGTGCGCAGGATCTGCTGCCGCCGGAGGAGTATCCGCTGATTGCGGACGGGTTTCTCAATAAATACGCGTTTCTTGGAGAACTGGGACTTGACGGCGGACTGAAGGGTGTGCGCGGTGTGCTTCCGATGGCGGATATGCTTAAGAAGAGCGGCATGGAGGGCATTGTGGTTCCTATGGAAAATGCCGGAGAGGCGATGCTTGTTCCCGGGCTTCAGGTGATCGGGCAGAGAACGGTCGCGGGACTGCTCCGGTTTCTCCGCACGGGAGAAAGAGAGCCTTATACGAAGGAAAGCTCTAAGTCTTTGCACGGGGAAGAGGGCTGTGTCGATTTTTCTGATATCCGCGGTCAGAGGTATCTGAAGCGGGCGGCTGAGATCGCTGTAAGTGGCCGGCACAATCTGCTTTTGTCGGGTGCGGCGGGAAGCGGAAAAACGATGATCGCAAGGCGCATTCCCACGATTATGCCGGAGCTTACGAGAGAGGAACAGATCGAGCTCAGCAAGATATACAGCATCTGCGGGCTTCTGCCGCCGGGAGAAGCGCTTGTGAAGAAAAGACCGTTCCGCGCACCGCATCATGTAAGCTCAGCCGCGGCGCTGATCGGAGGAGGGAGCTGTGTGCGGCCCGGGGAAGTATCGCTTGCCTCCAAGGGCGTGCTGTTTTTAGATGAACTTCCGCTTTACCGCAGGGAGACGATCGAGGCGCTGAGAGAACCGCTTGAGGAACGCCGCGTGCTGCTTACACGCCTCAAGGGTGTATATGAATTTCCCGCGGATTTTGCGCTGGTGGCTGCCTGCAACAACTGCCCGTGCGGTTTTTATCCTGATACGGAACGGTGCCGCTGTACAAAGGCGCAGATCAGGATGTATCAGGGCAGGCTTTCAAGACCTATTCTCGAACGCATTGATATCTGTGCGGAGGCGTTGCCGATCCGGTTTGAAGACCTTAAGGATAAGGCGGCATCAGAATGCTCAGCTGAGATCAGAAAACGTGTGGAGCGGGTGTACGGGATCCAGAGGATGCGGTTCCGGAATATACCGGGAAGGCTTTACAACAGTGAAATGACGGCCGGGGAGACAGAGCAGTTCTGCAGACTTTCTTCTGAGACGGAGACTTTTCTGCGGGAGGTATTTATCAAGATGGGATTTTCCGCGCGAACCTTCCATAAGGTTCTCCGTGTGGCACGGACGATTGCCGATATGGAGGGCATGGAAGAGATTGAAACAAGGCATATTTCGGAGGCTGCCGCGCTGCGCTCCTTTGAAAACCGGCTGTGGGGAGGTGCCGGAGCATGATGACAGGTGAGGTTAAAACAGGGAAAATGGCAGGAACGGATGCGGATTACAGAGAGGCTGAGCGGACGGAACGCGAACGTCAGGGACTGTTTCTGTTAAATAACGTCGGGGGCATGTATCACGGCCTCTTAAGAAAAATGTATGACTATGCCGGCGGCTTCGAGGAGGCTTACCGGATCCCTGCGGGAGAATATCTGAAATGCGGGATTCTCAGAAATAACGAGCAGGGAAAAGCCGTGCTTATGGCCTATGACAGGCGGCATGAACAGGAGGATCTGCTGATGCGGGAATATCACGGTCTCTCCCGTGAGGGCATCAGGATCGTGACGATCTTTGACAGGACCTATCCGAAGCGCCTTTCAGGGATGGAAGACAAGCCTTTCCTGCTCTATGTAAGAGGCAGGCTTCCGGAGGAGACAAGACCCGCGGCAGCCGTGATCGGTGCGAGGCGCTGCTCGGAATACGGCAGGGACTGTGCGCGCTATTTTGCATCTGCGCTTTCTGAAGCCGGCGTGCAGGTCGTGAGCGGAATGGCAGCCGGCATTGACGGTGAGGCGCAGAGGGCAGCGCTTGAAGCTTCGGGAGAGAGCTTCGGGGTACTGGGCAGCGGCGTGGATATCTGTTATCCGCAGGAAAACCGGGACATCTACCGGCGAATGGCAGGCGGTGCCGGAGGCGTGGTCTCGGAATTTCCGAGGAACAGTCAGGCGCTTCCGTTTCATTTCATTTTGCGTAACAGAATCATTGCGGGGCTCTGTGACGTGCTGCTTGTACTGGAGGCGCGCGAGAAGAGCGGAACGGGGATCACTGTGAGCAATGCGCTCGATCTGGGAAAGGATATTTTCGCGCTTCCCGGCAGGATCAGCGATCCCCTCGGGCGCGGCTGCAATGCACTGTTAAAGGACGGCGCAATGGTGCTGACCTCTCCTGAAGACGTGCTGTCTGTCCTGCAGATCCCTGTTCAAAAAAAGAGGGACGGGATGGAAAAAGATATTTCTGTGCTTGCAAATGAAGAAAAATTGGTGTATAGTTGCCTCGATTCAGCCGAGCAGCATATTGAGACGCTTTCGGAGCGCGCGAATATGGAGATTTCCGAGATGACAGATCTTCTCGTCAGACTGGAGCTGAAGGGCTTCTGTGCCTCCGTAACGCAGGGCTGCTACCGCAGATTGTAAACTTCGGCTTTGCAAGGATGCCGAACTGGTAAGGAAAGAAACAGCAGATTAATAATCGGAATTGAGGGTTTATGGCAGAAAATTTAGTGATCGTTGAGTCTCCGGCAAAAATGAAGACCATCAAAAAATTTCTGGGCTCTAATTATATGGTGGATGCCTCCATGGGACATGTGAGAGATCTCCCGAAATCAACGCTTGGAATTGATGTTAAAAATAATTATGAACCGAAATATATCACCATCCGCGGAAAAGGCGAGCTGCTTTCCGCGCTCAGGAAGGACGTGAAAAAGGCAGACTGCATTTATCTTGCGACCGACCCGGACCGCGAGGGAGAGGCGATCAGCTGGCATCTGATTTCCGCGCTTAATCTGGAAGATCAGAAGGATAAGAAGGTATACCGCATCACGTTTAACGAGATCACAAAAAATGCGGTAAAAAATGCGATCAAACATCCGCGCGAGATCGATATGAACCTGGTGGACGCCCAGCAGGCAAGACGCGCGATGGACCGCATCGTGGGCTATACGATCAGCCCTCTGCTCTGGGAAAAAATAAAAAGAGGTCTGTCTGCCGGCAGAGTGCAGTCGGTTGCGCTCAATCTGATCTCGGAGCGGGAAGCGGAGATCGCGGCGTTTAAGCCCGAGGAATACTGGAGCATCGACGGCATTATTAAAAACGGGAAAAAAGAGATCCATGCGGCTTATTACGGGGAAGACGGAAAAAAGACCGCGGTTACGAGCGGAGAGCAGGCAGAACGGATCGTTTCCGATGTAAAGGGAAAGCCGCTCACCGTGACAGAAGTAAAGAATGCGGAGCGCGTGAAAAATGCACCGCTTCCGTTTACCACCTCCACGCTGCAGCAGGAGGCTTCCAAATATCTGAATATGTCCACGCAGAAGACGATGCGCATTGCGCAGAAGCTGTATGAGGGCGTGGAGGTAAAGGGACACGGAAGTATCGGTCTGATCACCTACCTCCGTACTGATTCTGTACGTATTTCGGATGAGGCGCTTCTGGCATCCTCTGAGTATATTGCGAAAAACTACGGGGAAAGCTATGTTTCCCATTCGAAGCCGCAGGTGAAGGCAAAGGCCGGCGTGCAGGATGCGCACGAGGCGATCCGTCCGACCTATCTGGATCTTACGCCGACGAAGCTGAAGGAGGAGCTTGACCGGGACGAATGGAGACTGTACCAGCTGATCTGGAACCGGTTTCTTGCCTGCCGCATGACGCCGGCAGTTTACGCGACCATCCAGGCAAAGTTCAGATCCGGCAGCCATGTATTTACGGCATCCGGCTCAAAGCTTAAGTTTGACGGCTTCATGGCGGTATACTCCAATTCGGAGGAGGTCGTGGAAAAGCAGGATCTGTCTGCCCTGTCAGAGGGTGAGAGCGTGATATTCGACAAGGTGCTCGGCACGCAGCATTTTACGGAGCCGCCGGCACATTATACGGAGGCATCACTTGTCAGAAAGCTGGAGGAGGACGGCATCGGAAGACCGTCCACCTATGCGCCGACGATCACAACGCTTCTGCAGCGCCATTATATTACGAAGGAAAAGAAAAACCTGTTTGTGACGGAACTCGGACAGGCGGTCAATGAAATGATGGTCCGTTCCTTCCCGTCGATCGTAGACAGTAAGTTTACCGCAAATATGGAGTACATGCTCGACTCGGTCGCGGAGGGCAAGCTTGGCTGGAAGACCGTCATCGAGAACTTCTATCCGGATATTGAGGAAGCGGTCGAAGAGGCGAGAAAGAACCTCGACAAGGTGCAGGTGGCGGATCAGGAAACGGATGTCATCTGCGATAAGTGCGGCCGCCATATGGTCATAAAATATGGTCCGCACGGAAAGTTCCTTGCCTGCCCGGGATTCCCGGACTGCCGCAATACGATGCCGTTTGTGGAAAAGATCGGCGTGAAATGTCCGAAATGCGGTGCGGAGCTGATCAAGCGGCGCAGCAAAAAGGGCCGTCTCTTCTATGCCTGTGAAAATAAGGACTGTGATTATATGAGCTGGCAGAAGCCGAAGGACGGAGACGGAAAAAAAGAAGGAGAAACAGCTTAAGGCATGCGTTTAAAATGTATTTTTACTTGCATATCGCGTGATTTGGTGTTATAGTAGACAATGTATTTGAGTTTTGGGGAGTGGACGCAGGTTCACTCCTCAATCTTTTGCGAAGAGATGTAAGCAGCAGGGATTTCTTCTGCATGCTTCGCACCGGCCGGAAGAACCGGCAGAAGGATATCAGCACAGGTATGAATACGGGAAATTATACAAAACGGACAGAAGCGTTTTTAAACACCTTTCTTGAAAAAGAGGGATACAGTCTGATCAGGACAGAGTTTGTCGAAGAGGATCATAACTGGTATCTGCGGGCATATATCGACCTGACTGCGGAGGAGTACGAAAAACGGCTGAAAAAAAAGCAGGAGGCGCTGGCTGCAGAAAAGGGAGAAGCTGCTGAAGCGACAGAACCTGCAGGGACTGCGGATGAGGCGCTTCTCCAGGATGCATCGGCAGAGGATGAAGCGGAAACGGAGCTTCCGGGCATCGGCATCAATGACTGTGTCAAGGTATCGAGACGTCTCAGCAAATGGCTGGATCAGGAAGATTTTATTAAGGAAGTTTACACACTCGAGGTGTGTTCCAAAGGATTCCTTTAAAAAACGAAACGGAGGAAGGACGCAATATGAACAACGAACTTAAGGACGCGATCGAATATCTCGGAAAAGAGAGAAATATTCCGAAGGAGGCGCTTCTCGAAGCAATCGAAAATGCGCTGCTGACAGCCTGCAAGAACCATTTCGGCAAGGCTGATAACGTAACGGTTTCCGTCGATCCCGACACCTATGACTACCGCGTGATCCAGCAGAAGGAGGTCGTGGAGCAGGTAGAGGATCCGGCGCTTGAAATCAGCCTTCCGGACGCGCTCATGATAGATAAAAAGGCAGCGATCGGCAGCATGGTGGACATCCCCATTGATTCACAGAAATTCGGACGCATCGCCACGCAGAATGCAAAGGGCGTGATCGTCCAGAAGATCCGTGAGGAGGAGCGCAATTCCCTGTACCGCGATTTCTTTGAGCATGAGCACGGCATCATGCGCGGTGAGGTGCAGCGTTTCCTTGGGAAGAATATTTCCATCAATCTCGGAAAGGCGGATGCGATTCTTTCCGAGGGTGAGCAGGTGAAGGGCGAGACGCTCAAGGTAGGACAGCGCGTCGAGGTATATCTGCTTGAGGTAAAAAATAATCCGCGCGGACCGCGCATTTCCGTATCCCGTACGCATCCGGATCTTGTAAAGAAGCTGTTTGAGCAGGAGGTTGCAGAGGTCAAGGACGGCACGGTCGAAATCAAGGCGATCGCGCGCGAAGCCGGTTCCCGTACAAAGATGGCAGTGATTTCCTATGATGAGAACGTGGATCCGGTCGGCGCATGTGTCGGCGTAAACGGTACGCGTGTGAATTCCGTTGTGGATGAGCTCGGCGGAGAAAAGATCGATATCATCAACTGGGATGAGAATCCGGCATATCTGATCGAAAATGCACTGAGCCCGGCGAAGGTGATCTTTGTTGTGGCGGATGAGGATGCAAGAGAGGCAAAGGTCATTGTACCGGATTACCAGCTTTCCCTTGCGATCGGCAAAGAGGGTCAGAATGCCCGCCTTGCCGCAAAGCTTACCGGCTATAAGATCGATATCAAATCAGAGACACAGGCACAGGAATCCGGGCTCTTCGAGGAGCTCGGCGTAGAGGCACCGTCTGCAGAGGCGGGCGAGGCTGCCGCTGAATATGATGAGAATGGCTATGCGGAAGACGGCTATGCACAGGAGCTGTATTCCGGTGAGGAAGCAGCCGGCGGAAACGGAGCAGAAGACGAGACGAATGAATAATGGAGAGAACCGGAAACTTTGCGGTCTTCTCGGACTTGCGGCAAAAGCCGGAAAGGTCCAGTCAGGGGAATTCTGCACGGAAAAATCCCTGAAATCCGGGCGTGCGAAGCTCTGCATCGTCGCAGCGGATGCATCCGGACCGACAAAGAAGAAATTTGCGGATATTTGTGCATTCCGCAAGATCCCGATGGAAAGCGGGATCTTTGACAAGGAAGCACTGGGACATGTGATTGGGAAGGAAATGAGGGCATCTGCCACGGTGGAAGACACCGGATTTGCAGAAGGGATGCTCTCGCTGATAGAAGGAGGAAATGCGGATGACAAACGAAAGCAATGAAAAGAATTTAAAGAAGCCGGCGGAGGGGGCGGAAGCAGCACCGAAGGCGCCGGCAAAGAAAAAGCTGAGCGTTGTATTTAAGCCGCAGAACTCCTCGAATATCAAGGAGCTTCCGAAGGGGCTTAAAAACGCGCTTCACGGCGGTAAGCCGGCGAAGGAAGGAAACGGCGCAGCGCCGCAGAAAAAGGGACCGAGACCGCTTCCGGCAGGAACAAAGCCGGTTAAGCCGGCGGTTTACGGCGAGGTAAAGGAAGAGCCGGTAAGGGCGGCAGCGCCGCAGAGACCGCAGGAGACACAGGGACAGTCTCAGACGGCGGCACAGTTCCAGAGCGCTGAACCGAGAAGAACCTTTGCAGGCGATCGGAGCGGAGCGGCTGGAAGCCAGCGTCCGCAGACTTCGTCCGGTGCTGGAAGACCGCAGTCCGGTGAGCGTACGGAGAGAAGCTTTTCGGGAGAGCGCAGAGGCGACAGACCGCAGCAGGGAGAAAGAAGCGACAGACCGCGCAGCTTTGGAAATGCTAACAGGGGTCCGAGACCTGCAGGCGGTTTTAACCGCACGGGAGACGGTCAGAGAAGAGACGGGCAGCAGCGCCCGCAGGACGGAGAGAGAAGACGTACCTTCGGTCAGCGTCCGCAGGATGGCGGTCAGGGTACGGGCGGACGTCCGGCAGCAGGCTCCGGCATGGGCCGCGGTCCGAGACCGGCAGGCGGACCTGGAGCAGGAAGACCGCAGGGCGGCGGAAGACCGGGTGCCGGAAGAGGTACGGGCAGTGCGCCTGCACCGGCATTTGATCCGGCAAAGAAGAATGCCGGAAACCGCGGAAAGAACGCGCAGAAGAAGGATGTGCGCCACGATAAGAAGGATAAGTACAGAGATGACTTTGCCGCTGCAAAGACGCAGAAGACCGGAAAGGGCGCGTTCATAAAGCCGGAGCCGAAGAAAGAGGCACCGGAGGATGATATCAAGGTAATCACGATCGGGGACAGCCTTACGATCAGGGAGCTTGCGGATAAGCTGAAGCTTCAGCCTTCTGTCATCATCAAAAAGCTTTTCCTGCAGGGAAAGATGGTAACGCCGAATACGGATCTCAGCTACGAAGAAGCGGAAGAGATCGCAATGGAATATGACATCCTCTGCGAGAAGGAAGAAAAGGTAGATGTGATCGCGGAGCTCCTGAAGGAAGACGAGGAGGATGATAAGGACATGGTTCCGAGAAGTCCTGTCGTCTGCGTCATGGGTCACGTTGACCATGGTAAGACCTCCCTTCTGGATGCGATCAGAAATACGAACGTAACCTCGCACGAGGCCGGCGGAATCACGCAGCATATCGGTGCTTCCGTGGTAAAGGTCGGGGACAGAAAGATCACCTTCCTCGATACGCCGGGTCACGAGGCGTTTACCGCGATGAGACTGCGCGGCGCGCAGGCAACGGATATTGCCGTGCTTGTCGTTGCTGCGGACGACGGCGTTAAGCCGCAGACGATCGAGGCGATCAGCCACGCAAAGGCTGCAGGCGTCGAAGTCGTAGTTGCGATCAACAAGATGGACAAGCCGGGCGCGAATCCGGATAAGGTAAAGAAAGAGCTCGCGGAGCAGGGGCTGATCGCCGAGGACTGGGGTGGTTCCACGACCATGGTTCCGGTATCCGCAAAGAAGGGCGAGGGCATCAATGAACTGCTTGAGATGATCCTGCTCGAGGCGGATGTGATGGAGCTCAAGGCAAACCCGAACAGAAAGGCAAGAGGTCTTGTGATCGAAGCCCAGCTTGACAAGGGCAGAGGTCCGGTGGCGACCGTGCTTGTACAGAAGGGTACGCTCAAGGTCGGCGACAGCATTGCAGCAGGCTCCTGCTATGGTAAGGTCCGCGCAATGCTCGATGACAGAGGAAACCGCGTAAAGAAGGCAGGTCCTTCCACTCCGGTCGAGATCCTGGGTCTCAATGACGTGCCGAATGCGGGTGAAGTATTTATGGGCTGCGATAACGAGAAGGAAGCGCGCTCGATCGCGGAGACCTTTATCTCTGAGCACAAGCAGAAGATGGTGGAAGAGACGAAGCAGAAGATGAACCTGAATGATCTGTTTGATGAGATCAAGGCAGGCAATGTCAAGGAGCTTCCGATCATCATCAAGGCGGATGTGCAGGGTTCCGTGGAGGCTGTCAAGCAGTCCCTCGGCAAGCTTTCCAACGAGGAAGTGGCTGTCAAGGTGATTCATGCGGGCGTCGGCAATATCAACGAATCGGATGTCAGCCTTGCTTCCGCGGCAAATGCGATCATCATCGGCTTTAATGTAAAGCCGGATGCGACCGCAAAGAGCATTGCAGAGCATGAGAAGGTAGATGTAAGGCTTTACAAGGTCATCTATCAGGCGATCGAGGATCTTGAGGCAGCGCTTACGGGCATGCTGGCTCCGGTATATGAGGAAAAGACGATCGGACGCGCGATTGTGCGCCAGATCTTCAAGGCCTCCGGTGTTGGAACGATCGCAGGCTGCTTTGTAACGGACGGTGTGATCGAACGCGGCGCGAAGGCGCGCATCACCAGAGGCGACAAGCAGCTGTTTGATGGAAATATCGCATCACTTAAGCGCTTTAAGGATGAGGTAAAGGAAGTTAAGACAGGTTATGAATGCGGCATGGTATTTGAAGACTTCGGAGATCTTTCCGAGGATGATAATATCGAAGTATATAAGATGGTAGAGGTACCGCGTACACCGAAGACATCGGGCGCTTCCTAAAGAAGTGTCAGAAGAGTGAGAGAAAAGGGCGGAAATCCGGGATGGACATGCTTTCATTCCGGGTTTCTGCCCGTCTCCGTAAGACGGAAACGGTACCCTTCAGTTGGGATGAAAATCAATGAAAAAAGGCAGTATTAAAAATAACAGAATCAACGGCGAGGTGATGCGGGAGCTTTCCTCCATTCTGCGCGAGGTGAAGGACCCGAGAGTGGATCCTTTGCTCAGCATTACCAGGGTAGAGGTGACACCGGATCTGCAGTTCTGCAAATGCTTTATTTCCACCTTTACGGGCGGGGATTCCCTTGAGCGTTCGGTGGAAGGCCTTCGCAGCGCCGAGGGATATATCCGCAGAGAGCTCGCACAGCGCGTCAATCTCAGAAAGACGCCGAAGCTCCAGTTTGTGGAGGACCGCAGCATTGAGTATGGCGTGGAAATGGCAAAACGGATTGAGGAGCTCGCGGAGGAAGACCGCAGACGGCATCCGCATGCAGAGGAGACGGAGGAAGCGGACTGATGCAGGAGGCGGATAAAAAAGAACTGTTTAACCGGATGATCAGAGAAGCGGAGAGCATCTGTATCCTCGGACATGTAGGACCGGACGGGGACTGCGCGGGTTCGACACTCGGCACGCTTGCCTATATCGGGACCATGTCCGAAGCGCTTGGTATGAAAAAAGAGGTACAGGTCTATCTGGAGGAGTTTTCCGCAAAGTTTTCCTATCTGCCGGGATATGATGGTGTTTCACATGATCCTGACACGGGGAAGCACTATGACCTGTGTATCGTATGCGATTGTGCGGACGAGGCAAGACTGGGGAAATTCAGCCGTTATCTTTTATCAGCAAAAACAAGCTTCTGCGCGGATCATCATGCGACAAACGGAGGATTTGCCGATGCGTTCGAGATAAGACCGCATGCATCCTCCACCTGCGAGGTGCTCTGGGATCTTTTTGATGAGGCATATTTAAGCCGCGATCTTGCGCTGTGCATCTATACGGGTCTGGTGCACGATACGGGCGTGTTCCGCTATTCCTGCACCTCAAGTCATACGATGCAGATCGCGGGACGCTGCATGGATTTTGACATTCCGTTCGGGGATATCGTGGATGATTCGTTCTTTGCAATGAACTACAACCAGAAGCTCGCGCTTGGAAGGGCGCTTTCGGAGATGCAGTCCTATCTCGGCGGCAGACTGATCGTATCCTGGATCGATGCGGGGACGATGAAGCTCTACGGTGTGACGAACAAGGATATGGACGGCATTATTGACCAGCTCCGGACGACAAGGGGAGCGCTCTGCGCGGCATTTATGTATCAGACACAAAACCGCCAGTACAAAGTGAGCCTCCGGTCCAATTCGGATCATCTGGATGTCAGCAGGATCGCACAGGCATTTGGCGGCGGCGGGCATATAAAGGCGGCAGGCTGTTTTATGTCGGCAAGTCCGTCACAGAATGTGGAAAAGCTCATTGCGGAGCTGGAAAAACAGCTCGGGACGGCCTGAGGACAGCGAGGCGGCAAGAATGCCGCGACAGAAAAAGACAGACACAGGGGATGGAACCGCGGACGGACAGCTTCCGCGGAAGACAGCAGGGATATGCAGCAGACAGATAATTATCAGCCTTACAACGGCTTTCTCAATGTATATAAAGAGGCGGGCTACACGTCCATGGATGTGTGCGCGAAATTAAGGGGTATTCTCCGCATGAAGAAAATCGGGCATGCGGGCACGCTTGATCCGATGGCAGAAGGCGTGCTTCCCGTGGCGCTCGGACGGGCGACCAAGGATGTGGACCGGATCGGAGACGGGACGAAGACCTACCGGGCGGGAATGCTGCTCGGCATCTCCACGGACACACAGGACATTACGGGACAGAGGACCGGCGGGAAGGAAGAAGCGCTTAAGAAGATTACGGAAGCAGAGATCCGCACTGCCTGCGAAAGCTTTCTTGGACAGTATGAGCAGCTTACGCCGATGTATTCAGCCCGCAAGGTGAATGGAAAGAAACTCTATGAATACGCACGCGCAGGAAAAGAGGTGGAACGAAAGACCAAGCAGGTCGAGATCCTCTCACTGCAGATCGAAAGCATCGTGCTTCCGCATGTGATTTTTACCGTGCGCTGCACGAAGGGCACCTATATCCGGACGCTCTGCCATGACATTGGCGAAAAGCTTGGCTGCGGAGCCTGCATGGAATCGCTCGTCCGCACTGAAGTGGGGGACTTTCAGATCGGAACGGCAGTAAAGCTTTCAGAGATCGAGGAAGCCAGAGACAGAGGAGCAATCGACAGCCTTCTTACGGTAAAATCCCCGACAGCCGTCGCGCTCGGCAAATTTGACGGAACGCACAGGGGACATCAGAAGCTGTTTTCAGAGCTCCGGAAGCTGGGACAGGAAAGGAAACTCCGCACACTCGTACTGATTCTCGATATTGGAAAAAAGATGATCGAATCAAGGGAAGACCGGCGCAGGGAGATTTACGGGGAAGGAATCGACTATATCATTGAGCTTCCTCTTACGGAAGAGATGCGGCATATGCATGCCGAGGATTTTGTAAGGGATATTCTCGTAAAAAAGTTTTCCATGAAGGCGATCGTCGGAGGTCCGGACATCGGCTTTGGACACCATAAGCGGGGAAATGCCGAGCTGCTTTACGAGCTCTCAAAGGAATATGGCTTTGAGGTGAAGCTGATCGAAAAACTCCGGGTAACCGAGGAAAACCGGTCAGAGGCGGAGGAACTCAGCTCCACGCTTGTAAGGGAAGCGCTCAAGGCGGGCGAGATGGAGCGCGTCACGGAGCTTATGGGAAAGACTTACGCGATTCCCGGACGCGTCGTGCACGGCCGTCATCTCGGACAGTCGGTGCTCGGGTTCCCCACAATGAACCTGATCGTGGACAAAAGACAGGAGCTGCCGCGCTTCGGTGTCTATGCAACGCGTACGACGATCTTTCCGGAGCAGGGAAAGGCCGGCAGAAAAGAGCTTCCGCTCGTCTATGACGGTATTTCCAATATCGGGCTTAAGCCGACCATGGATTTCAGGGCGGATTATGAGCCGGAGCGGGTCGATCTTGAGACCAATCTGTTTTCCTATCACGGAGACGCATACGGCAGGGAGATCAGGGTGGAGTTTCTCCATTTTATCAGACCGGAGCGGAAATTCGGGAGCATTGAGGAGATCAGGGAACAGCTTTTAAAACATGACGTGGAAGAGGCAAAAAAGGCGCTTGCCAAAATTGAACGGTCATGATATGATAAAGCACGTTGCAGCGCCCCGACATGGTTTTTAGGTTCTCCGCCGGAAACTCTGCCGCGGGTCAGTGAGCGGATGGCACAGGAAGGTGCCTGTCCGCAGAAGTAAATATCAGGAGGAAATCAAAATGATCGCAAAAGACAAAAAGCAGGAAATTATGAAGAACTATGGCCGTAAGGAAGGCGATACCGGTTCACCGGAGGTTCAGATCGCAGTTCTTACCGCAAGAATCAACGAGCTCACCGAGCATCTGAAGCAGAACCCGAAGGATCACCATTCCAGAAGAGGTCTTCTGATGATGGTAGGACGCAGAAGAGGTCTTCTCCAGTACCTTGCAAAGAAGGATCTGAACTGCTACAGAGAGCTTATCGCAAAGCTTGGCATTCGTAAGTAATTCCTTTTATAAAATCATGACAGAGAAGCGGGTTCCGTGTGGAATCCGCTCTCTTTCATTTTTCGTAAAGAAAAAGAACTTGTAAATCCCTGTGAATCGTTTAAAATAGAGAACGGACAACAATGGGTTAGAAAGAATAAGAAAGGAATTACAAAGATTATGTACGATGAATTCGGAACGTACTCCAGACAGGCAAATAAGGAGTACAAGACCTATTCCATGGAACTGTGCGGCAGAACGCTTTCTGTCGATATCGGAAGGGTTGCGGCGCAGGCCAACGGAGCGGCGCTGATGCATTACGGAGATACGACCGTGCTCTGCACGGCGACGGCTTCCAAGGAGCCGAGAGACGGGATCGATTTCTTCCCGCTTTCTGTTGAATACGAAGAAAAATTATATGCCGTGGGAAAGATCCCGGGCGGTTTTAATAAGAGAGAGGGAAAGCCGAGCGAGCATGCGATCCTCACGTCACGCGTGATCGATCGTCCGATGCGCCCGCTGTTCCCGAAGGATTACAGAAACGATGTAACGCTTAACAACCTCGTACTGTCAGTGGATCCGGACTGCGCGCCGGAGGTGACCGCCATGATCGGTGCGTCCCTTGCGACCGCAATTTCCGATATCCCGTTTGACGGTCCCTGCGCGGCGACGAACGTTGGCCTCATCGGCGGCGAGTTCATTATGAACCCGACAAACGACCAGAAGCTGATCTCCGATCTTGCGCTTACCGTGGCATCCACGAGAGACAAGGTCATCATGATCGAGGCAGGTGCGAATGAAGTCAGCGACGAGGTGATGATCGAAGCAATCTACAAGGCGCATGAGGTAAATCAGCAGATCATCGCTTGGATGAATCAGATCGTTGCTGAGGTCGGTAAAGAAAAGCACGGCTATCAGTCCTGCGCAATTCCGGAGGAGCTCTTTGCGGCGATCAGGGAAGAGGTTCCGCAGGAGGAGATGGAGACTGCCGTATTCTGTGACGACAAGCAGCAGAGAGATAAGAATATTGATGCGGTAACCACAAGACTTAAGGAAAAGTTTGCCGATAACGAAGAGTGGCTTTCCATGCTCGGAGAGGCGATCTATCAGTATGAGAAGAAGACGGTCAGAAAGATGATCCTCAGGGATCACAAGCGTCCGGACGGACGTGCGGTAAGCGAGATCCGTCCGCTTGCTGCAGAGGTGGACGTGCTTCCGCGCGTACACGGATCGGGTATGTTTACGAGAGGACAGACGCAGATCCTTAACATATGCACGCTGGCTCCGCTTTCCGATGCACAGAAGGTAGACGGCCTGGATGAAAATGTAACCTCCAAGCGCTATATGCACAACTACAATTTCCCGTCCTATTCCGTAGGAGAAACCAAGGTTTCAAGAGGACCGGGCAGACGTGAGATCGGACACGGCGCACTTGCGGAAAAAGCGCTGCTTCCGGTGCTTCCGAGTGAGGACGAGTTCCCGTACGCGATCCGTACGGTTTCCGAGACGATGGAATCAAACGGTTCCACCTCCCAGGCATCTGTCTGCGCTTCCTCCCTGTCCCTGATGGCGGCGGGCGTTCCGGTGAAGACTGCGGTTGCGGGCATTTCCTGCGGCCTTGTAACCGGTGATACGGATGATGATTATATCGTACTGACGGATATTCAGGGTCTTGAAGATTTCTTCGGAGATATGGACTTCAAGGTAGCCGGCACCCATAAGGGCATCACGGCGATCCAGATGGACATCAAGATCCATGGCCTGACCCGTCCGATCGTGGAAGAGGCGATTCATCGTACGCATGAAGCAAGACTTTATATCATGGATGAGATCATGGCGCCGGTGATTTCCGCGCCGAGACCCGAGCTCTCGAAGTATGCGCCGAAGATCACTTCCATCAATATCGATCCGTCCAAGATCGGCGATGTGGTCGGCAAGCAGGGCAAGGTCATCAACAAGATCATTGAGGAGACCGGCGTGCAGATCGATATCGAGGATGACGGCCGCGTATCCGTATGCGGTACGGATCAGGAGATGATCGAAAAGGCCATCTCCATCATTGAGAACATCGTAAGAGAGATCGAAGTAGGACAGATCATGACCGGAAAGGTGGTAAATCTGCTTTCCTTCGGCGCTCAGGTAGAGCTTGCGCCGAACAAGAAGGGTCTGATCCACGTATCGAAGCTTGCGGACAGCCGTGTCGGAAAAGTTGAGGATGTCGTAAATGTCGGCGACGAGGTAACGGTGCGCGTGATCAAGGTCGACGTAGTCGGCGGAAAGATCGATCTGTCCATGCGTCCGTCTGACATCAACTGTGAGAACTGGGTTCCGCAGGAGGAAGAAGGACGCGAGCGCAGAGGCGACCGCAGAAACGACCGCGGAAGAGACGGACGCAGAAATGACAGGGGCGATCGCAGAAATGACCGCGGCCACAGACGCGACGAAGGATTTACCCTTGAAGACTGATAAAGGATTTAGGGATGTATAAAAAAACATTGAAAAAAAGAGCCTTAACGATGCTGCTTGCGGGAGCCATGAGCCTTATGCCCATGGCTTCTGCCTATGCGGATGTCTATTATATGGGCGGAGACCCGGATGCGGTAGGACCCGGCGTGGGACTCGTGGAGGGAACGCGCGCTGCGGATGATACCGTAAGCCTTGACGCGGCTGACTATGCCTCGACAGGGGGACTGGGACTGGGCGGAATGAGCATTTCGTCCTCGCTTCCTTCAGGCTATGCGGCGGTATCGGATGTCATTGAGGTGCCGGATGCCGTCGTCAAGACGCCGGAGGTCTATACCTACGACTACATGTTCCACGACATGGATACGCTGTCGCAGAAGTACCGCGGCAGGATGAGCTACAGAAGCGCCGGGACAAGCCGTGACGGAAGACAGATCTATGAGATCATTCTGGGCAACCGGAATGCGCAGACGCATGTTCTGTTCACCGCCGCGATTCACGCAAGAGAGTATATTACTTCAAATCTGGTCATGAAGCAGGTGGAATATCTGCTTTACGCGGATGCGAACAAATACGCGTTTGACGGAAAGCCGGTTTCGGACTGGCTGAATGAAGTCTGCATTCATGTCGTACCGATGGCAAATCCGGACGGCGTGTCGATCAGTCAGTCCGGCATTGACGGTCTCAGGAACGATTCCCTGAAGACGGCGCTCCGCAACTGCTATAATTATGATCTCGCAAACCAGCGTACCTCCTACAGCTTTGAGGAATACTGCAGGCGGTTTAAGGCAAATGCGATTGGCGTGGACCTCAACCAGAACTTTGACGGGGCATGGAGCACCGCTTCCGGAACCGCCACACAGGGTTCCTTTTCGGGCTATAAGGGGCCTGCCGCGGTTTCCGAGCCGGAGAGCAGGGCGCTCGTCGGCATTTACAGCGCCAGAAAGTACAAGGCAGTTGTAAATTACCATGCGCAGGGACAGGTCATTTACTGGGATATCGCGCATAATAAGCTCAGAGAACATTCGAGGGATCTCGCACACAATCTGGCGGCGCTTACAGGCTACCGGATGCTCTTTTCTGCCGGCGGCGGAGGCTTTAAGGATTATGTGCAGCTTGGAAACAATCCGTCCACATCCGTGACGCTCGAGATCGGAAAGACAGCGTGTCCCGTACCGTATACGGAGATGACGGAGATCTGGGCGCAGAACAAATATGTGCCGTTTTACACGATGAAATGGGCAAAGGAAAAAGGAAAATAAGGGGATCGGAATAAGATGAAAATACGTACGCGTTATGCCCCCTCTCCGACGGGGCGCATGCATGTCGGCAATCTCAGAACCGCGCTTTATGCATATCTGATCGCAAAGCATGAGAACGGGGATTTTCTTCTCCGCATTGAGGATACGGATCAGGAGCGCGAGGTGGAGGGCGCCGTTGATATCATTTACAGGACGCTTGAGGATACCGGACTGAAGCACGACGAGGGACCGGATAAGGACGGCGGTGTCGGGCCATATGTCCAGTCCGAGCGCCAGGCGCAGGGCATCTACATGAAATATGCAAAGCAGCTTGTGGACAGGGGCGAGGCATATTACTGCTTCTGCACGCAGGAGCGGCTTGAGACGCTGAAGACCACTGTAAACGGCGAGGAGATCATGCAGTACGATAAGCACTGCCTTTCTCTTTCAAAGGAAGAGGTAGAGGAAAACCTAAAAAAGGGTCTTCCGTATGTGATCCGTCAGAACAATCCGCGGGAGGGTCAGACGACGTTCCATGACGAGCTCTACGGAGATATCACCGTTGACAATTCAGAGCTCGATGACATGGTGCTCATCAAGTCGGACGGTTTCCCGACCTATAACTTTGCCAATGTCGTGGATGATCACCTCATGGGAATCACGCATGTCGTGCGCGGAAATGAGTATCTTTCCTCCGCGCCGAAATACAACCGTCTCTATGAGGCGTTCGGCTGGGAGGTGCCGGTCTATGTGCACTGCCCGCTGATCACGGATGAAAATCATAAAAAGCTTTCGAAGAGAAGCGGACATTCCTCCTTTGAAGATCTTGTGGAGCAGGGCTTTCTTCCGGAGGCGGTCGTAAACTTCGTGGCGCTTCTGGGCTGGTCCCCGGAGGGAGACGAAGAGATGTTCACGCTCGAGGAGCTCGTAAAGCAGTTTGACTACCACCGCATCTCAAAAAGTCCGGCGGTATTTGATATGGTGAAGCTTCGCTGGATGAACGGGGAGTACATCAAAAAGATGGATTTTGACCGTTTTTATCAGCTTGCGGAGCCTTACCTGACAGAGACGATCAGCCGGCCGCTCGATTTAAAAAAGATCGCGCAGATGGTGAAAACGAGAATAGAGGTGTTCCCGGATATTCCTTCCCATATAGACTTTTTTGAGGCAGTGCCGGAGTATGACCTGTCGCTTTACGAGCATAAAAAGATGAAGACAGATGCTGCAAAGGGGCTTGCTCTTCTTCAGGAAGTGCGTCCGCTGCTTGCATCCATGGAAGCGTTTGATAATGACTCTCTCTTTGAGGAGCTGAAGGCCTTCGGTGAGGAAAAAGGCTACAAGACAGGCTATATTATGTGGCCGATCCGCACCGCGCTTTCCGGAAAGCAGACGACGCCTGCAGGAGCGACGGAGATTGCGGATGTGCTTGGAAAAGAAGAAACGTTAAAGCGCATTGATGCGGCGATCGAAAAGCTCGGGGCGGGGGCAGCCGTTTAATCTTAAAAAAAACGTAAAAAAAAGAACCGACAGTTTTAAACACAATAAAAGGCGTTTATGGTATGATAGTCACAATATAGTAATTGTGGCTATCATATTTTTTTGAATGAGGAGTAAGCGCTGAGGATGAGAAAAACAAGAGCAATGATGTTTGGACTTCTGCTCTGTATGCTGGGGAGCGCTCCGGCTTATGCGGTGACGGAAGGGACCTGGACGGCGGATGGAAAAATGTTCCAGAAGGCGGACGGCTCTATCGCAAAAAATGAATGGATCGAGGGCGAGAACGGCTCTTATTTCTATGTGGGCGAGGACGGTCGTTATGTGACCGGATGGCAGACGATCAGGGAACGCGGTTCGGATGCCGTGCACGAGTATTATTTCAATCCGGCGGACGGTGCGATGTTTTATGAGAATTACACGCCCGACGGCTACTGGGTCAATATGGACGGTGTAAAGACGGAGAACCGCTCCGGAATAGGTGATCTTCCGGCAGAACCTGCCGGTCAGAGCACTGAAACAGAGGCAGATGCACCGGCAGAGCAAACCACAGAGAGCAGCCAGCAGACGGAGGAAAGCGCTCCGGCACCGGCAGAAGAAGCTGAAGAGACAGCCGGACAGGCAGCAGATACGGCTGAGGACGGCGGGAGTTATTCGGAAGCAAACGCGAATACGCTCATCGCACTCCTTAATCAGAGACGCCGTCAGGCAGGCAAAGGGGACCTTCCGGTGGATGCGGATCTGAGCGCCGCCGCAGCCATCCGTGCAAAAGAGATCGCCGGTTATGCGGATGACAGCAGCATTTACTTAAGACCGGAGGCACATTATCTTGCAGAGGCGGCCGGAAGCGGGAATGAGATGACGACCTCTTCCGTAACTGCGGTATCAGCAGAGGCAAGAGCTGCTTTTACGAACGGCAGAAGCATCATGATCACGGAATCTGCCGCATGGGGTGTTTCCAATCCGAGAGAAGCCGTTGAGGACTGGTTTGCAAAAAACAGTGACGGCAATGACAAATCTAATAAAACCTTCATTCTCGACACGAAGGATAACGGTTTCAACGCCATCGGCGCAAGCTGCTTTATAAAAGACGGAAAGCAGTATTACAGCGTGTTCATCGGCGTCAGAAAATAATTCAGACAGATCAGGCATATCGGTTTATTCCACTGGAACGTACAACAGAAAATGACCGCAGGAGCCGCAGGCAGCCTAAGGGCAGGCCTGCGGTTCCGGGCGGTGCCTAAACAGCAGTTTCCCTCCTGCAATATCGGAGAGGGAGGGGGCGGACAGGGGGGCAATATGGCTTTAAACCCCGCGCAGCAGCGCGCAGTTCATCATACGGAGGGACCGATGCTGGTGCTTGCCGGTCCGGGGAGCGGAAAGACGACCGTGATCGTAGGAAGAATCAGATACCTGACAAAGGAGTACGGTATCTCTCCGGAAAAGATCCTTGTGATCACCTTTACAAAGGCCGCGGCTCTTGAAATGCAGGAGCGCTATGAAAAAGAGACAGGCAGGGGAAATGGCCTCCTGCCGGTATTCGGCACGTTCCATTCGGTGTTTTTTTCCATCCTGCGGGACAGATGCGGCTTTACGGCAAAAAGCATCGTAAGCCTCCGGGAACAGCAGCAGATTCTTAAAAAGATACTGGACAGGACAGAACTTCCGCTGATCTATACGGATGATCTTGCGGAGGTGCTGCTTGCGCGGATCAGCCGGACGAAAAATGCGGGAGGCCTGTCTTCTGCGGCTGGAGGACAGGGAGAAGGCTCCGGATGTGCGGAGGATGCGCTTCCGGAAGCGCTCTTTGCTTACATCTATCAGGAATATGAGCGGATGATGCGTTTTATGAACCGTCTGGATTTCGATGATATGCTGCTGCGCTGTCTTTTGCTGTTGCGGACCGAGAAAGAGGTGCTCGCGGAAGAAAGAAAACGCTTCCGCTATGTGCTTGTCGATGAGTTTCAGGATATCAATTCCATCCAGTATGAGATTCTTAAGCTCCTCTGCGTGGAGCACCGCAATCTGTTTATCGTGGGGGATGACGATCAGAGCATCTATGGCTTCCGGGGTTCAGAGCCTGAGATCATGCTGGGGTTTCCACGTGACTATCCGGGCTGCCGGACGGTGCTGCTCGGTACGAATTACCGTTCCGGGAAACAGATCGTGGACCGGGCGCAGAAGCTGATCCGGCACAACAAAAAGCGCTTTCGGAAAGAGCTTCAGGCAGGGAGGGATCTTTTGTCTTCCGTTTCCATCGAAAGCAGTGAGACCGAGGCGGAAGAGACAGCGCTTCTGATAAAATATCTCAGGGAGTACCGGGCAGGAGGACTTGCATGGTCGGAGATGGCCGTGCTCTGCCGGACGGGCGCCGGATTTGCGCAGCTGTTAAAAGCCCTCAGGGATGCGGATATCCCTGCCGGCGGAAAAAAACAGGAAGAAGGCTGTGCTGACAGGGTGATGCTTTCCACCTTTCACGGTTCAAAGGGACTGGAATTCACAGCCGTCTTTATCATGGATGCAAATGAGGGAATCACGCCGCACAGAAAGGCAGCTGCGGATGAAAAAACGCTTTCCGAAGAGCGGAGAATGTTCTATGTGGCGGTCACAAGGGCAAAACAATTCCTTCACATTTTGCACACAAAGAGCCGCTACAATAAAATCCAGAATATATCGAGATTTGTTTTGGAGATGACGGAGGAAAAAAAGACCTTATATGGAAGAGTTAAAGGTATTGGTGGTAGATGATGAGATCCGTATGAGAAAACTCATCAATGACTTTTTATCCGCAAAGGGTTTTCAGGTGATCGAGGCGGCGGACGGCGAAGAGGCTGTTGACAAATTCTGTGCGGACAAGGACATCGCGCTGATTCTGCTCGATGTCATGATGCCGAAGATGAACGGATGGGAAGTTGTAAAGACGATCCGCAAGATCTCACGCGTACCGATCATCATGCTGACGGCGCGCGGAGAGGAACAGGATGAGCTCCAGGGCTTTCAGCTCGGCGTGGATGAATATATCTCAAAGCCGTTTTCTCCGAAGATCCTGACAGCGCGCGTGGATGCCATTTTAAGAAGGACACGCCACGGCGAAAGCGAGACGATCAGATGCGGAAAAATAGAACTTGACCGCGCCGGACATACGGTGCGCACGGACAGCGGAACTGTGGATCTCAGCTATAAGGAATTTGAGCTTCTGGATTATTTCATGCAGAATAAGGGAATCGCGCTCAGCCGGGAAAAGATCCTGAACAACGTCTGGGATTATGACTATTTCGGAGATGCGAGGACCATTGATACGCATGTCAAGAAGCTGCGCGCAAAGCTTGGCAGTGCGGGAGAGCAGATCAAGACGATCTGGGGAATGGGCTATAAATTTGAAGAACAGTAGGAGAGGCTCCTTCGGATCCGCCTCCTGACAGAGTGTAAAAAATGCGGTGTAAAACGGACGGTTTTTCGTCAGTTCACCGCATTTTTTCAGTTGCACGGGGTTTCGGCAGGAAGTATAATAAAGCAGCGAACAGAGAGGGCGCTATTATGGCGAAAAAAAACGCAATTGTATGCTTTGATCTTGATCATACACTTCTGGACAACAGCAAAAATGAGATCTGCGCTTCGGCAAGAGAGGCAGTCTCACGTCTCCGGGAGTCGAGTTATATCGTGATCGCGAGCGGTCGGGATATGGATAATTATTACAGCTATATGTTCCGGGATATCGTAGAGCCGGATGCTGTCATTCATCAGAACGGAACGCGGATATCCGTAAGGGATGATACGCTGCCTTATGATGCCCGGAAAGGGGCGGAACAGTACAGGACGATCTACGAGCATTTTATGGAGCCCGGGCTTGTAAAGGCGATCATCGGATATGCGGAGGCGAACGGTCTTTGTATCGGGACGACGCTTTGCGGAAAGGATTATTTCGTAAATCCTGAGTTAAAGACAAAGGCGGATAAAAGCTACAATAAGTTTTTAAAACGGAGATATGTTTCAGCGGATGATCTGTGGAAGCTTCCTGTGCGCGCGCTTTCCTATGCGGGAAGGGACGGCGCGGAAAGGAAGGCTTTTTTAAAGGCATTTCCGGGTGTGCGGCTTCTTTCCTTTTCTTCGGGAGAGGGTGCGGACCTCGTGGAAAAATGCTGTTCAAAGGCAAGCGGCCTTGAACGGCTCTGCGCGTATTATGACGTGCCGCGGGAGCATACCTACGCGTTTGGAGATTCGGAAAATGACATCGATATTCTGGAGGCGGCAGGAACCGGGATCGCGGTCGGAAATGCGATGGAAGAGGTTAAGCAGGCGGCAGATCTTGTGACGGACGACATTTGGCATGACGGAATTTACAAGGCGTGCGTGAAGCTTGGTTTATTTTGAAATAGGATATGAATACGCATAAATGATCAGGAGGGGGATATGAGAGAACAGATTACAAAGCTGCGTGCCGCAATGAAAAGTGCGGGAATAGATATGTATTATGTGACGATGGATGACGATCACCAGTCGGAGTATGTGGGCGCATACTACAGGGAGATCGCGGAGCTTACCGGCTTTACCGGATCAGCCGGAAAGCTTCTTGTGACGGATGAGGAAGCGGCGCTCTGGACGGATGGTCGTTATTTTGTTCAGGCTGCTGCACAGCTTTCAGGAAGCGGGGTACAGCTTATGAAGCAGGGGGAACCGGAGACACCGGAGCTTTCCGCCTATGCAGCCCTGCACATACCTGAGGGCGGCGTTCTTGGATTTAACGGAACCTGCGTATCTGATACGGAAGCGAAGGCGCTGATCGCGGCACTTTCCGGCAAGCATGTTTCTGTCTGCTGGGAAAAGGATTTGCCGGATGAGGTATGGGAGGGGCGTCCTTCCCCGGAGGAGGCACCGCTCTTTATTCTGGAAGAAAAGTATAGTGGAAAAAGCGCTTCGGAAAAGCTTGCCTGGCTTCGCGGGGAGCTTGCAAAATGCGGTGCTTTTGCGCATGTCATCACATCGCTTGATGACATTGCCTGGCTTCTCAACCTGCGTGGAGCGGACGTGCCCTGCAATCCCGTATTTCTGTCATTTTTTATGATGGACGGGGATGAAATGAGGCTTTATCTGACGGAAGGACATCTGACAAAAGAGGTGCGGGAGTATCTGAACGCGCTGCATGTAACACCTGTAACAAAGGTAAGTCAGGTCTATGCGGATGTGGCAGCCCTTTCCGGAAAAGCGGTTCTTATGGAGCGGGAGAAAACAAATTTCGCCCTCATCTCCTCTGTGGCAGAGGATTGCACGATCGTGGACAGAATGCTGCCTACGACCATTGCGAAGGCAAAAAAGAATCCGGTCGAGATGGAAAACCTGCGTCTTGCGCATATCAAAGACGGCGCGGCGCTTACCAGATTTGTCTACTGGTTCAAGCAAAACATCGGAAAGACAGAGATGACGGAGTGGAGCGCGGCGGAAAAGCTGCATACATTCCGTGCGCAAAATGAGCATTTCCTCGGGGAGAGCTTTACGACGATCGCGGCTTACGGTGCAAATGCGGCCATGTGCCACTATGCGCCGACGAAGGAGCAGCACGCCGAGATCAGGCCGGAGGGCATGTTCCTCGTTGATTCAGGCGGCCAGTATCCGGAGGGAACAACGGATGTGACCCGTACGATTGCCTGCGGGAAGGCAAGCGCGGAAGAAAAACGGGATTTCACACTCAGCGTGATCGCAAACCTCCGCCTTGCGGATGCCAGATTTCTTGAGGGCACCTCGGGACTTGTGCTTGATTATATCGCGCGCGAGCCGTTCTGGACCAGAGGCCTTAACTACAACCACGGAACCGGTCACGGCGTTGGCTTCTGTCTCAATGTCCATGAGCGTCCGGTCGGGATCCGCTATAAGATGATCGCTGCGGGCAGGGACGGAAGCCCGATGTCAGAGGGCGCATTCGTTTCTGATGAGCCCGGCCTTTATATTGAAGGCAGTCACGGCGTGCGGACCGAAAACATGCTTATGTGTGTGAATGACTACAGCAATGAATACGGACAGTTCTGCAGGTTTGAGACCTATACGCTCTGCCCGATGGACAGGGATCTTCTGGATCTCTCCATCATGACGGACAGGGATATTGAGCTTCTGAATGCATATCATAAAAAAGTATGTGAAACGCTGCTTCCGCTGCTTAATGCGGAGGAGGGCGCATGGCTTCGGGAAGCATGTGCGCCTGTGGAAAGAAAAGAGAGGAACTGATCTTGCAGTTAGACATGACGAAGGGGAATCCTGTACCGCTAATGCTGCGGTTCATGCTCCCCCTGCTTTTGGGAAATATTTTTCAGCAGCTTTATAATATGGCGGATACGATCATTGTTGGGCGCTTTGTCGGAAGCGGAGCGCTTGCGGCGGTCGGATCGACCGGAACGATCATGTTCCTGATCAACGGCTTTGCACAGGGCATTACGTCCGGCTTTTCCGTACTGACCGCGCAGTATTTCGGCGCGGGTGACAAAGAGGGTATGAAGCGGAGCGTCGGAAACGGAATGACACTTGCTTTTCTGATCACTGCGGTCATGACCTTGTTATGTGTGCTGCTGATGAAGCCGCTGCTTACGCTGATGCATACGCCGGCGGATATTTTTGAAGATGCATATACCTATATCAGCCTGATTTCATACGGCTTGTTTGCGACCGTGCTCTACAATCTGACCTCTGCTTTTCTGCGTGCGATCGGAAACAGCAGGGTGCCGCTTTATACGCTTTTGTTTTCAGCGGCATTGAACGTTGCGCTCGATCTCGTGCTCATTATCAATGTCGGGATGGGAGTTGCGGGAGCTGCCGTGGCGACTGTGATCTCGCAGTTTCTTTCCGGTGTGATCTGCTTTGTTTATATCAGAAAAAATGAACCGCTTCTCCGGGCAGCGCGCAGGGATTTCCGCCTGAACAAAAGGGATACGAAGCGGCAGCTTGCGATCGGCGTTCCGATGGCGCTGCAGTTTTCCATCACCGCCTGCGGTACGATGATCATGCAGACTGCGATCAATTACTTCGGGTCGACCGCAATCGCCGCGTATACGGCGGCGTGCAAGCTTCAGAACATTCTGCAGCAGGGCATGGTGGCGATGGGACAGATGAGCGCCACCTACGCCGGACAGAACGCCGGAAAGCAGGATTTCGGAAGAATCCGCGAGGGCGTGAGGGCTTCGCTTAAGATCGATACGGTCTATTCGCTTGCGGCGGCATTCATTATGGTAATGATCCTGCCGAACGGGATCCGTGCATTCTTTTCCGGGGATATTTCGGAGCTTCTGCCTTACGCGAGAATCTACATCAACATCAGCGTCGTATTCTATATTCCGCTCAGCTTTATCTTCATTTTCCGGAATTTCATGCAGGGGGCGGGCTACAGCCTGATGCCGATGCTCGGCGGCGTGGTTGAAATGTTTGCGCGTCTGATCTTTGCATTTCTTGCGATCTATACGCACAGCTTTGTCCTCGCGTGTTTCTGTGATCCGGCAGCCTGGCTGTTTGCCGCAGTCTTTCTTGCGGTCGCCTACCGCGGTGTGGCGAGGAAGATGCAGGTGGCCTGGGGATATCCGCTTCACTGAGCGGAAAAAAGTCTACTTTTGCACAAAACAGCTTTTCGCTTGACATAAGGGTACAAAAGGATTTAAAATGAGCACACTTCAGGAAATGAAACGTCTTCATTTCCGGGGTGTGTTTCTTTATACACATCTTTTTCATTTCACGGATGCACAAGACGCGTCCTCAGACGCTGCGGTTTGCGGCGTGTTTTTAAGACCGGTGCTTCATTGCCGGGTATCATCAGGTTCAGATCAGATAAAATTAAGATCCAACAAAATTCAAATCCAACAAAATTCAGATCGGACAGAATAACTGCTGTCAGGAACGACGTGGTTATTTGCCGTCTGCAACAGGAGACTGCCATGGAGAGGAACAGACCGGGACGGGCTTTTTTTCGCATGCTTACTTTTTTGATCAATATGGCTGCATTGCTGTTTGCGGCTGTGCTTCTTTGTTTTGCGCTTCTTCCGGGAATCGGTTTTTCCTTTGAAGAGGTGCTGAGCGAGAGCATGCGTCCGGCATTTTCCACTGAGGATCTTCTTCTATGTGATCTTCGGGAGCGGGAGCTTTCTGCCGGGGATATTGCCGTCTTTCAGAAGGGCGGGATGCGCATTTTTCACCGGGTCCTCGAAAAAACGCCTGAGGGGTACCGGACCGGAGGGGATGCAAACGGGGCGCCTGACGGATTTACTGTCAGGGCAGAGGAAATAGAAGGACGCTGTATCAGCGTGATCAGAGGCGGGAAGTATTTTCTCCTCTTTATCAGGTCACCTTACGTTTTTGCGGCCGCCGGCCTGCTGATCATTCTGCAGGGAATAGCCGGCCGTCTGCGGACGGAGGAAATATAATATCTGCGGGAAACCGCTGTGCCGGAAAACGGCAGGAAAGGAGTTTGTCATGCGACAGGAGAAGGAAATGAAGAAGGGGAAGCTACAGAAGAAGGGAGGGAGAAGAACGGGCAGCAAAGGACGCCTCAGGCAGACGGCTGTCGCGGCGGCGGTGCTGCTTGCCGCGGGAACGGCTGTCGGGGCCGGATATGCGGCATTCTCTTCCAGAGGTGAAGCGGCTGAAAACGTATTTACGATTCAGGCAGGCGAAGCGGGCGGAGAGATCGAAAATGATAAAAACAAGGGAACCGGCGTGGTGGAGCCGGACTGGCCGACAGAGGATACGAACAACAACGGCGTTCCCGACCGCGCGGAAAATCTGCAGCCCGGATCGGTGGTCCCGAAAAATCCGAAGTTCGTGTCACCGCTCTCCTATGACGCATGGGTGGCGCTTAAGGTAGAGGTGCCTGCCGCTTCGTTCAGAATCGCCGGAGAGGATGCCGATGCCGTACATGACTGCGTGACGCTGGAAAAACTGAATGAGGACGGCAGATGGGAGCTGCTTAACAGTACCGTTTCCAAAACAGAGGGAAAGAATTCCGTCTATTACTATGGCTATAAGAGCATCGTAAAGGGAAAACAGAAAGGTGAGACGAAGGGCGGCGAAACGAGTTATCTGTTTCAGAACATCCGGGTTCCGGACATTACTTCTCTCAGCCTTAAGGCGGATGGAACCGGATTTTCGGGAAGCGTAAAGGTGACGCCTTATGCAGTGCAGGCAGAAGGCTATGAAAACGTACAGGCAGCACGCGGGATCCTCATGGAGGTTGCGGAAATAAAGGGGTGATCAGAATGAAAACCAGAGCTGCCGCGGGAAGCATTTGCCTGATTCTGCTGCTTGGAAGCAGGGCACCGCTCACTGTGTTTGCGGGAACCGGGGGACTTGGCGCAGGTGCGAAGGCGAGACTTTTTACAGGCGGTGTACAGGCGGAGCTTCAGATCGAAACGGATGAGAGCGCAGAGCGTCTGCAGCCGGGAGGCAGCGCCTGCTACCGCATGACTTTGACAAATCAGAAAAAACGGGCCTGGGTGAGGGTAAAACTGGAACTTGAGGCGGGAGATGCACTCAGAGAGCAGCTTCCGGTCATCCTTAGCGGGATGTCCGGATATGCGGTGATGCGCGGCGATTATCTGTACTGCACAAAGGCACTTTCAGAGGGGGAAAGCATTCTTCTGTGCGAAGGGATAGAGATCCCGGATCTGACATTTGTACCGGAGGAGGAACACTTTCTGCTGCGGGCAGTACCGGAAGCCATGCAGGACAGCGGGCTTGTCCCGAATTTCTGGTCATCCGAGCCCTGGGAACAGATGCTGAGTTCAACGGTCTCGCCGGATGGAACGATCTTCCGGAGGACGGAGGGCGGACCTGTACTCAGATTTGAAAAAGAAAAACAGGTATTATCCGGCATCCTTTTTGAAGGCATGGGAGCGCTGATGCCGGGGGAAACTGTAACGGAAACCTTACAGATCGAAAATGCGGCAGGCGGTTCATACTATGTGAGGATGAAGCTGCATCCGGACGGGCTTTCCGATAAGGAACAGAAGCTTCTTTCTGCGCTGAAGCTCCGGATCGAACGGGACGGTGCAGTGCTTTACGAAGGGAGTATGCTGGATAATGCGCTGAAAAACGGGATCGGATTAGGCTACTGTGCAAAGGCATCGGAGAAGCTCGAGCTTACCGTAGAGGTTCCAAAGGATCTTTCCAATGCGCTTTCAGATACCGAAGCCTGTCCGCAGGTATCCTTTGAAGCAGTAAGACGCAGCGGCTCCGGCGGCTCCGGCTCAGGATCGGGAAGCAGACCATCTGGACAGAGCGGAAACAGCGGAATGGAAACCCTGATCTATGACGAGCCGGATGCTTCCGTAAAGAACGGGATCAGCGGAGGAACCTGGACACTTCTTGATGAAAAAACACACAGATGGAGTTATACGCTGCCCGGCGGAAAACAGGCGGCAGATGGATGGCTGTATCTGTTTAATCCGTATGCATCAGGCGGTCAGGGGGAGAATGCGTGGTTTAAATTCAATCCGGAAGCGGTTATGGAGTACGGATGGATCCGCTCTGAAAACGGGAACTGGTACCACTGCAGCGACCGGACGGACGGGTCGCTCGGACAGCTCGAAAAGGGCTGGCACAGAGATGAGACGGCTTTGCAGGTCTACTATCTGGATCCGGTGAGCGGTATTATGCAGACGGGATGGAGAAAGATAGACGGAAGAGAGTATTATTTTGCGTCACTTGAGGATATTCCGGAGCAGACCTGGTATTATGAGGCGTTCGACAGGACGTTTGGTGAGACGTCGTTCGGGAAATGGATCTATAAACGGATCGGCGTGCGCTCTTATGGAAGCATGTACTGCAATGAAAGGACACCGGGCGGAAGCATGGTGGATGAAACGGGTGCAAAAAAGGTATGAGAAAGGCAAAAAGCTGCAGGGCGGGAAAGAAATTTACGCTGTTGATTACCGTTTTGTCTCTCGCGGGAGGTATTCCCCAGACGGCGGTCGCGGCGTACAGCCACGGGGGTACCGCAGAGAGCAATGCGTTTTCCCTGATGGCGGTGCTTGATTACGAGGCAGAACTCCGGCTTCATTTCCTTTCGGGAAAGGGGGAAAAGACGGAGGTGTTCTGGTATGAACGGACAGGAGAAACCGAACGCGTTATAAAACAGGAGGTGATCTCACCCGGGGCAGCGGGGAAGGCAGCGGAAACGTCTCTTACGGTGCAGATCAGCGCATCCGACGGAGAGAAACGGTACCGCTGCGAACTGAAAAACGAGGCCGGTACCATTCGGTCCGAGTGCTTCGTACTGCGGGTCTCGGAGAATGGAAGTTCCGTCTTATGTGAGCGGGAGAAGGATTGGCAGACATCATGAAAAGAAAAAGGAAAAGCATAGCAGAGCTTGCGAGAAGCTGCATTCTCCTGTGCGCGCTTCTTACGACAGTTATGTCCGCCGGCGGACAAACCGTATACGGGGCAGTCAAAGGCAGCGGAACAAAGGAGGATCCGGCAGCAGGCTCACCGGAGCTGAAAAACGGAGATACGATAGCGCCCGGGGCCTGGTTCTGGAAACTGAGCGGTGTGAATGGAAAGGAGCTTACGTTTCAGGCTGTATTTGAAGCGCGCCGCTACCAGCTTCTGTTTCATGCGAACGGAGGCAGATTTCCGGGTTCCGGTGAGACGAAGACGGTAAACGTCCGCTATAACGACGGCAGCGGAGCGGCGGCGGATACGATCGCGCTGCCGGAAAATCCGGTTCGTGACGGATATCTGTTCTGCGGATGGTATCTGAAGGGAAATGACGCGGCCGGGAGTACGCTTCTTACGGAAAAAAGCCGGTATATGATCGCACTGGAGGATGGCGAAGACCGGAAGAAGGCGGAAGTACAGGAGGAAAAAGCCGTTGCAAGGGCGCTTTGGAGAAAGGCCTCCGTCACGGAGCCCGATGACGGAAACGGGCCGGATATCCCGCCCGACGGAAAAGATCCGGATGACAGCTGGTCGGAATCGCACAGCCGAAATCACGTGATCGAAAAACGACAGGAGGCGCCGGACAGAACGACCTACCGCAGACTTTACGGAAAAACGGCATGGCAGTACGGCCGCATCCTGTTTGACGCAAAGACAAGCGAGGCCGCGTCTTACCGCTGGTATGTAAACGGGAAGGAACAGAGCGGTACGGGAGAAACTTTTCTGCTCAGCGATATTAAAAGATCGCTGGACGGAGCGGAAGTACGCTGCGAGGTGCTGCTGACAGACGGAAAAACAAAGCTGACGCATAAAACACGGATCACGGTATATCATCTGCCGGAGATCACGGAAACCGGATTTTCCTTCCGGGCGGTCTGAACTGGACCTCTGAGATTGGTATATCGGAACACAATTGATGTGAAGGGAGAAAAAAGCTTTGAAAATACATGCAAAACAGCAGAGGAAGGCGGTCGGGCAGCTGAAGATGTGCCGGGCGAATCTGTACAGAAGGACGGGGCTTGGTCTGATCTGCCTTGCAGTTCTGTTACAGAGTTTTTCCGTTCCCATGCGTATACAGGCAGCTTCCGGACAGGAGGGCAGGGAGACGGTTCCGGAGATGGATGAGAACCTCTCCGGCCTCTCTGCCACGCCTTCTGTGGCCTGGGCGACGCCATCCGGTGCGACAGTATCGGTTCCCATGCGCGAGAATGGAATCATGCCGCTCGGTGCGGGCAGCAGCGGAACTCCGGATTTTATTGTGGATCCCGGATATTTCGCGAATTACGTAAAAAACCTGAAGCTTTCGATTGAGAAAAACACTGCCGGAAATCTGGTATTCCGTATCACCGGGCGCGTGAAGGGTCCCTACTGGGAAAGTGTGGGATATTATCATTATTACTGGGGGCCTTATATCGCATTTACGGCATACGGGAATAAAGCGGCGCCGGGACTGATTCCGAACGCAAACAATACAAACATAAAAAAATATCATATCATCCCGGATCTGCATCATGAGAGCAGTATGGGAAGCTATAAGCGCAGGGTATTCATCAATCAGACGGACATTCTGACCGCGCAGGACACGGGCATTCTCGCGGCGGGAAAAAAGATCAGCATGTATCTCTCAGAGAGCCATGTTGACGGAGATAAGTGCAGATATCCAAAGACGGATATTGCGCATGTCGTCGCCTATTCCGACAATACGCCGGCGGAGGATAAGGAGGGAAGCAGCGAATATGATCTGGATATCAGACTGGAGCTTTCCGACATACACGAGGCGGTCACAGGCGTTTATGTAGGTGCTTACGAATATGGTTATTACAGCGGAGCAGGGACAGACAAACAGGCAAACTACCGTGTCAGCAGCAGTATTCTGGACGGGAGCGAAGCCTTTGAAAGTGCCAAAAAAGGCAGGGTAAAACTGGAATTTCGTCCGGGCAGCGGAAGCGGAGGTCCGGGAACGGTGGAACTTACGGCGGGGAGTACGTATTCGCCCGCAGCGCCGACACCGCCCTACGGCAGCAGATTCCTGCGCTGGAACGGCTGGAACGGAACCGTTCCCCGAAGCAATACCGTATATGATGCCGTTTATGAGGAAAACAGCTACCATCTGCGTTTTGATACCGCAGGCGGAAGCAGCGCGGCAGCAATCAGGAATGTGAGATATTCCGATAAAAGCCGGACCTTTCCGGTGTCGGTCAAAAAGGGCTATGAGCTTAAGGCGTGGAAATACACGGGAAGTTAGGACACAAATTTGACAGCCGCCGTTTCGGAACGCTATAATGATTTGCAGAAAAACCGGATCAGGCAGGACACAATTTAAACATAGGGAGCGGATATACTGCTTCTTATAGCTGAAAAGTGCCCTGCCGCGGCAGCGAAACGGAGTTTGCGGATGAAACAGGCTGATTTAGAGAAGGCAGGCAGGGCGGAAAGGTCAGGCGGCTTTCGAATGAAAAATTCCATCAGGACGAGATTTACGCTTATATTTATCGGAATTATGGCACTTGTTATTTTCGGCATGTATGCGATAAATAACTATTTCCTGGAAAAATACTATATGAATCAGATGGTAAAGGGGCTTCAGACGGCGTATGAGACGGTCGACCACCTGCTTACAGATCTGGAGAGCAGGGGCGAAACGCTCACCGAGGTGGTGAAGGCGGAGCTTGGACAATCGTCTGCCGACACATCGGCGGCTTCCGTTTTCCGGGAACTCAACGACAACTCCAATATCAATGTTGTGCTGATCGATGCGGACCATTCGACTGTTATATCGGCTTCCCGTGAAGGAAACTGGCTTCTGAAAAAGCTGGAGTTTTACCTTGACAACAGTGAAGCGATCAGAAACGGAGAACTTCCGGCTGAGGATATCATGGGGAACCCTGTCTCCGGTGAACATACAAATCCGGGACTGATCCCGAGGCCGATCGTGAAAAATGACAGATATTGCATCATGCAGTCGGTGGACTGGCGTTCCATGTCGGCGTATCTCGAGAGCTGGGGATATCTTTCAGACGGGAAAACGACCTTCCTGATGTCCATGCCTGTGGCGCTCATTCATGACAGCGTGGCACTTACCAACCGCTTTCTGATGATCGTGGGAATCGTACTTCTTCTTGCCGGAAGCGCGCTTGTCTATCTTGCGACGAATGCGATCACAAGACCGATCAATCATCTTGCCGGCATATCGGAGCGCATGACAAAGCTCGATTTTACGGCGCGGTATGCAGGACGCGAAAAGGACGAGATCGGTGTGCTCGGTCGCTCGATGAACACGATGTCCGACCAGCTGGAAAAGACGATCGGAGAGCTGAAGACAGCCAACAATGAGCTGAAGCAGGATATCGATGAAAAAAACCGGATCGACGCAATGCGAAAGGACTTTATCGCAAATGTTTCCCATGAGCTAAAGACCCCGATCGCTCTGATACAGGGCTATGCGGAGGGACTCACCGAAGGCATGGCGGAAGACGCGGACAGCAGGGATTATTACTGCAACGTCATTGCCGACGAGGCGCAGAAAATGAACAAGATGGTAAAGCAGCTGACGTCCCTTAATAATCTTGAGCTGGGAAATGAAAGGGTGGAGTTTTCTCATTTTGATATCACGGCGCTGATCAGGAGCATTGTTGACGCGCAGCAGCTGATCATAAAAGACAGAGGCGTAAACCTGAGCATAACAGGACTGACTGAGGCATACGTCTGGGCGGATGAGTTCAAGATCGAAGAGGTCATCACCAATTATTTCAACAATGCGCTCAATCATCTGGAGGGGGACAAAAATATCCGTATCAGCGTTGAAGAGGAGGCGGATAAAAAACGGATCAGGATCGGCGTATACAATGACGGAGAGCCGATTCCGGAGGAGGATATCCCGCATCTTTGGGAGAAATTCTTTAAGGTGGATAAGGCGCGGACCAGAGAGTACGGAGGATCCGGCATCGGCCTTTCCATCGTAAAGGCGATCATTGAGTCGCATGGGCAGGAATGCGGTGTTGAAAATCGTGAGCATGGCGTTTTTTTCTGGTTCACGCTTGATTCAGGCAACGGAAGTCTTGCGATTTCTGATGATCTGCGATAAAATATGACGTATGTGTAGGGGAAAACCGCTTATGGCGGTTTTTTCCGTGTATCTGGATATACGATAAAGGAGGATTTAAGATGACAAAAATAGATATTATCTCCGGGTTTCTGGGAGCCGGAAAAACGACATTTATCAAAAAGCTTCTGGGAGAGGCACTGAACGGAGAAAAGGTTGTGCTGATCGAAAATGAATTCGGTGAGATCGGTATTGACGGCGGCTTCTTAAAGGATGCCGGAATTGAAATAAGAGAAATGTCCCAGGGATGCATCTGCTGCTCTCTGGTAGGAGATTTTGAGACAGCGCTTAAGGAAGTAATTGAAAAGTATGAGCCGCAGCGAGTGATCATTGAGCCGTCAGGCGTTGGAAAGCTTTCCGATGTCATGAAGGCAGTGCAGGATGCTTCTGCAAATCTCCCGGTACAGCTCAATTCGGCAGTTACCATCGTGGATGCCAACAAATGCAAAATGTACATGAAGAACTTTGGCGAGTTCTTCAACAATCAGGTGCAGTATGCGGGCACCGTTGTCCTGAGCCGCGCGGATGTGGCACCGGAGGAAAAGCTTGATAAGGACGTGGAGCTGATCCGCAGCATTAACGACAAGGCGGAGATCATTACAACGCCGATCACGCAGTTATCCGGTGAAAAGCTGCTTTCCGTTATGGAAAAGCACGATGATATGACGGAGAAGCTTATGGCTGAGGCAAGAGCCGCGGCAGAGGCGCATGCGCATGAACACCATCACCACCATGATGAGGAAGAAGAGCACGAGCATCATCATGAGCATGGAGAGCACTGCGGCTGCGGATGCGGCGGACACCATCACCACCATGATGAGGAAGAGGCGCATGAGCACCATCATGAGCATGGGGAGCACTGCGGCTGCGGATGCGGCGGACATCATCACCACCATCATGCGGATGAGGTATTTACGTCCTGGGGCAAGGAGAATGTGCCCCCGATCAAAAAGGAAAAGCTCGAAAAGCTGCTTGAGGAGCTTTCTGAGGGGCATACTTACGGACAGATCCTGCGAGCAAAGGGCATGCTGCATTCTGCAGATCAGGAAGGCGCGTGGTATTACTTTGACCTCGTACCGGGAGAGTATGAGATCAGAGACGGTGAAGCAGAGTATACCGGAAAGCTTTGCGTGATCGGAAGCTCTCTTGATGAGGACGCACTTACAAAGGCATTTATGGAATAAGGAACAGAATCGATGGCAGATTATTTAAATGAAAATGAAATACCGGTATTCCTGATCAACGGGTTTCTGGAGGCAGGAAAAACAGCATTTATCAAGTATACGATGGGAGAGGAGTATTTCCGGATCGAAGGAAAGACCCTGCTCATCGTCTGCGAGGAAGGCGAGGTCGAGTATACCGCAGAGGAACTTAAGAAAAGCAATACGAGCATGGTCGTGATCGATGAAGAAAGCGCCATGACAAAGCAGTATCTTGCGGAGCTTAACAGCCGTTATCAGCCGGAGCGCGTGATCATCGAGTTTAACGGCATGTGGAGCATGGACAAGCTGGAACTTCCTGAAGGATGGGCGATCTATCAGCAGGTCACGGTCATGGACGGAACGACGCTTGCACAGTATCTTGACAACATGAAAGCGCTGATGGGGCCGATGCTTAAGGGCTCCGAGCTCTGCATTGTAAACCGCTGCGATGATAAGCCGCATGAGCTTCTGGTAGACTGGAAGAGAAAGCTTCGTCCTATGCTGCTTTCCGGCTCCGACATCGTATTTGAAAATCAGTACGGAGAGGTGCCGATGGAAATGCTGCCGGAGGAGCTTCCGTATGATATTGAAGCCGATGTGATTTCGATCAAGCCGGAGGATTATGGTATCTGGTTTTTTGACGCGAAGGACAATCCGGAGCGTTACCAGGGAAAAACCGTAGAGTTTACCGCCTGCATCATGAAGTCGGATCAGTTTGAAAAAGACTGCTTTGTTCCGGGGCGCATGGCGATGACCTGCTGCGAAGCAGATATGAGCTTTATCGGATTCCTCGCGCACAGCGCTGCCCTTGCCTCATTCCAGAATCACGCATGGGTCAAGCTCCGTGCCAGAGTGGAGATTCGCATGAGAAAAGAGTATCAGGGAGAAGGACCGTTCCTCGAGGTGCTCAGCATGGTACATACCGGCGAGATCGAGACACCGGTCGGATTTTAAGGAATGAATATTAAAACCAGACATACGATTTATCTGTTTGTCACAGCCATGATCTGGGGCGCCGCCTTTGTGGCGCAGTCGGCAGGCAATGTCATGGGGCCGTTTACCTTTAACTGCCTGAGAAATATTCTTGGCGTTCTGGTGCTGATTCCGTTTATCCGGTTTTTCTATGGGGATTTAAGAATCGACAGACTGACGCTTACAGGCGGCATTCTGTGCGGATTCTTTCTGTTTCTGGCAAGTAATGTCCAGCAGATGGGCCTGCTGTACACGACTCCGGGAAAAGCCGGATTCATCACGGCAAGCTATATGATCCTCGTGCCGATCGTCGGCATTTTCTTCGGAAAAAGGATCAGCGGGCGTATTCTTACGGCAGTGGTGCTTGGAGCACTCGGACTCTATTTTCTCTGTATTCCGCAGGGAGAGGGCTTTTCCAATGTTAACCGTGGAGATCTTCTGTGCATGGGCTGTGCGCTCCTGTTTACCGGGCATATCATGTGCATCGACCATTTTGTCCCGAAGACACAGGGCGTAAAAATGTCCTGCATCCAGTTCTTTACGGCGGCAGTGCTGAGCGGCATACTGATGCTTTTATTTGAGACGCCGGATGCGGCGGCAGTCAAAAGCGGACTTGTTCCGCTTCTGTATGCGGGAATCATGTCGACGGGCGTCGCATACAGCATGCAGATCGTCGGACAGAACGGCGTCGATCCCTCTGTTGCCGCCCTGATCCTAAGCCTGGAATCCTGCTTTGCGGTGCTTGCCGGATGGGTCTTGATGCACAATGCGATGAGTACAAGGGAGCTTGCAGGCTGTGCGCTTATGTTTGGAGCAATCATACTGACGCAGCTTCCGCAGGGCGGAAATAACAAAGCTTAAGAGGAATATCATGAGCGGATACCGGATCATAACGAAACTTTCGGAAGCGGAAACAGAAGTAAAAAAATCACGTTTTCTTGCCGCGCTCGCACCATGCCGGAGCGAGGAGGAGGCGAGGGCATTTCTGGAAAGTGTGAAAAAAAAACATTATGACGCCCGACACAACTGCTTTGCATTCCGGATCGGGGATCCGGAGCAGGTATTTGAACGTCAGAGTGATGACGGGGAGCCTCAGGGAACGGCGGGGAAGCCGATGCTCGAGATCCTGAAAGGAAATGCACTGTACGATGTATGCGCAGTTGTAACGCGCTATTTCGGGGGAACACTGCTTGGAACGGGCGGTCTGCTGCGTGCATATTCCGATGCGCTCAGGGAAGCGCTCAATACAGCTCCCAGTGAGGAGTTAAAGCGCGGTATCCGCCTTCGTATCGCATGTGATTATGCAATGGCAAACCGGGTGAAAAGCCTGGCAGCCCGTTCGGAGCTTTTCACGGAACGTGAAGAATATGCGGAAAACTGTACGCTTTATTACCTTCTGCCGGAAACGGAAGAGCCTTCTTTTTCGGAAAAGGTCAGGGAAATGAGCGCGGGAAAGGCGGAAACGGAACGCCTTTCTGCGGTGCTGTATTATGGGATGGAAAAACCGGAAGTGTACAAAATCCTAGAATGATGATATACTGATGCGATATTTGTGCAGCATCAGGTGCGTGCCGCAGGGGGATGCCCCATGCGCTGAAAAACAGCGCAGGAAAGGAGAAATCCCGCAAGGGGATACCTCCATGCGCTGAAAAACAGCGCAGGAAAGGAGAAACATGATTGAGTTTCAGGAGGAGATCAGACGCTTTAAGCCTTCGCTTGACGTCGAGGATATTGAAGATGCGATTGCAAAATCGGATCTGACAGATATGAATGATATCATGATGCAGCTGGTACAGGACGGCATTGCCGCGGGAAGAGCCCATGAAATATAATGTAACACTCAACCGCATTGCAAACGTATATTATAATCTGGGTCTTGAACGGGCAAAGCTGCATGATCTGAGCGGCGCGGCTGAGCTTCTCAAAAAATCACTGCATTTTTCAAAGTATCAGACAGATGCCAGAAACCTGCTCGGTCTTATTTATTATGAGATGGGAGAGACTGCAGACGCCCTGATTCAGTGGGTCATCAGCATGAACCTTCAGCCGGCCTCGAACCGCGCGGATTACTATCTGGAGGAGGTGCAGAGAAAGCCGGGCCAGCTTGAACTTGCTTCCCAGATGGTAAAGAAATTCAATCAGGCGCTCTGGCAGGCGCAGCATGAAGGCGAGGATCTCGCAATTCTGCAGCTGAACCGCATCATCGACGAAAAACCCTATTTTGTTAAGGCGCATATTCTGCTCTCGCTTCTGTATATGCAGAAGGAAGATCATGTGCGTGCGGGCCGCTCTCTGATGAAGGTACTGAAGATCGACCGCAATAATCCGAAGGCGCTCATTCTCATGGATGAGGTAAAACGCCGGACAGGACGCGCGGAAATCGAGCAGAATAAGCTGAAGAATGCATTTTCCCACAGGCAGATGTCTGATGATGATGTGATCCTGCCGCAGATCAAGGCGCAGGCGACGGCAGGACAGGTCGTAAGGTATCTGTCTGTCGGCCTCTGTCTCGGTCTTATAAGCTTCTGGCTTCTGCTTCTTCCTTCGATTCGCAGAAAGATCAATGTACAGGCGAATCAGCAGGTGATCACCTACAGCCAGGAGCTTTCGGATAAAAATGCGAGCCTTACGGAGCTTCAGACAAATTACGATGCTCTCCAGGAATCCTATAATGATGTCTCAACACGGCTGGCTGCGTTTGAGCAGCAGAACGCAGACTTCCTCGGGCTGTACCAGAAACTCAGTTCGATCCGGTCTAATTATCAGAGCGGGAATCTGACACAGGCAGTGACGGATTATATTTCGATTGACCGTTCACAGGTGACGGAGGAGCCGCTGCTCAGTCTGATGAATGAAATTACGCAGTATATGCAGAATGAAGGTTATGATACGCTTACGAGCCTCGGAACCTCTGCATGGAACGGAGGAAATACGGCGCAGGCAGAAGCGTATTTTGATCAGGCGATCTCCATCCGGCCGGATGAGCCGGAGGCACTGTATCTGAAGGCCAGAATCCTTCAGACAAATGGCCAGACTGCGGAGGCAAATGCGATCTTTGACCGCATTGTAGGAGAACATCCGGAAAGCAGTTATGCGGAACGTGCGCAGACGGCGCGGGGATATTAGAGAATTTGTTTGCAAAAGAAAACAGCCGGAGGCCTTGACTTTCCGGCTTTTTACTTGCATAGAGAGAGCGATTATTATATAATTAACGATTGTGTTTGTTGTTATTAATCAGAAAGAGGTGCTGTATGGCAAAGAGAGAGGATATCAGAAATGTCGCGATCATCGCGCACGTCGATCACGGCAAGACCACGCTTGTGGACGCGCTGCTTCATCAGAACGGTGTATTTCGTGAGAATCAGGAAGTAATGGAGCGCGTCATGGATTCAAATGCGATCGAGCGTGAGCGCGGAATTACGATTCTTTCCAAGAATACGGCGATTCATTATAACGGATATAAGATCAATATTGTTGATACGCCGGGACACGCTGACTTCGGCGGAGAGGTAGAGCGCGTACTGAAGATGGTAGACGGTGTCGTACTGCTTGTTGACGCATTTGAAGGTCCGATGCCGCAGACAAAATTCGTACTTGGAAAGGCGATGGAGCTCGCACTTCCGGTCGTAGTCTGTGTTAATAAGATCGACCGCCCGGAGGCACGTCCGGATGAGGTGGTAGACGAGGTTCTTGAACTTCTTATGGATCTTGGCGCTTCTGACGAACAGATCGACTGCCCGTTTGTATTCGCGTCCGCAAGAAGTGGCTGGGCGTCTATGGATGCCTCTGTACAGGGCAGCGATATGAAACCGCTGCTTGATACGATCATTTCCCATATTCCGTGCCCGGAAGGGGATCCGGATGCTCCGACCCAGATGCTGATCTCCACGATCGACTATAATGAATTTGTAGGCCGTATCGGTGTCGGAAAGATCTCAAATGGCTCCGTGAGCGTGAATCAGCAGGTCGTGCTCTGCAATCACCATGACAAGGACAAGGTCATCCGTACGAAAATCTCCAAGCTCTATGAGTTTGACGGCTTAAAGCGCGTTGAGGTACAGGAGGCGAAGTTCGGTTCGATCGTTGCGATTTCGGGTATTCCGGAGATCCACATCGGGGATACGATCTGTGCGCCGGAAAAGGTAGAGGCCATTCCGTTCCAGAAAATATCAGAGCCGACGATCGCCATGTACTTTATGGTAAATGATTCTCCGCTTGCAGGGCAGGAGGGAAAATATATCACCTCACGCCATCTGAGAGACCGCCTCTACCGGGAGCTGAATACCGACGTTTCGCTCCGCGTGGAGGATACGGAGGCTGCGGACTGCTTTAAAGTATCAGGACGCGGCGAGCTGCATCTGTCTGTCCTGATCGAAAATATGCGGCGTGAAGGCTATGAATTTGCGGTTTCCAAGGCAGAGGTTTTGTACAAGACAGATGAGCGCGGCAAAAAACTGGAGCCGATGGAGATCGCTTATATTGACGTGCCGGAGGAATTTACCGGAACCGTCATCCAGAAGCTGACCCAGAGAAAGGGTGAACTCGCGGGTATGACCCCGATGAACGGAGGCAATACGCGCCTTGAGTTCAACATTCCTTCGAGAGGTCTGATCGGTTACAGAAATGAATTCATGACAGATACCAAGGGCAACGGTATTCTGAACACGGCATTTGAAGGCTATGGTCCGTATAAGGGAGATCTGTCCTACCGTCCGACAGGCTCGCTGATCGCGTATGAGGCAGGCGAGGCGATTACCTATGGTCTGTTCAATGCACAGGAGAGAGGTATCCTGTTTATCGGACCGGGCACAAAGGTATACAGCGGAATGGTCATCGGCCAGTCGCCGAAGGCTGAGGATATCGAGATCAACGTCTGCAAGACGAAGAAACTGACCAATACGCGTTCCTCATCCTCTGACGAGGCGCTGCGTCTTGTACCGCCGAAGATCATGTCTCTGGAGCAGTGTATGGACTTTATTGATACGGACGAGCTGCTGGAGGTTACCCCGACTTCGCTGCGTATCCGCAAGAAGATTCTGGATCCGCTTCTCAGAAAACGCGCGGGCTTTAAGAAGAACGTATAAGGAATAAAGGCAAAGTAAAAGGCCGTTCCGGTATGGGAGCGGCCTTTTCCAATGGAATTGCTGATAAAATTCAGGATATTTCAGTCTGTCGCTGAAGTGCCTCGTATGATCCCGTCATCACGAGCAGTGCGGCACACAGATAGAAAGGAAGAAGCGCGGCGCTGATATATTCGGCAATGAGACCGAAGAGAGGAGGCATGATGCAGGTGC
>JAUNHA010000074.1 GCA_030524135.1 Eubacteriales bacterium
TCCATCTCTATCGTTCCCGGCGGCTTGCTCGTAAGGTCATACATTACGCGGTTCACGCCCTTGACCTCGTTAACGATACGCGTCATCACGCGCTGCAGCACCTCATAAGGGATGTCCGCCGCGGTAGCCGTCATAAAGTCGCTCGTCACAACGGCGCGCAGAGCGACCGCATAATCATAGGTACGGAAGTCTCCCATGACGCCGACGGAGCGCATATTGGTAAGCGCCGCAAAGTACTGGCTGATCTCTTTGTCAAGTCCGGCCTTTGCGATCTCCTCGCGATAAATGAAGTCAGCGTCCTGTACCATCTTCACCTTTTCTGGCGTTACCTCTCCGATGATACGGATGCCAAGTCCCGGTCCCGGGAACGGCTGACGGAATACCAGATACTCCGGAATACCGAGCTCAAGACCTGCTTTTCTCACCTCATCCTTGAACAGCATGCGCAGAGGCTCGATGATTTCCTTAAAATCCACATGATCCGGAAGTCCGCCCACATTGTGATGGGATTTGATCACGGCGCTCTTTCCGAGACCCGATTCGATCACGTCCGGGTAAATGGTTCCCTGCACGAGATAATCGACTGCTCCGATCTTCTTTGCTTCCTCTTCAAATACGTTGATGAACTCGGCGCCGATGATCTTTCTCTTCTGCTCCGGCTCTTCCACGCCCTTAAGCTTCTCATAGAAGCGCTCCTGCGTGTTGACACGGATGAAATTAAGGTCATAAGGACCATCCTTGCCGAATACCGCCTCGACCTCGTCTCCCTCATTTTTCCGGAGAAGACCATGATCTACAAATACACAGGTAAGCTGCTTGCCGACTGCCTTTGACAAAAGCACTGCCGCGACAGAGCTGTCCACGCCGCCAGACAGCGCGCAGAGCACACGTCCGTCTCCGACCTTTTCCCGGATCTCACGGATCGTATTTTCCACAAATGCATCCATCTTCCAGCTTCCCTTGCAGCCGCAGACATCGTACACAAAAGCGCGCAGCATCTCAAAGCCGTGCTTTGTGTGATTGACCTCCGGGTGGAACTGGGTCGCGTAGAGCTTTCTCTCCGCGCATTCCATGGCTGCGCAGGGGCATACCGGCGTGTGTGCCGTAATGCGGAAGCCCGCAGGAACCTCTGCAATATAATCAGTATGGCTCATCCATACGACATCCTTTTCCGGAACCTCCTTAAAAATCGCGGATGTGGTATCAAATTCCGTTTCCGTCATGCCGTATTCCGATGTCGGAGCAGTCTCGACCTTACCGCCGAGCGTGTATGCCATGAGCTGCGATCCGTAACAGATCCCGAGGATTGGAATCCCCATCTCAAAAATAGCCGGATCGACGTGCTGTGATTCCTCAAGATATACGGAATTCGGTCCTCCGGTAAAGATAATGCCCTTCGGATTCATCGCCTTTATCTCGTCAAGCGGTGTCGATGAGGGATAAACCTCACAGTACACATTGCATTCGCGCACTCTTCTCGCGATGAGCTGGTTATACTGTCCGCCGAAGTCGAGCACGATAATCATTTCATCTGTTGAATTATTTCCCACTTTTCCCTCCTGCAAGCCTTGTTTCTCTATTGAAACCATTGTAGCAATTTTTCCCTCAGGAATCAACCAAAACAAAAAGCCCCATCGGAGCTCCCATGATGTCATTTTGACCTCAGGCAAATATCCAATGCAGGCTTTCCTTGTCATTATTTTCTTGTCGTTCTCTTCTAATTGCTTCTTAAAACTGCGAATAAATAAATGCAGAGGCATCATAGCCCTGTCCGTAAAATCCGAAGATCAGTACGCAGAACAGAAGCAATAACGCTGCAGTAAGATAGGCTTTTGTCCCTCTTCCGGATAACAGCCGCTCTGCAAAGCAGGGCATTTTAGCATCGTCCGTGCCTCCGACCGTCGTTACCATTTCCGTCTTTTCAAGCTTCCACGAGATCACAAATAAAAGCAGAAGTCCCAGCACCAGTACGATCGCATCCGGCACGCTCATGCCAAGTGAAAGAAATCCTTCCCCGCCAAAAAGCCCCATATCACCGGATCCCATTCCGCGGAAAATGTCAAATGCCATCGTAAGCGAATCGGAACGGAAAAATACAAATCCAATGCTCACGAGCACAAAGGTGCGCAGCATCTGGAATGCTTTCCAGACCGGATTTTCCCGGTTAAGCCCTGTCACCCGGTAGAAGCCGTCAAACGCCGGTTCAAAGATCTGCGCGAGTATCATGTACATGCAGTGCAGAAGGCCGGAGCCGATGATAAACGTCCACATGCCGCCGTGCCAGAGACCCAGAAGCGACCACACGATCAATAGCGACAGGCAGACCGGAAGCTTCTTCCCCTGCTTCTTTCCGAAAACGCGCTTTCCGAAATTCCCGAGATTGCGGAAGGTTTTCGTACGCAGCATCGGATACATGAGATAGTCGCGGAACCAGTTTCCGAGCGACACATGCCATCTGCGCCAGAACTCCGCATCCGAGCGGGAGAAAAACGGCTGCTTAAAGTTCTCCGAAAGCCTCAGCCCGAACATCTCTCCGATTCCGAGCACAAGGTCCATACAGCCGGAAAAATCCGTATAAAGCTGCAGCGCATAGCAGATCGCCGCAAACACGAGATAGCTACCACTGTAGCTGAGCGTATCTCCATAGATCGTATTGACAAACACTGCAAGGCGCTCCGAGATCACAAGCTTCTTGAAAAGGCCCCAGGAGAGACGGAAAAGTCCCGCTGAGATGCGCGTAAGGTCAAGCGGAATCCGCTCAGAGAGGCGATTCGAAACCGTACCGTAACGATCGACCGGTCCCTGCACAATGTGAAGGAACAATGCGGAAAAGATTCCGTACCGCAGGAATGAATGCTCTGCCGTCCGGCTGTTCCAGTACACATCTGTAAGGTAGGAGATCTGCATCAGCGCATAAAACGATATGCCAAGCGGCGCGGTCAGCGCGATTTCCTCAAATGCAAATTCTCTGCCGGTGAGCTCCGCAAACGCAAGCTTCGTATAGTTCGGGAAATTAAGGTATTTGAAAACAGCAAGCATCAGAAGCTGCATGCAGACCGCGAGCACAAATACCGTCTTCCGCTTTTTCCAAAGGAGCTCCGGATCGCCCGCATGCCCTGTTCCTTTTGCCGGCTCAATCCCCTTCGGCTGCTCCGCCTTTTCCATAAAAAGTGCTCCGAGAAAGCTGATCCCCGCGGAAAGCAGGATGAAAAACAGAGAATAGATGCCGCCTGCCAGTACGATAAATACGGCGGATGTGATCAGGAGCACCTGCTTCTGAAATCTTCCGCCGCACGCATAAAACAAAATAAGCGCTGCTGCCGTAAGGAAAGCAAAGCCATAGCTTGTATAGGTCATGCCGTCCGTCCCCGCTTACAGCTTCTGCAGAATGAGGTCAACCATTTCACCGACATTCTTCATCTTTGTAACCTCAGGCATTGTAAAATGTACGGAAAATGCATCCTCCACCGCAGCGATCAGATCGATGTGCTCAAGGCTATCCCAGCCGTCCACATCAGAAGCCGTCGTCGCATCTTCTACCGTAAGTGTCTCATCATCAAATTCCTCACGGAATACTTCGTTTAATTTCTCATAAACCTCAGCTCTGTTCATTTCATACTCCCGTATTGTTTCCCTGCGATACTGCGATCACATCATTTCCCTTAACATACTGCCCGACAGAAAGCGCATAGCGCCTGTTTCCTTCCGCATCTTCCGAAAGAAGCGTAAATCCCATTCTGTCATAAAAATCCCGCACCATACCATTTTTCTGCGTTGGATAATAATAGCCGAAGATCGTCTCCGCCTGCTTTTTAAGGCAGGCATCCACGAGCGCATCCAGCATTGCATTTTCCATACCGCGCTTTAAGACACGGCAGCTCATAAGCCACAGGTCGATGTGCAGGGCTTTCCCCGCCTGCTGCGTCACTCTCTCAACGCCTTCTGCCCCCGTCTCACAGGCACATGCAGGTCCCGTCTCTTCCAGGTGTCCCGCAACAACGGACACCACACCGTTGTCTCCGAAGCGGTCCGAGAGCTTTCCATACAGCGTGATCCAATTCTGATCCGCTGCCATCGCTTCGATCTCCGCCTGGGTACAGCGCTTCGTCGTAAGATTGAACTGGTTGGATTTATTGGTGAGCTGTGCGATGCGGCTCATATACATCGGCGCAAACGGAGCGATCTCCGCCTGCATCGAAAGCGATCTCAGATATTCTCCATAATCGGTAAAGGACGCCTCCGCTTTATGGCGTTCCAGGTTTTCCCGGTACATTTCCCCGCGCTTTAAGTCGTCCGCGGAAAGCTTTACCGGCTCAAAAAACGCCGAGCGGTCGAGAATACGGATATAGCGCTCCGGCGCACTTTCCTGTCCTTCCGTCATCTCCGGAACCGCTATGCCCGGAAGCTGCTCGCGCACAATGTGCCGCTCTGCCGGATTGTCGTCCACAAACACCAGCGCATCCGTTCCGATATTGAGCTCTGCCGCGATCTCAGCCGCATTTCTGTCCTTTGGCTCCCAGTTCGCCTTGATCACAAGGAAATCCTCCGGTTTCAGCACGCTGTCCGCACGCGAAAGCCCGGCGATCGCATTTTCCTCTTCATTCTTCGAATCCACCGTGAGCAGGATGCCCATATCCTTATGTGCCTTTAAGTATTTCTGGAATTCGGTGTACATCTCGGCAATGCCGTTTTCCATGCCGATCTCGATATTCTCCGGACCGTCGTCTCCTACGATGCCGCCCCAGAGCGTATTGTCAAGATCAAGCACGAGCGCCTTTTTATTCTTTCCATAGATCGACTTTATGACAGAGGCAATGCTGTAGGAAAGATACGGGATGGCGGGAACTGCCGGACAGTATTTATACATGTTCCAGTAGACCGGACTGCTCCATTCGGAAAGTCCGTAGTCGGAGGAGAGCCATTCGGCATCATTGATATGGAAGCGCTCATGTGTGCGCGCATATTCCGAAAACAATTCATTTAAGCGCAGCACAAAGGATGTCCTTCCGTGCACATCGCCTGAATCAAGATTGCCGAGAAGCCGGTAGTACGGCTTTTCAAAATTGTCCTGGATGATCTCGCATCCGTACTCGCCAAGGAGCCGGTCCCACATCATCCTGTAATGCGCAAATTGCGCGGAAAGCTTTTCCTGTATCGCCTCTTCGCTGTCCGTAAGAAGCGGCAGCGAGGTCTCCGGAATGCTCCGGAAGGATGTGTGGATGTAGACGAGATCCGGCGCAAACTCCTTAAGCTCCGGTGCGTCAAACATGACATCCTCCCAGTATTTTCCATATTCGCACTCATAGAACACAGGCTCGATTCCGAAGTTCAGCAAAAAGAGCTCCAGAATCAGCCTGATGTCATGCGTGGTGGAGGCGCCGAGCACGGCGATCTTACGCTCTATGCGTTTTGTGCCGTCTGCGATCAGCGCCTTCCTCAGTTGTTTTTTCTTTTTTAAGATTGCAGCCGCGTCAAACGGATACTCAAGTTCTTTCATCTTCTCTCCGGTTGCGATGATCCGCGGTGCTGATTACTTCTTTGCCTCGTAATACTGATAGGAAATTGCAACGACCTTGTCATTCTTAATGCCGCAGTCCACGATGATCTGCGTGTTTCCAAGCGTCTCCGTATAGAGACCGTAGCTCTCGACTGCCTTCGGATAGAGCTGCTTTACCCTCGCAGCGGTGTCCCCGATCTTAAGACCTTCCTCCGTTGCGGTGTTCGCATTCTTCAGTGCGATCTCCCAGACGATCTGCTTGTTCTTGTCATTGGTGCTTACATGCAGATCGAAATTATCATAGAGGTATACCTTGTCCTTCGCCGTGCCGTCACCTGCCGCACAGTTGTTGAGCGTCTTCTCCTCTTTTGCCTTTCCGAGCGCCGCAACCGCGGTCTTTGCATCCTCGCCCACCGTTACCTGCTTCTCATTCACTGTATAGGTATATGCGG
>JAUNHA010000001.1:0-20713 GCA_030524135.1 Eubacteriales bacterium
CCCCACGCGGGAGCGTGGATTGAAATGTTGTGAAAGCGTTGATGAATGGTTGTGGTGATGTCGCTCCCCACGCGGGAGCGTGGATTGAAATGCAAAACAGTCTTGCGATATTTCTGGGGTACGGAGTCGCTCCCCACGCGGGAGCGTGGATTGAAATTCAACATCACGCATACGTCTTTTAGTAGGACGATGTCGCTCCCCACGCGGGAGCGTGGATTGAAATTGCGGTTTCGATAAATCAGACAACGATGAGCGGAGTCGCTCCCCACGCGGGAGCGTGGATTGAAACAAGAACAGCTGCAAGGCGCTGCGGAAGATCAAGGTCGCTCCCCATGCGGGGGTGTGGATTGAAATTGTATTCTATTTATTTAAAGCAGTTTTTTGTAGATGTTCCAAAGCAAGTACCTTTCACTCCAAGAGAAACTCTGAGATAATAGCCTCAATATATAGCCGGTCAAAAAAGTTTAGTACTCAACTTTTTTGACCCTGATTAGGCAGTTATCAAATGAGTTCTGAAACAAGTCTTGTCGCCACACAGGCTCGGCTGCAGCTATGGGCGAATCAGATTAGGGAACGCCAGAGTCGACCGTCCGGAATGAAAGTCAGGGACTGGTGTAAGCAGCACGGTATCACAAAAGCGAATTATTACTACCGGTAAAAGCGTGTCCGGAAAGCATGCTTAAAAACCTGCAAAGAAACTGCCTTTGTTGAGATACTTGTGGCAGCGAATCCCGATGCGCTGCAGCTTTCGGTTTCGAATATAGAAAAACAGGATATGACGGCGATCCCGTACATCCTGAGCGAAGTATCTCTGGAGATCTGTAACAATGCATCCGCAGAGTTTCTTAAAAAGTTGATCGGAGCAACCAGTCATGCTCAATGATGCAGCCGGTTAAAAAAATCTATCTTGCAGCCGGATGCACGGATTTGCGCCGCGGAATGGAAGGACTGGCAAACATTGTACGGTTCTATTTTGAACTGGATCCGTGTGACTGGAATACGCTGTTCTTATTCGTCGAAAATGAACAGGTCGCATCAAAGGACTGGTATGGGAGAGAGACGGATTCATGCTTTTGTATAAGCGTCTGGATAATGGAGCATTTACTCAATCCATTTGCTATTTGCAGCAGACCAACACTCGGTAAATGTTTCATTTTTCATAGCTGCTATAAATGGCTTTTCAAGAAAAATTCTTATTGTTTTTAGGACGGTTTCATAATTGTCCGTCTGGGTATTGATTTTACGCACAAACGCTTTCCACTTCTTTTGCATTGCGGCATCATCGCAAAAGCTCATAACTTGCTCAAATTGCTCAAGTGTAAAGTTATGTTCACGGTTAGAAAAAGTCCTTTTGAGTGCCTCTGTCAGTACCTCTCCCTCAAAATCAAACTTGTTGGAGATATAATAAATGTCGTAGTAGTCCTTCATTCGGCTGGAGAATTCCATCAGGTTCAAGATAGCGTCAAGTTTTTCCGCAACGGTTGTTTCAACAGAGTAGGTGTTTATCATTGGTGATTCAAAATCTGGAAGCTGCGTTGGTATCTGTCGTTTTTTCTGTTTCGGAACAATAACATCTCCAACACCAAAGTCAATGCTGAATGGTGTTCTTGTATTTTTGATACGGGCAATAATAGAAGCACCAATTCCTGCATACTTTTTAGTGACTGCAATAGGAGCAACATCCTTGATCACAAAGGTTACAAAATCATTGCCGGTAGGAACATTTATGATTTCCTCCAGAAGGGATTTTAATTGCTCTGGTGTATTTGGTACCTGACGTAGCAAAAAGTCCACATCCACTGTTACCCGACTGTCAAAGCCCGTCAGTGAATAAAGAAACAGTCCGCCTTTTAACACGAGGTTTTCAGCATATTTGGATTTCTCTAAACGACGGAGAAATTCTTCCTGACAAAAAAGCTGTAAGCAGAGCTGATAGCTTCTGTCGTTTTCAGCAGCCTTGTTTTTTAGCCGTGCAAGCACGGAAGCAGCAATATCAGGCATTGAGAATCACCTCCATGACATCCATCAATTTTTTATAAACCTTCATTTTCTTTGCATAACCTGAAAGATTGCTCAGATTTTTCCTTTTATCAGTAGCATAGGCGTTGAGCGCCTTGTTAAACATTTCATTGTCCAGCTTTGTGCGGTATTTGAAACAGTCGCAGATAGTACGCTCCCGATCATAAACAGCAAGCTGTACACCATTGAATTCTCCGCTTGTTTTTCCAATTTCAAATAAAGCAGGTTGAATAAAATAAACCCTAGTTGCAAGCGTTCCGATATTCAGTCTTGTCCGTGAAAATGTGCGGGGGACAGCGATTGACCATTGTCTGGGTGTAAAGTTACTGTAACCGTAATAAAACAGGGCTGATTCCACGCATACAATGCTTTCGGGAAGAAGCGCGGCAAGCATTTGTTCTTCTTTTATATCTTCCTGCCCGGCGAGCTGGTAATAGCCATGTCTGACGCGTTCAATATACCCCTCCTTACATAAGTTAGCCACATCATAGTTAGAAAGCCCTTCAGCAACGAAATCAGTGGTCTTTGCAATACCGTCATTGTTTATTATTATATTTTTTATGACTTCCATTTTATCCATTTGTTCACCAACTTTTAAGACACATACAATTTATATTGTGTACGAAAAAAATTATACAAGAGAAACACTCTTATATCAAGAATATTTAATACACAAATACTAAAAATTGTGAAATATAAATTTGAGATTTTGAAAATCCAGTACCAACCCCTTTACCGGTACATCCCCGGAATAACCTCCCGAAAGAGCTCCAAAAGGTACTTAAGCGGCTCGCTCTGATAGTCCCGCTTCGGGGTGATCAGACAGATCTTCCTCGTTTCCTCAAAATGCTTGATCGAATAATAACGGACCTGCTGTGAAAAGCGGGTTCTTTTTTCATATATTTCGGGAACAAATGAGATGCCCAGCTGTTCGGCGGAAAGCGTCAGCGCTGTGTCAATGCTGGCGCAGGTGATACGGATATTCGGATGAAAGAGCGATGCCTCACAGAGCTTTCGGCTGAGTGTTCCGATCACGTGATTGGGAGAGAGCATGATATAGGGGAGTTCCGCGGTTTTTTCCAGAGGGATGTAGGATTGCCTGCAAAATACCGTATGCTCTCCCGTGAAGGAAACGGGAACTGCCAGCACGATCTTTTCATCTGCCAGTACTTCACTCTGATAGTTCAGTGTATCCGGATGCGGAACGTCGATCATAAAGTCTATTTCATTTTTCTCAAGAAGATTCCGCAGCAGAAAAGTAGGCTGTTCGGTCAGCTGGACTTCGCAGTCCGGATAACGCTGATAAAAGCTTTTTAAAATACCTGGCAGCAAAAGAGCGCTTCTGTGCGGACTGATGCCGATCCGGAGAAGCTTGCGGGAATTTGCTGCGATGTCGCCGATCTTTGCGGAGAGCTGTTTCCTGGAATGCAGAACAGACAGCGCCCATTCGTAAAACAGAGAACCTGCGTAGGTTAGCTGCAGCGCACCGTGCTTTCGTTCAAACAGCGGCGTGCCGAGTTCATCTTCCATGGCGCGCAGGCTTAAGGAAAGCGAGGGCTGTGAGATGAACAGCTTTTTCGCCGCGCCGGTGATGCTCTTTTCATCGGCAATGGTGATCATATATTGGAGCTGGTTCCAGTTCATGCGTTACCTCCGGAATATCCTGGATGTGTAGATAAAAATATGACATACAGAATAGAAATGACATACATAATATAAAATATATAGTATAAATAGGAAAAACCTATATTTTTAATAATAATATATATATTTTACAAATGTCAACTCTCATGATAAGGTGGGAAGAAATAAAGAGAGAAAATGAAAAGGGGGCTTTGGGATGAGGCAGTGCGTACAAAGCGGACAGAAGAAAGGCGGAAAGCCTGACGGAAAAGAGCAGCTCAGAAACGGATGGATGCTGTTTTGCTTTTTCTTTAAGATCGGCTGCTTTACATTTGGCGGCGGCTGGAGCATTCTTGCACAGATGGAGCAGGAGTTTGTGGAGAAGCGGAAGATCCTTACGAAGGAAGAGCTTCTGGATCTTGTGACGGTAGGAAAGTCTGTCCCCGGGATCATGATCACGAATATTGCGATGATGTTCGGTTATCGTGTAGCCGGCTGTTTTGGCGGTCTGTGCGCGGTTCTCGGAATTACGGCGCCTGCAGTCCTGATCCTGTCTGTCGTTGCATATGAATATCAATATCTGAAAACAAACCGCTGGTGCCGGTATGCCCTGGAGGGTATTCAGGCGGCAGTGGTTCCGATCATCGCCTGTGCGGCGCTTTCTCTTGGAAAAGAGGGGCTTCGTTCTAAAACGGGATGCATCATCTGCGCACTTGCAGTGCTTGCGGGTATTTTTACTGACATCAGCAACCCGGCCATGATCCTGATCGGTGTCGCAGCAGCGCTTCTGTATCATTTTGCCGGACAGAGGATCTCTGCGCATGACCTTCAGGAAGATAAGACAGGGAGGGAATAAAAGTGGTATATCTTGCGTTATTTATTTCGTTTGTAAAAATAGGATTTACGAGCTTCGGCGGGATGTCCATGATCCCGTTGATCCTTGATGAAATGCAGAGCCATCAGTGGATGACTGCCGAAGATATGACGAATCTGGTTGCGATTGCCGAGATGACGCCCGGACCGCTTGGGCTTAACTGTGCAACCTTTGCAGGGACTCAGACGGCTGGGGTGGCGGGCGGCCTTGTGGCAGTTCTGGGTGTGCTTACGCCTGCATTCACCTCCGCACTTCTTGCAGCGGTGTTTTTTGCCAGATTTAAAAATAATGCGGTCATTGTCGATGTGATGCGTGTGGTGAAACCGATCTGTATCGGCATGATCCTGACCGTAATTCTGACATTAAGCATGGAAAACTATGCGCAGGCGGGGATGCCGGACTGGATCGCCCTTTTAATCGGCGCCGGCATGCTGTACCTGATCACAAAGAAAAAATGGCCGGTGCCGAAGGTGATCGTGGGATCGGCGGTTCTTGGGGTTTTACTATACGGAATCGTGCCTCAGTTCATTCTTAAAGTGTCTTAAAATACTTTAAGAAAGCTTGGGTGCGCCGGATGATTTTTCTATAATGATCGGCAAAATAAGGAGGTGCCGTTATGATAGATGAAATTCTTGCGTTTAATAAAAGCTTTGTGGAGAAACATGCCTATGAACCGTATCTGACAAGCAAATACCCCAATAAGAAGCTTGCCATACTGACCTGCATGGACACGCGGCTGACGGAGCTTCTGCCGGCTGCGCTGGGCATCAGAAACGGAGATGCCAAGATCATAAAGAATGCGGGCGGCGTGATCACACATCCGTACGGGAGCGTCGTGCGAAGCCTTCTGGTCGCAATTCTTGAGCTCGGCGTGGAAGAGATCATGGTGATCGGGCATACGGACTGCGGCGTGCAGGGAATGGACGGAAAAAAGATGCTGGATAAGCTTATGGAAAAAGGAATATCCAGAGAGCATATTGATATCCTCAGGCGCAGCGGGATTCCGCTGGAAAAATGGCTGAGCGGCTTTGAGTCATCTGAGGAATCAGTGATCAATACGGTTGAGGAGTTAAGGCTGCATCCTCTGATGCCGCAGGATGTGAAGATTCGCGGCTTTCTGATGGATTCCGAGACCGGCGGGCTGACGGCGCTCTAATGCTCAACCTTAATAAATATTAAGGAAGCGAATCTGTTTATTGTAAGGTTGCAGTTCTAAGATAAAATCAAACCAAAGAACAATCCAAAGAGTATACAGAGGAGGATTACAACATGGAGATCAAAAAACCTGCTGTTGCAGGTACTCTGGAATCCAGTGACTGCCAGGTAACGGTAGAAGCCGGAGAGGGAAAAATCGATTTTTCCCTGGACAGCGCAGTGATCAATCAGTATGGAAACCAGATCCGCAAGGTTGTCTTTGAGACGCTTTCGAACCTCGGAATTGACAGTGTCCGGATCGCGATCGTAGACAAGGGCGCACTGGACTGTACCATCAGGGCGCGTGTGGAGGCGGCTGTGTTCCGTTCCCTTGAGCAGACTGAAAATTTACCGTGGGGAGGTGCGATCCGGTCATGAATCCAAATAAAAAAAGATTAAGAAGAACCATGATGTTTCTGAACGCGCAGAAGCCGGGCCTTGTGAAGGATCCTTACATCTATAAACCGGATTCGATCATGCTCGACCTCGAGGACGCGGTAGCGGAAAACCAGAAGGACGCGGCAAGATTTTCTCTTTATCATGCGCTTAGAAGCATTGATTACCGCGGATGCGAGCGCGTTGTCAGAATCAATGCGCTTGATACGCCGTACTGGAAGGAAGACATCCGCTGTGCGGTAGCGGGAGGCTGTGACGCTATTCGTATTCCGAAGACCGAGTGTGCCAATGACGTAAAGATGGTCGAGTCGATGGTCGAGTATGCAGAGCGGGAATTCGGCCGTCCGAAGGGAAGCGTACTGATCATGGCAGCGATCGAGTCGGCGAGAGGCGTTATGAAAGCGCTGGATATTTGTGAGTCCTCCGAGCGTCTGTTTGGTATCGCTCTCTCAGGCGGAGATTATACAAAGGATCTGCAGACCCACATTACCGGAACCGGAATTGAACTCATGGGCGCGCGTCAGAATATCGTGATCGCGGCGCGTGCGGCAGGCGTTCAGTGCTTCGATACCGTATACACGGACCTTGACAATATGGAAGGCTTCCGTATGGATGTACAGACCATTCACCTGATGGGCTTTGACGGAAAATCGATCATCAATCCGCGCCAGATCGATATCGTTCATGAGATCTTCACGCCGTCAGAAAAGGATATTATTTTTGCGGAAAAGGTCGTAAAAGAGATCGATACAAAGAAGGCGCAGGGTATCGGCGTATTTACGGTAGATGGAAAAATGATCGATATTGCATTTTATGACGGGGCAAAAAGGACCATAGAACTCGCAAAAGCCTCAGGCGTGTATAAGGGGGACCTGTAAGATGATCAACGCGGTAGGAAGAGATATTCCCGATGAGATCCTGGAACTGACAGGAAAAGAAGTGTTTCACGGCAATCATTATTATGACGGCTATGAATATAAAAATGACGGACCGAAGACAAAATGTGTGATCAACTCCAATGGAAGCAAGCTTGTAAAGAGCATCCGGGAAGTGCTGGAAAAATGTGAGATCAAAGACGGAATGACCGTCAGCTTCCACCATCATTTCCGTGACGGAGACTACATTGTAAATATGGTGATGGAAGAGATTCACAAAATGGGAATCAAGGATATCACCATCTGTGCAAGCTCTCTTGGAAAGGCACAGGATCCGATCGTTCCGTATATCGAGGATGGAACGATCACCAATATTCAGTCTTCAGGCGTAAGAGGCAAGATCGGTGAGGCGATCTCCAACGGAAAACTGAAAGGCCTTGCGATCATGCGTTCCCATGGCGGACGTGTACGTGCGATCGAAAGCGGCGAGACCCATATTGATATTGCGTTTATCGGCGCACCGACCTGTGACGATTATGGAAACTGCCGTGGTATCGGCGGTAAGAGCGACTGCGGCGTGCTGTCCTATGCGGTGGCGGATGCGATGTATGCAGACCGCGTTGTAGCGATCACGGACTGCCTGGTTCCGTTCCCGAACTTCCCGGCGCATATCAGCATGACAAGAGTGGACTATGTGGTTGAGGTGGACGCGATCGGAGATCCGAAGAAGATCGCGACAGGTGCTGCAAAGCCGACGACCGATCAGAGAAAGCTGATGATGGCGGAGTACTGCACAAAGTTTGTTGTCAATTCTCCGTACTTCAAGGACGGATTTTCTTACCAGACAGGCGTGGGCGGCGCATCGATCGCTTCCACCATTTCTCTTGCAAAGGTAATGAAGGAAAAGAACATCCGCATGAGATTTGGCGTGGGCGGACTGACAAAGCCGATGTGCGACCTTCTGATCAATGACCAGGTTGACTGTCTTCTGGATACGCAGGACTTTGACCTCGCGGCCGTGGAATCTGTTAAAAACCTGAAGCACTTCCGTATCAGCGCGGGAGAATATGCAGATCCGTTCAACAAGGGCGCGATCGTAAACAAGCTCGATTTCGTCATCCTGGCAGCGCTTGAAGTAGATGTTCATTTTAACTGCAACGTTGTAGTAGGATCCGACGGCATGATTACAGGTGCGCAGGGCGGACATCCGGATACGGCGGCAGGCGCAAAGTGCTCGATCGTCATTGCGCCGCTTCTGCAGGGAAGAATTCCGGCGATCTGCACCGATGTAACGACGGTGACGACACCGGGTGAAAGCGTAGACGTGGTTATTACAGACTATGGCATCGCGATCAATCCGAAGAGAAAAGACCTGATCAAGGCGATGAAAGATGTTGACCTTCCGTTTAAGACGATTGAAGAGCTTCGTGATATCGCATATTCGATCGCCGGTGAGCCGCAGAAGGTACAGTTCGGTGACCGCGTGGTAGGTATTATCGAAAGCAGAGATGGCACGATCATGGATGTTGTACGTCAGATCAAGCCGTTTGAATTTGAAAAATAAGAAACTGATATATGCCGCAGGAGATCCTTTGATCCCGAAAGAGCAGGAGGCCGAATGATGGAAGTGAACTTGCAGGAGGTTTTGGAGTTTCGCGAGAAAAAAGCGGGACTGCAGGAGATGCTCAGGGGAAAAGATCCCTGCGGCATTGTAATCAGCCTCGGAATGAATATTCCGGGACCGGTGAAAACGGGTCCGGCTGTTTACAGGGCGTTTAAAGAAGGGCAGCAGGCGCTTACAGACATACTCGAAAAAGCGGGCGAGATCCTGGAGCAGGCTGTGCTTGAGACGAATGCGGGATATGCCGCGGTGTATCTTGTCAGGACGGGAAAAACGGCACTTGATCTCAAGGAGAAGACCGTTGGGCTGGAAGAGGCGCATGCGCTTGGAAGGCTGTTTGACATCGATGTGCTTGACAGGAATGGAAGCGCGCTTACCAGAGAGCTCGTGGGTGCAGAAAGGCGCAGATGCCTTCTCTGCGGCGGCGATGCCAAGGAATGCGGACGAAGCAGAACACATACGGTTCCAGAGCTTCAGAAAAAGGTTCAGGAGATCCTTTCCGACTGGATCGCGGATGAGATCGGAAAACTGGCCTTTGAAGCGCTTCTTGAGGAACTGTACACGACACCGAAGCCGGGGCTTGTGGATCTTTATAGCTGCGGGGCGCACCGGGATATGGATGTGCCGATGTTTGAAAGAAGCGCAGAGGCATTAAGACCGTGGTTTGTGCGCATGGCGAAACAGGGCTTTCTGCATCAGGGAACACCTGAGGAGCTCTTTTCTGAGATCCGGAAAACGGGTCTGCGCGCGGAAGCGGCGATGTACCGGGCGACAGGCGGTGTAAATACGCATAAGGGGATGATCTTTACGCTGGGGATCTTCTGCGCGGCGGCGGGCCTCCTTAGCCGTGAAGAATACGAGCTCACACAGGAAAGGCTGATCGCGGCGCAGATGCAGATGACTGCAGAGACCCTTAAGCGGGAGCTCTCTGAGATCGCAGAGCATGACGCTGTGAGCAACGGAGAGAAAAATCTCCGCAAATACGGAACGACCGGCGTGCGCGGAGAGGCGATAAAGGGCTACCGCTCCCTCACCGGGATCGCGCTGCCGGTTCTTTTGGAAGGGATCCGGGAAGGTCGGCCGTGGAATCTGATCAAGCTGCAGACCCTCTTTACACTCATGCAGTCTGTGGAAGATTCCAATGTACTGCACCGGCAGGATCCCGGGGCACTCGATGAAATGCACCGTGAGGCGGAAGCGTTTCTGAAAACGGGCGGCGCCTATGCACAAACCGCAGAGGAAATGCTGCGGGAGATGGATCGGCTTTATATAGAGAAAAATCTGAGTCCCGGCGGCTGTGCGGACCTGCTGGCGGCGGCGATTTTTCTTCAATTCCTGCTTTATGGCACAAAAGGAGTATGTTATGATTCTGGAAGGCAGACCCATGCGGGGCAGAGAACTGCAGAATTTGAAACGGTTTCTCGATAAAATGGAACTGGAATATGACGAGGGGATCGAGTACACAGTCTGTGTACTGAATGAGGAATATCAGATCATCGGCACCGGTTCCGTGGAGAAAAATGTGATCAAATGTGTGGCGATCGATCCTGCATATCAGGGACAGGGGTATTCGGCAACGATTCTCTCGGCTCTGATACAGTATGAGTTTGATAAAGCAGTGACGCATCTGTTTATCTACACAAAACCGAAAAATCTGGATATGTTTGCCGATATGGGCTTCCATACGATCCTGATGACAAAGGATATCCTGTTTATGGAGAACAGAAGCAGGGGCTTTGAAAGCTTTATGCGCGCGCTCAGAGAGGAAACACCTGAGGAAGCGCTCAGAAAAGATGCCGTCATCGGAGCGGTCGTGGCAAACTGCAATCCCTTTACGCTGGGGCATCGCTATCTTCTGGAGGAAGCTCTGAAACGCTGTGATTATCTGCACCTGTTTATTCTTTCTGATGACCGCGGAGCCTTCCGTGCAGAGGAGCGGTATGCGATGGTGCAGGCCGGGATTCGTGACATGGAACGGGTGATCCTGCACCGGACGTCTGATTACATGATTTCCGCGGCAACGTTTCCTACATATTTTTTCAAGGACAAGCTTCAGGCAAAGACTGCAAACTGCAGGCTGGATCTGGAATTATTTGCAAGCCGGATCGCGCCTGAGCTTTCCATTACAAAAAGATTTGTGGGCACGGAACCGGGCTGCAATGTAACGAGACAGTATAATGAGGAAATGAAAAAAATCCTTCCGGATTACGGGATTACGGTAGAAGAGATCAAAAGAAAAGAACTGGAGGGAAGCTTTATCAGCGCTTCCAGAGTGCGGAGTTTTCTGGAAACCCGGGAGTATGACGAAGTGAAACAGCTTGTGCCGGAGGACGTATTTGAATTGCTGGTAGAAAAAGGACGGCCGTGATATTTAAAAAACAGCCGTCCTTTTGTGCAGAATTCTATGCGTACAGTTTTTGATTTACGGGAAAAAGCGGTACCCGAGCCCGCGGATCGTTACAATGTGTTTTGGGTTCTGCCGGTCGGTTTCGATCTTGCTCCGGAGACGGTTGATGTAGACCATGATCGCATTGTCGTCGACGGCGATCGTATTGCCCCACACATGCTCATAGATCATATCCTTGGTAAATACCTGCTGCGGATGCTTCATGAAAAGAAGCAGGAGAGCGCATTCCTTGGCAGAGAGAAGCAGCTCCTCCCCGTTTTTATAAACGCGCATCGTGGAGTTGTCATAGCTGAACGGACCGCATTCCAGTGTATTTGAGCTGTCCAGCACGAGATTCTTATTGCGGCGGATCAGGGCCTTTACCTTGGCGCCGAGAATAAGGGGCCGGAACGGCTTCGTGATATAATCATCCGCGCCAAGAGAAAGACCGTAAAGAGAATCATAATCCTCGTTTCGTCCGCTGATGATCATGACAGGTGTGCTGATTCCCTGATTGCGGATCTTTTTAATGACATCAAACCCCTCCATATCGCCCAGCATAATATCCATGAGGATGATGTCGAAAGAGTGATTATTGATGACGGACAGCGCCTCTGCTCCGCTGTTGACAACAGTGGTCTCGAGCTCATTGCTGTGCATCACTTTTTCCAAGAGCTTGCAGATAGCCGGATCATCATCTACAATCAGTACTTTATCTGGCATATGGGAAGTCCTCTCTAAAAGCAAAAGATTAAATCTGATTGTTTATATTATAACATTATTCTGTGTTTTGAAACAAGACCGAATATGAAGTATCATTCACCGTATAATTTCCTGCCTGATTTGTCCGGATATGTTACAATATTGCAAAAACGGCGTGACTGCAGGGGACAGAAAGGAACAGAAAGTGGATCAGGAAAAGGAAGAAGTATTTTTCGATATCGGAAAACGGAAAAGAAAAGAACTGCTTGTCAGGCAGGCGGGTATCATTGCCGTGCTCATAATTGTGATCTCTGCCCTCCTGTATCTTGGCAGATATATCTGGACGGATTACCGGGATACGCTTGTCGAGAACCAGAAAGCGCAGATGCTGATCATCTCCCAGACACTCGGGAAAAATATTACGGATACGATGCTCGATTATAAGGATGATCTGGAGCTGCTCGCGGAGATGGAGAGCGGCGGGACTGCGGACAGATCATTCTATGAACGGTATCTCGGGACGCAGGAACGCTTTGAAAAGGATCTGATGCGGATTGATGCAGAGGGAGAACCCGTCTGGAGCATTTACGGGACGACACTCCAAAATCAGATATTCCTGACGCAGATGGATGCGAAAAACAGCATCTGGCAGTGTGAAGACCCTGACGGAAACCGGTATCTTGCTTTTCGTCAGCGTTTTGACAACGGGGATTCCTTTCTGCTTGTGATCGACGGAGAGGCATATTATGAAAAGCTGATATCCGATATTCACGTCGGAACAAACGGATATATCATGATCAAGAATTCCTCGGGCATCATCGTCATGCATCCGGAAAGAAACCAGTGGGGAATCGATGTGATCGAGGGAAGAAAAAAGCTGTACCCGGATCTTGACTACACAAGCCTTGAGGAAATGATCAGAAAACAGATCAGCGGAAACAGCGGGCTTTCGGATTACTATTCCTACTGGTGGACACAGGAGAATCCGACCAGAGTGCGGAAGATTAGCGCTTACGCACCTGCCTGGATCGATGATGACTACTGGGTCGTAAGTGCGGTCATCGACTATGACGATCTGTATTCGCCCGTGGCAAAGGGCGTGCAGAATCTGCTTCTGGTTTTTGCCGTGGGATCGGTTGTGTTTATTCTGCTTGCTGTCTATATCGGAAAGCTTCTTTTTGAACAGCGGAAAGCGGATTCGGAGATCGGATACCTGAGGGAGTTAAACCAGGTGCTCGAAGAAATGCACCGCAGTGAAGAGACGATCGCGCATCAGCAGCGCCTGCAGATCATGGGAACCATGACGGGCGGAATTGCGCATGAGTTCAATAATTTCCTTACGCCGATCATGGGTCATGCAGAGCTTCTGATGCTGCAGCTTCCGGAGGACTCTGAGGAGTATGAGAGCGCGCAGGAGATCTATGATGCTTCGGAAAAGGCGAAGGAGATCATTCGTCAGATCTCATCCATGAGCAGGAAAAACGTAGAAACGGTCTACAAGAATATCGACTGCCTCAAATTTCTTACGCGGGCGGTTAAGATGGTGCAGTCTGTATGCCCGGCAAATGTTACGCTTAAGGAGGAACTCGGAAAAGAGGAGGGCTATATTCTCGGCAATCCCACGCAGCTCAATCAGGTGCTTCTCAACATCTGCGTCAATGCGATACATGCCATTGGAAGAGATGAGGGAAGTCTCATGATACGCACCGGTTATGTTGATAAAAAGACAGTCATGCAGTATGTCTCCTCGGAGCCTTCCGATATCTGGAAGAAATATCTCATGATCGAGATCGGGGATGACGGATGCGGAATGGACAAAGAGACGGTAAAACAGATCTTTGAGCCTTTTTTCACCACAAAAAAGACAGGGGAAGGAACCGGCCTCGGACTTGCGCTTGCCGAGCAGATCATCACTTCCCATAAAGGATTTATTTCCGTGCAGAGCGAGCTAGGAAAGGGAAGTATTTTCCGTATTTTCCTCCCTGCTACGGAAGCGCCTGAAATGCAGACCCGTACAGAGAGCGGGAGAAATCTCCATTTCGTGATCGTGGATGATAATGCTAAAATTCTGCAGATGCTCGGGAAGAGCCTTGAAAAACTGAAGCTCTCGGTCGCGTCCTGCAGGAACGGAGCAGCGCTTGAGGAATGCCTTAAAAAGCAGGGAGCGGATGTGCTTCTGATCGATGAGAGTCTGGAGGACGGCAGCGGCGTTGATTTCTGTATGGCGTTGCAGGGAAAATATCCTGAAATGCTCAGGATCATTATGACTGACCATGTGACCCGGGAGATCGTGGAGGCAAAACAGCGGAAGATCATTGATGCATATATCGAAAAGCCGGTGTCCAGACAGACGATCCTTGAGACGGTTTATTGCTGCACTCATGAGGAGGAACAGCAGCCTTAATATTTTTAAAGGGAGACCTTAACGAATTGTAAGAAAGAACGTGTAAAGAGATAAGCTTGTAATTTTATACTGTGAGCATCAAATAAACGAAGAGAAAGGAAGGAACAGACAATGAGTGAAATGATGCTTGCAATATTGGGATTTGCAACGATTCTCATGATTATTGTTTTGTTGCTGCGCAATGTAACGGTGCCGGCGCTGGCATTTATCGGCGTATCCACAGTTACCGCTGCGATCCTGGTTCTGACCGGGACGTTTACCATCAAGGAGATGGGAGATTATATCGGAGAGGGCGTTAAGGGCGTACATTCTACTGCAGCGCTGTTTATTTTCTCCGTACTGTTCTTCGGCATCATGACCGATGCGGGAATGTTTGACAAAATTATCAATGCGCTGATGAAGCGCGTTGGAAGCAATGTTGTAGGCGTTGCGATGATGACCTGCGTGATCGCAATGATCGGACATCTGGACGGCGGCGGAGCCTCCACATTCCTGATCACGATCCCGGCGATGCTTCCGGTGTATAAGAGACTGGGAATGCGTCCGACGACCCTGATGCTGATCTGCGTTACGGCGATGGGCGTTATGAACCTCCTTCCGTGGGGCGGCCCGACGATGCGTTCGGCAACTGTTCTGGGTGTGGATCCGAACGTACTCTGGATGCAGCTTATTCCGATGCAGGCAGTTGGTATCGTTATCGCATTTGCAACCGCATTTATCTGGGGCAATATTGAGAAGAAGAGAATTGCGCGTCTTGGAGCGGAAGCGCTTGCAGAAACTGTCGAGACTGACGATAAGAAAGAAGAGCAGGAAGACGGCACAAGATCTGATGAACTTGCAAGACCGAAGCTCTTTGCCTTCAATGTGGTACTTACGCTGGTCGTTATCTTATGCCTCATCTTTGTAAAGATGCCTTCCTATTACATTTTCATGGTAGGTTGTGCGGCAGCCCTGTTCGTGAATTATCCGGGCGCAAAGCTTCAGAATAAGATCATCAAGTCACATGCGGCTCCGGCGCTTATGATGGCTTCCACGATCCTTGCGGCAGGCGTGTTCCTGGGCGTACTCGAGGAGACGGAGATCATGGTGCACATGGCAAATGTGCTGGCAGGCTTCATTCCGCAGTCGATGGGTAAGTATCTCCCGCTTGTGATCGGCGTGCTGTCTGTACCGCTTACTCTGATGTTCTGCACGGACTCCTACTTCTTCGGACTTCTTCCGGTACTGATCGGAATTGGAAACGAATTTGGCGTGGATCCGGCGCATACGGCGATCGCAATGGTTGTCTGCAGAAACTGTGCAACCTTCATCAGCCCGGTCGTTCCGGCAACCTTCCTTGGAACCGGACTTGCAGGCGTGGAGATCAAAGACCACATCAAGACCTGCTTCCTCTGGATTTGGGGCGTCAGCATTCTCTGCCTGATCTCAGGCGTGGTACTCGGAGTGCTGCAGTTCTAAATATATAATACTTAAATCGATTGAAATAAGGCGGAAAGATCAAGTGGTCTTTCCGCCTGTTTCAATGCAGTAGAAGAGAAGAATGCGCGGCTCACGCCGGATCACACCTTTACCATGCGGTAGCCGACACCGATGTGTGTCTGGATATACTGCGGCGATCCGGGTTTACTTTCGATCTTTTTGCGCAGGGTTGCCATAAATACGCGCAGCGAAGCAATATAGCTGTCCCAGTTGCTGCCCCAGATGCTTTTTGTGATGAAGGTATGGGTGAGAACCTTTCCCACATTTCTGGAGAGCAGACAGAGGAGCTTATATTCTATGGGAGTCAGATGCAGCTCCTCTCCATCTAAAAACGCGCAGCCGGCGGCATAATCAATGCGAAGCTGACCGTTTACAAAGACAGAGGCCTCGGAAGAAGTCTCGCTTTGCATCATGAGAAGGCGTCTCTGCGTAACCCGGAGACGGGCAAGAAGCTCCTCAACGGAGAACGGTTTTGTCAGATAATCGTCAGCTCCCGCGTCAAGCGCTTCGATCTTGTCGGTATCCTCACTGCGCGCGCTGATGACGATGATCGGCATATTTGACCAGGTACGTATTTTTTTAATGATCTCGACGCCGTCCAGATCCGGAAGTCCCAGGTCAAGCAAAACAACATCCGGATTATGTGAGGATGCCTCGAGGATCGCCGACTGCCCGTTCGAGGCTGCCAGATAATGATAATCGTGTGCCTTTAAGGTCGTCGTGATCAGATTTTGTACGGACGGATCGTCTTCTACAACCAGTATCAATGGTTTATTCATGAATTTTCACCTCCCCTGCGGGTAATGTAAAAGTAAATACTGTTCCGTGCGGATGATTGTCGGAGATCGAGATCTCTCCGCCATGCGCGTGGATGATGGATCTGCACAGATACAGACCGAGCCCCAGACTGCGGCGGCTGTCTGCGATCTGGTTGGAGCCGCTGTAGAACATGTCGAATACCCGCGGCTTCAGATCATCCGGAATACCGTTTCCGTCATCCGCAATGGAAACGACGGCCTGATCGCCTCTTTTTTCCGTTGTTATGGTGATATGAGAGCCCTTCGGCGTATATTTGACCGCGTTGTCTATGATGTTGATCAGCACCTGGACGATCAGCCTCGGATCCATGCGGGCAAGCAGGAATTCATCTTTGCTTACAACACGTATGTGATCCTCTGAACTCTTCCTGTCTATATGCCGCAGCGCCTCCGCGACAGCATCATCGATGAGATCCTCTGTCAGGCTGAGATTTAAGCGGCCTTCCTCGATCCGCGTAACGGCAAGGAGATTTTCCACAAGCGAGATCAGCCACATGGAATCATCATAGATATCCGAATACAGCTTTTTTTTCGTTTCCTCGTCAAAATAATCCCCGTTTGACAACAGGTTGCTTGCATTCCCGGAAATAGAAGTAAGCGGTGTCCTCAGGTCATGCGAGATCGCCCGCAGCAGGTTCGCGCGAAGCTGTTCGTTTTTGGCGCGGATGGCGCTTTCCTCCTTTTCACGCAGATTCTTTTCGTTTTCGAGTGCAAGCGCGCATTCTCCAAGGATGGAGAGAAGGATGCTCTTTTCAAAGGAGTCGAGGGGCGTATCGCCCATCACGATTCCGATGACGGCATAGACGATATCGCCTCTCCGGACGGCAAGGTATAGACATTTTGCATTCGGCAGGGTTTCTGTTGAAGCGCCTGCATGTTTGTTGTTTTTAAATACCCACTGCGCGACTGCCTGCTCATTATCCGAGATACAGGATTCCTGTGTGTGACCCTCAGCCGTATATCCCTCGGCCGGGAAGACATGCGGCTCTTTCAGCTTTTCCTGCTCAGCAAGATAGAAGACGATGGATTTCCCAAGAAGCTTAACGAGCTGATTGGATGTTACGGATGCGATTTCGTCCCGTCCGTCAGCCTGCTGCAGAAGCTGGTTGGTATCAAACAGTACCTTCGTCCGGTAGGCTGACCGGGCAGCCTGCTTTGCCTGGTTTTTAAGCCGGATCGCAAGAGAGCTTGTCAGGAAAGCTGCCAGGAACATAATTACGAAAGTTACCGGATAGCCCTGCTCGTAGGTCTTAAGCGTAAAGGCGGGCTCGGTCAGAAGGAAGTTAAATGCAAGTACGCTCACAACAGACGAGATCAGGCTGTAGAGCTGGTGTCTTGTGATGACCGAGGTTACCATGACGCCAAAGACATACACCGTAATGATATTTGATTCGGCAAATCCCAGCTTTTTAAAAAGGATTCCGATCAGGCTTGAAATGATCAGAATGCCGGTGCTCTTTAAAAGATCGGGCATTGAAAAAATACCGGAATAGCTCCGCTTGTTTTTCTGCGGCCGGTAACTTCCGCGGCGGGAACCGGCGTCCGGAATGATATATACATCCAGATTTGGCGCATTCGTGATCAGTTTTTCCGTAAGCGGCGGCTTGATGAACATATGACGGTTTGCAGCAAGGCTTCTTCCGATCACGATCTTGGAAACGCCGGAAAGCCGGGCAAATTCTGAGATCTGGTAGGGAATATCCTCGCCGTAAACCGTCTCGATCTTTGCGCCCAGCTGCTCTGCAAGCCGGATATTGGAACGAAGCCGCTGCTTGTCCTCGCTGCTCATGGCAGGATAATCCGGTGTCTCAACGAACAAAGCCGTAAACATGCCTTTAAAAGCAGAGGCCATCCTTGCGGCTGTACGGATTATTTTTGCATTGGAAGGAGAGGAGGAGAGGCATACGAGAATGTGTTCATTGGTGTAATAGCTGCTGTGCGTCTTGATACGCGCCTTTTCCGTAATGAGATTGACACGGTCGGCACAGCGCCGCAGGGCGAGTTCGCGAAGCGCGGTAAGATTATCGAGCGTGAAGAAATGCTCGACAGCACGTTTGGCCTGTGCCTCCATATAAACATTGCCGGCGTTCAGACGGCTGATCAGCTCCTTGGGCTCGATATCGACCAATTCGACCTGGTCGGCAGCGTCAAATACGGAATCAGGGATGCGTTCCCGCACGATGATTCCGGTAATGGATGCCACTGTATCACAGAGGCTCTCGATATGCTGTACATTTACGGTCGTATAGACATTGATGCCGGCCTTTAAAAGCTCCTCGATATCCTGGTACCGCTTTGTATGACGGCAACCTTCCGCATTTGTATGGGCAAGCTCATCCACAAGCAGAAGCTGCGGCTTTCTCAAAAGGGCGGCATCGAGATCGAATTCACGCAGTTTGATGCCATTATACAGAATTTCTTTTGGAGGAAGCGTTTCCAGACCGTTTAAGAGCGCGGCTGTGTCAGGGCGCGCATGTGGTTCGATATACCCTGCAACAACATCCACGCCCTGCTTTTTTGCAGCATGAGCCGCCTGCAGCATGGTATAGGTCTTCCCGACACCCGCGGCATAGCCGAAAAATATTTTAAGCTGTCCCTTATTCTGGTTTTCCTCTTCCTGCCGGATCTCTTTTAAGATCTGATCCGGATTTTGTCTTTCTTCATTCACATTCATATCACATTCATATCCCTGTTCAAATGCAGTCAGGCAGAATTTCCGCCTGACTGCATTCTTTCTTTTTCCGGCGCGCAGGTGCGGCATTCATCTTTTATGATGGCAGAATGCCGTCCAGCATCAGGTTGACCTTCAGAACATTTACGGTCTCTTCCCCGAAGATGCCGGCGAACCTGTGGCCCGTACATTTTTTAATGATCTCTCTGACTGCGTCTTCGCTCATCCCGTTGGCCTTCGCAAGCCTTGCCGTCTGATATTCCGCAGCTGCAGGAGAGATATGCGGATCAAGTCCGCTTCCGGAGCTGGTAACAAGATCGACGGGGACCGGTTCTCCCGCCATTTCAGGATCCGCTTCGCGAAGCTTTGCGACCCGTTCAGCTACAAGCGCTTCAAACTCACTGCCTGCAGGAGAGAGATTGGACGGCGCCGCATACATAAGACGGTTTCCATCCTTATCCTGGAAGGTCGAGACGTCGAGGTTCATGATACGTCCCCACATATGCTTTTCATCGGTATACTGCTGGCCGAGAAGCCAGGAACCGTATTTTTTGCCATCGACCTCGATAATGCTTCCGTTTGCCTGCTCCGGAAACAGAAGCTGTGCGGCTCCGGTGATCACGCCGGTATACAGAAGACCGCAGACTACAGTAAAGATAATATAGAGTGCAAATGCCTTTGGCAATACATTTTTAAATAGTTTCATAAAAAAGCCTCCTTAAACAAGTCCGGTCAGGACAAGCAGCATGTCGATCAGCTTTACGAAAATAAACGGAGCGATCAGTCCGCCAAGGCCATAGATCAGCAGATTGTGGGCGAGGAGCTTCCCTGCCGGTACTTCCCTGTATTTTACACCCTTTAATGCCAGCGGGATCAGGGCAATGATGATCAGCGCATTGTAAATGATGGCAGAGAGTACGGCGCTTCCCGAAGAATGCAGCCCCATGATATTGAGGGCGGAGAGCCCGGGGTAAAGTCCCATAAACAGCGCGGGTATGATGGCGAAATATTTGGCAACATCATTTGCGATTGAAAAAGTTGTAAGACTTCCTCTTGTCATCAAAAGCTGTTTGCCGATCCTTACGATATCGATCAGCTTGGTAGGAGAGGAATCAAGGTCTACCATATTACCGGCTTCCTTGGCTGCCTGCGTACCAGTATTCATTGCAACCGCGACATCGGCCTGCGCAAGCGCCGGCGCGTCATTGGTTCCGTCTCCCGTCATAGCAACAAGGTGGCCCTTTGCCTGAAATTCACGGATCATGCTGAGCTTTGCTTCCGGCGTTGCTTCAGCAAGAAAATCATCTACGCCTGCTTCAGCGGCGATCGCGGCAGCAGTCATCGGATTGTCGCCGGTGATCATGATCGTCTTGATGCCCATCTTGCGGAGATCGGCAAATTTTTCCTGCACACCCTGCTTGATGATATCTTTCAGATGTATTACACCCAGTACCTTATGATTTTTGGTTACAACGAGCGGCGTTCCGCCCTGTTTTGCGATATCCTGTACGACCCGGTCACATTCCTCCGAATAAGTACCGCCGGCTTCGGTTACGTAAGCGCGCATTGCCTCAGCCGCACCCTTCCGGATCTCACTGCCGTCAAAATCAACGCCGCTCATGCGCGTCTTTGCCGTAAAGGGAACGAAGAC
>JAUNHA010000001.1:20813-130711 GCA_030524135.1 Eubacteriales bacterium
TGCCGTCAAAATCAACGCCGCTCATGCGCGTCTTTGCCGTAAAGGGAACGAAGACGACATGTTTGTCTGATAACTGTCTGCCGCGGATCCCGTATTTTTCCTTTGCCAGAATGACGACGCTTCTGCCTTCCGGAGTCTCATCTGCAAGTGAGGAGAGCTGCGCCGCATCCGCAAGCGCTTCCTCGCTTGTTCCGTCAACCGGGATAAAAGCATGTGCCTGACGGTTTCCGAGTGTGATCGTACCGGTTTTGTCCAGCATCAGAATGTCAACGTCTCCGGCTGCCTCTATCGCGCGGCCGCTCATGGCAAGTACGTTTGCCTGGTTAAGACGGGACATACCCGCGATACCGATCGCTGAAAGCAGCGCGCCGATCGTCGTAGGCGCAAGGCAGACCAGCAGCGCGACAAGAGTCGTTATGGAGGTCGGATTCTCTATCCCTGCCTGGCGTGCCGAGAATACGGAATAAGTGTAAAGCGACATCGTAACGAGGATAAAGATAATGGAAAGCGCTACGAGAAATATCTGCAGAGCGATCTCATTTGGTGTCTTCTTTCTTGCAGCGCCCTCTACCATGGCGATCATTTTGTCGAGGAAGCTTTTTCCGGCTTCACTTGTGATCTGAACCACGATCTGATCGGAGAGCACGGTGGTGCCTCCGGTTACGGCGCTTCTGTCTCCGCCGGCTTCCCGGATCACGGGAGCCGATTCACCGGTGATCGCGCTTTCATCCACAGAGGCGGCACCTTCGATTACTTCTCCGTCTCCGGGGATTTGTTCGCCGGCACTTACAATGACAATGTCTCCCTTTTTCAGTGTGGAAGAGGAGACTGCCTCAATCTGGTCTTTTTTGTCCGCAGACGGGATTTTGTGTGCTTCAACGTCTTTTTTTGAAGCCCTCAGGGAATCTGCCTGTGCCTTTCCCCGTCCTTCTGCAATTGCCTCCGCAAAGTTGGCGAAGACGCAGGTGAACCACAGGATAATTGCGATTGCAAAGGTATATCCGCTGGGTGCATCCCTGAAGCCGAATAATGAAATAACCCAGAGCCCGCTTGTCAATATCGCTGAAATATATACAAGAAGCATAACGGGATTTTGAAGCTGTGTTTTTGGATTCAGTTTCAGAAACGAATCCTTTATGGCTCTGCCAAGCATTTTATGATCGGCAAAAGCGCCTGAATTTGTTCGTGACATATAAATTAATGCCTCCTTATCGTACATTCCTTACATCATATTCTGAAAGAATTCTGCAAGCGGACCAAGCGCAAGCGCCGGGAAGAAGCTGAGAGCGCCTACGAGCAATACAATGAATATCAGTAAGAATACGAACATTGCATTGGTCGTGGAGAGCGTGCCTGCCGTAGCGGCGATCTTCTTTTTGCCTGCAAGATTTCCCGCGATTGCGAGCGTTCCGATGACCGGCAAAAAGCGTGCAAAAAGCATAACAAGTCCGAGTGAAAGGTTCAGGAACACCGTGTTTCCGTTAAATCCTGCAAATGCAGAGCCATTATTTCCGCCGCAGGAAGAGTAAGCATAGAGCATTTCTGAAAATCCATGCGCACCTGCGTTTTTCAGGCTGTCATCAATACCCGGCCATACAGCCGCGATACCGCTGCCGACAAGAATTGCGGCAGGAGTAGCAAGACAGACGAGAACAGCCCACTTCATTTCATAAGGCTCGATCTTCTTGCCGAGGAATTCAGGGGTCCTTCCGACCATCAGTCCGGCGATAAATACGGTCAGTATTGCAAATGCAAGCATTCCGTACAGACCGCAGCCGACACCTCCGAATACCACTTCGCCGAGCTGCATCAAAAGCATCATTGCCATGCCGCCGAGAGGCGTGTAGCTGTCATGCATGGAATTGACCGAACCGTTGGAAGCTGCAGTTGTAAACGCGCCCCATACGGCAGAAGAAGCAATTCCGAAACGGCTTTCCTTTCCTTCCATATTGCCGCCTGCCTGATTCAATTCGGAAATGTCAACATTCCCGTTTTGCGCAAGCTGCGGTGTGGCAAGCTGTTCATTGACAGCAATGACCGAAAGTGCGATCACAAGGCAGATGAACATTGCGGCAAAAATCGCGGTTCCCTGCTTTTTGTTTCCGACCGCTTTTCCGAATGTAAAGCAGAGTGCGGCAGGAATCAGCAGGATTGAAATAACCTCGATCAGATTGGTAAAAGCATTTGGATTTTCCAACGGGTGAGCGGAGTTAACACCAAAGAAGCCGCCGCCGTTTGTACCACTTTGTTTAATTGCAACCTGGCTTGCTGCAGGGCCCATCGGAACAAACTGTTCCGTGACGATTTCGGCACCCTCTGCCGGCTTTCCGTCTACGGTAACAGTTCCCGTTTCCTGGTCGATCTGCGCATTTTCCAGGATATCTCCATCCGCGCTGACTGCGACCGGCTCAAGAAGAGAGACCGTCTGTCCGCTCTGCAGATTTTGTACAACGCCGTTTCCGGCAAGGAGCAGGGCGATTACGATATTAAGCGGAAGCAGGATATGAATAACGATCCTCGTAAGATCCACCCAGAAATTTCCAAGCTGATCTGATTTTACCCGGACAAGTCCTCTGATCAGAGCAAACAGGACGGCAATTCCCGTTGCAGCGGAAACAAAGTTCTGCACTGTAAGTCCGAGTGCCTGAGAAAAGTAGCTCAGCGTGGATTCTCCGCTGTACGCCTGCCAGTTCGTATTTGTTATAAAGCTGGCCGCCGTATTAAATGCCAGATCCCACTTTACAGCGGGCAGTCCGTCCGGATTGCCCGGAAGGAAAGACTGGAACAGCTGGATCAGAGTTAAAGCCACAAGCCCGATGCCTGAGAAAACAAGGACTGAAACAGCGTATTTTTTCCAGTTCATCTGTTCTTCCTTATTTACACCTGAAATCTTATATACAAAATTTTCACAGGGCGTAAGAACAAAGGATAAAAATGTTTTTTTGCCGGTCATTACCCGGTTAATGTACATTCCGAGCGGAACAGCCAGGATGACAAGAATGGCAAGGTATAATATATATTGAAAAACAGCATTCATGATTGTTCATCCCCTTTCATGAGAATATAAACATAATAAATCAATAGCGCGGTCGCGCATAAACCGATGATACCGATCACAATATTCATGTAAAATTCCTCCTTTTTCGCGTTTGATTTTACTGCCGGGGAAATTAAAACGGGATTAATGACGCGGCTCAGACATTAAGATTGTATAAAGATTTGCTTATGCAAAGAGGAAAACTGCCGGACAGACCGGACGGGGGCATGTAAAAATGCTGATTATGCGTATGAGGCATTATTTCCAATGTGGCGCAGGTATTTTACATTTTCCGGCAGAAGCAGTATGATTAAAAGCAGAAAACAGGAACACAAAAGAACTGGAACAGAGCGATATGGCAAAGAACATATTTTTCTGGGAGAGTAATCTGGGGAGATTAAAATGAAGAAGAGCTTATATGAAACAGATCCGGAATTTATGGAGCGGTTTGATCTTTTCACTGCGGATGTCATTCAGGAAAAAGGACAGGAACTCGAGGAGAAGACGAGATATATGGCTGTCCTTGCAGCACTTCTTGGCTGTCAGGGATGTGATGCGTTCAGAGAGGTGCTCACTGATGCGCTGAAAGCAAAAGGCGGCATCACGCCGGTGGAAGCGAGGGAGATCGTATATCAGGCGGTGGATTACCTTGGCTATGGCAGGGTGCGGACGTTTTTTGATATTATGAATGAGGTGTTTACGGAACAGGCAGTTGCGCTTCCGCTTCCGGCGCAGGCGACGACCACGAAGGAAAACCGGCTCGAAAAGGGTGCAGAGGCGCAGACCGTGATTTTTGGCGAACATATGAAAGAGGCCTGGAAGAAGGGGCATATCAATCGCTGGCTTGCGGAAAACTGCTTTGGGGATTATTATACCAGAAAGGGGCTTGATCTTGCTCAGCGTGAGATGATCACATTCTGCTTCCTGGCTGCGCAGGGCGGATGCGAACCGCAGCTTACGGCGCACGCAAAGGGAAATATCAATATGGGAAATGATAAGGCGTTCCTTTTGCGTGTCATTTCACAGTGCCTTCCGTACATCGGATATCCGAGAAGTCTGAATGCGGTCAACTGCGTAAACAACGCATAAGCACCGGAACAGGCTGAAGGCACAGAAGCAATGAATTTAAGGACTGAAGAGGAGAGATTATGAAGATTATAAATAAAGAAGAGTTTGATAAAGTAAACATGTTCGGCACGGGGATGCCGAATGAGGCATATGCGAAATATTTTGACGGAGATTCTTTTTTGAATCCCCTGACAGAGGCGGGGAAATCGCCGCTTTATCTTGCAAATGTAACCTTTGAACCGGGATGCCGCAATCACTGGCATATTCATCACGCTGATAAAGGAGGCGGACAGATCCTGATCTGCACGGCAGGAGAAGGCTGGTATCAGGAGGAGGGAAAAGCTGCAGTTGAGCTTCTTCCCGGAAGCATTGTTGTGATACCTGAAGGGGTGAAGCACTGGCACGGAGCAAAAAAAGACAGCTGGTTCTCCCATATTTCTCTTGAGGTTCCGGGTGAGAACTGTTCAAATGAGTGGCTTGAAGCAGTTTCCGGGGAGGATTACGACGCACTCGGAAAATAAAAGCGGCATTTGAAAGACGGGCGTATGGAAACAGAGAAAAAAGAGAGCAGTACGCGGACAAACGATTTTTCGCAGGGCAGCATCATTGGAAATATCCTGAAGCTTGCCCTGCCGATGACGCTTGCACAGCTCATAAACGTTTTATACAACATCGTAGACAGAATATACATCGGCATGATACCGGAGGAGGCAACGCTTTCTCTGACAGGGCTCGGGCTCTGTCTGCCGATTATTTCTATTGTAATCGCTTTTGCCAATTTGTTCGGGATGGGCGGCGCACCGCTCTGCTCGATCGAGCGGGGGAAGGGAAATATAGCAGAGGCTGAGGCAATCATGGGAAACTCGTTTGTCATGCTTGTCCTGACGGGTATCGTTCTTACAGCTGCGGGACTGATCTTCCGCATTCCCATGCTGTATTTATTTGGCGCGAGCGATGCCACTATTTCCTATGCAGATCAATATATTACGATTTATCTGCTTGGAAATGTCTTCGTGATGATCGGGCTTGGGATGAACAGCTTCATTAATTCACAGGGCTTTGGAACAACGGGCATGATGACTGTGCTGCTCGGAGCTGTGGCTAATATTCTGCTCGATCCGCTGTTCATTTTTGGCTTTCATATGGGAATTCGGGGCGCAGCGCTTGCCACGATCCTGTCGCAGCTTTTATCTGCCCTATGGATCACATGCTTTCTGACAGGAAAACGGGCGCTTCTTAAATTAAGAATCAGCTCCATGAGACTGTCGGCAGGACGCATTTTCCGGATAGCGGGGCTCGGTCTTTCCGGTTTCACCATGTCCATCACCAACAGTCTGGTTCAGATCATGTACAATTCCATGCTGCAGCGCTACGGCGGAGACCTCTATGTAGGAATCATGACCGTAATCAACTCCGTGCGGGAAGTGATCCAGATGCCTGCCATGGGCCTTACAAACAGTGCGCAGCCCGTGATCGGATTTAATTACGGGGCAGGAAAGTACGGCAGAGTAAAAAAGGCGATCATATTCATGTCAGCGGCATGTATTACATATACGGCGGTGATCTGGATGATCGTGCATGGTTTTCCGGAGGCATTTATCCGTATCTTTAACCGGGAGGGAGATCTGGTTGCGGCGGGCATACCCGCAATGCGGATCTACTTTTTCGGTTTCTTTATGATGTCGCTTCAGTTTGCCGGACAGGCAGTCTTTACAGGTCTTGGAAAATCCCGGCAGGCGGTATTTTTCTCGATTTTCCGAAAGGTCATTATCGTCGTTCCTCTGATCGTATTGCTGCCGGGCGTTATGGGGCTTGGAACGGCCGGCATTCTGATGGCGGAACCGGTATCCAATTTTATAGGCGGAACTGCCTGTTTCGTCACGATGCTCATACTTGTATGGCCGGAGCTTGGACAAGAGGCTGTGAAAGGATCGTAGCGGGTGTGATGTCCGGTCTTTTATAAGACTAAATCTCTCAAAAACGTTTCGAGCTATATAGGGTTAATGCATAACAGAATACAATATAAAAAAGACTGCCGCACCGATTTCTCAGTGCGGCAGTCCGATTCATGACAGATTTTTTTATTCAGTTGATCAGCCGGTATAATTGTAGGTCAGAACACCATTCTGATATCGCAGAGCAACGACTTTGGAATCGTTTGTCAGAAGCTCGTAAGTAAGCGTTCCGTTCAGTCCATAATGCTGATATCTCTGGTATCTGAGTTGTGCGAGTTGCTGAATTGTTCCGGCGAGACGGTTCCAGGAATTGATCAGGTCTGTTGCCGCGGAGGAAGAGTAGGCACCGCTCTTTACCCAGTTGATCGTATCCAGCATCTTTTGTTCAAGGCGGCCATTTCTGTCCCAGGTCTGAATGGTGACATTATTGTTTCCATCGCGGTTTATGGTTGCATCATAATTAGAGGAAGCAAGTCCATTCAGAAATTCAGCTTTAAAGCTTTCATAATCGCCTGCAGGCTGCGTTTGCTGCTGTATCTGCACAGTACCGTTTACAACCCATTCACCGGCTTCGTTGACGGTATAGCCGTCAGGTGTTGTGGTGTTTTTAAACAGTGCACCATAAGGAAGTCCGTTTTGACCGGATACCGGATTGAAGTAGTAGCATTTTCCATTGATCCATTTCCATCCGGCATACATGTAACCGAAGCTGTCATCATGCGTATCGTGCAGATAATAGGTGTTGCCGTCCTTATCCGTGTACCAGCCGTGATCCAGATAACCTGATGGGTTGAAATGATACCACTGCTTTGCATTGTTCCATTCGCACTCATACCAGGCATCCGCAGGATAGCCGCCGTCGGGCGTTTCAAACCACCAGCCCGTAGCATCCTGCTTCCAGGTGCCGTTTGTACCAGCCTGCGCAGGTCCGCTTGCTGAAGAACCGCCGGATACACTGCCGGGACCGCCTCCGGAGCTGCCTGCGCCGCCGCCACCGCCGGAACTGGAACCGCCGCCACCTCCGCCACCGCCGGAGCCGGAGCTGGAGCTGGAAGAGGAAACTGATACACGAAGCGTATAATCTTTGGAAGTATATCCATCTTCAGCGATTACTGTGAAGGTCCAGGTTCTGCCTTCATTTTCGGTCTTAAGATTTGTGACTTTTGCATTGTTTTTTGTATTGATCGTTATATCAGAAGGATCATCCGTGATGTAAGAGCCGCGCGGCAGCGTTACCCGGATTGTGCTTCCGCTGATGCTGCCGCGGGTATCATCCACATAAACGCTTCGCAGACCAGTGTCACTGGAGAGACCTTCTTTTGACCAGATTGCTTTCAGGGTCATGGAAGTTTTGACAACATCTTTTTTGAAATCCCACATTTTGCTTGGATTATACTGCCAGCCAACCAGTTTGTAACCGGGGCGGCTGACACCTGTCGGCTTATTCAGCAGATAACCAACACGGGTATGATCAGTAGCAAGTTTGCTCGGGAAACCTCCGTTTGCATCATAGTGAACGTCTACGTACTCAACGTTGACACGATCAAATAATTTCATATTGCTGTATGTTTCAGGACTTGCAGAAATTCTTTTGGTTTTGTCATTCAGATCAGGAATAGCGCTTACGCTGAATGCAAAGCCGGTCAGTGTACTGTCAATGTCAAACTTATAATTCGAAGTATATTTGTTGTTAATGGTGATCTCTTTTATAACCTTACTGCCAATGCCACCTGGACTAGAGGCATAATATAACCGGAGAATATAACCGGATGCTTCATTTACGGTCCTCCAGTATGCCGTTCCTGTAGCTGATCCCCATCGTATATTTTGCGGCGAAGGAAGATAAGTAATTGGATCGCCTTTGCTTTCAGGCCCGGCTTCACCGTTTTGATCGAGTGCTCTGATGCCGAAGATATATTTGACAGAGGTATCCTGGATCGGGAAATTATAAAATGTGGTCGATGCATCAACCGTTACAGCCTGACCTTCTTTTTCTCCATTTTCCTTGTAGAGCTGCAGGCGGTATCCGGAAGTACCTTCTACTGGATCCCATTTGAAACTCCCGCAATAATCGCGGGCATAATAGGATTTTGGCGCTTCGATGATAAGCTGCCAGTCAGGAGATATCGTCATATCTGAAGTAACGGGATCGTCAAAATCCCAGTATTCTTTACGACCATAGATTAGCCATCCGTTAAGCTTATAACCATCTTTTGGTGCAAGCTCGGGAGGCGTGATTCGCTCACCGCTTTTCACCTCTATCAGTTTATATTTTGCAGAAGGATGCATAGTATCCAGATATATGGTAACTTTGAATGATTCAGCATTTGGACGGTCAAAAGTTTTTGCATCGCTTCTTACAAAATCTGACACAGAGCCATCAGAACCTAGAGCGCGAACCTCGAAATCATATTTTGTTATACTGCTATTGATCGTAAACTGGTAAGATGTTTCAGTCGTTTTAATCAGATTCGTTTGCTCAGTATGTCCGCTGGGACCACTGATGCTAAAGAGTTTTACTTCATATCCGGAAGATCCTTCTACAGCATCCCAGGCAGCAAGTCCTACTTCCGTGTCATCCCATTTTGCATTTTCCGGAGCAGGAAGTACCGTTGCCTTTAAGAGAGAAAGTCTTTGCATTTCCTTCAAGGCTTTCTGTACGGCATGATACTTTGTCAGATCAAGTCGTGCCTGATCTTCCGGACTCAGTTCAGCGATCATATCCGTGATCATATCGAGCTGTTCTGATACGGTATCCGCATTTTCCTCAGAAATGCTGTCCGCATCCGGAAGCGCATTGATCATATCCTGAAGTTCATAGATTTCGCTCAGAAAAGAATCTTCGGTGGGAGAGGGAACCTCATCTTTGTTTACGATGTCTTCCTGAGAGACATTGTTATCCGGAAGCACTGTTTCATTTGAATTTAATTCATCGTCTGTTTTTTCATTTTCATTCGGTTCAGCTGCTTCGCCATTTTCATCTTCTCCGGGAATCTGAGTTTCATTTTTATTCTCCGGCGTTTCGTTTTCCGCACCTGTATTGTCCTGCTCCGTTTCGTTCTCATTCCGGTCTGCCTCAGATGAGGTTGAACGCGCTAAATTCCTGTCATCTGAATATTCGGTTTCAGTGTCCGCATACGCAGTGATCGCTCCTGTAATTGACGGAAGCGGAGAAAGAGAGAGGATTAAAGCGGCGGTCAGAAAAATACTCAGGCAGCGTTTACTGTTCTTTTTTTCCATAACTTTTGTCCTTTCTTTTTACTGGTTTCCTGGTGAAGTAACATGTTTGTCCAAACCGGACGGCAGCACAAGCGCTCTCCGGTACATCTCAGCTCCTTTCCTGGACTGTGTTCTTTCTGTGTTCATTTTATGAAGAAAAATCAGTAAAAACAATGCGCCGGCTGCATAGTGTTGGCCTGTTATTGTGCAAAAATGGCAATAAAAAACCGCCGGAAAATCCGACGGGTTTTATATAAAGGAAAAAAAGCATAAAAAATCGGGGCAACAAGATTCGAACTTGCGACCTCACGGCCCCCAGCCGTGCGCTCTACCAAACTGAGCCATGCCCCGTAAGTCTGTATTTTAACAGAAATTTCTAAAAAAGGGAACAGAAAAATGACCTTTTCATAAAAAAGTTTTCCTGAAAGGAAAAGAGGACGGTTCCATAAAATTGTATATAAATTTAAACTTGTACTTCGTTTTGAAGCGGGTCTATAATGATTGCACGTTTATTATTACAATTTCTGGGGAGGAATGGTATGAAATTTGTCAAAGAAGTCCTTCTTATCATGACTTTTACCTTCATCGGAGAACTGCTGCATGCATTTTTGCCGCTGCCGGTTCCTGCCGGTGTATATGGTCTGCTTTTGCTGCTGCTTGCGCTTATGAGCGGAGTGGTAAAGCTTGCAGATGTGGAAACATCAGGTAATTTTCTTTTGGATGTCATGACCATGATGTTTATCCCGGCAGGTGTTGCGATCATGGACAGCTTTTCCGTACTGCAGCCGGTGATAGGTCCCTATCTTGCGGTCATCCTTGTGTCTACCGTGCTGGTACTGGCGCTGACAGGTCTGTGTGCCCAGAAAGTGCTTTCCTTCACAGAAACATCTGAGAGCAAGGCGGCGGAAGCGGCTGAAGAGATGCCGGAGTTTACAACGGGAATTGGAAGAGAGGGAGAGAAGAGCGAATGACTGAGACATTGATCACTTCACAGTATTTTGGATTTGTTATAAGCATTTTTCTGTACCTGATCGCGGTGCAGATCAAGGCGAAACTGAAGCTTCCGGTTTTTAATCCGCTTCTTTTGACCTGTATCATGGTAATCGGACTGCTGCTTATCCTGAATATTCCTTATACAGATTATAAAGAGAGCGCGGATCTTCTGAGCTATCTTTTGACCCCGGCGACGGTTTGCCTTGCGATCCCGATGTACCGGCAGTTAAAGCTTCTGCGTCAAAATCTGCCGGCGATTCTCAGCAGCGTATTGATTGGATCAATGGGCTCGATCGTAACGATCCTCATTATGGGAAAGCTTTTGCAGCTTGAAAGTCAGCACATCATTACGTTGCTGCCGAAATCCATCACGACTGCGATCGGTATGGGCGTTAGCGAAGAGGCGGGCGGTATCGTGACGCTTACGGTCATCTCGATCGTGATCACCGGTATCTTCGGAACGATTATCGCGGAGCCGTTGTTTAAGCTTCTGAAGATCTCGCATCCGATCGCAAGAGGTCTGGCGCTGGGAACCGCGTCTCATGCGATCGGTACGGCCAAGGCCCTTGAATTCGGGGAGATCGAGGGCGCAATGAGTTCCCTCTCCATCGTGCTTGCAGGCGTGATCACGGTATGTGCAGTACCGGTCGTAAGCAGTCTGTTTCTTTAAACATGTCGATCTGGAACCCCTGGCACGGGTGTAAAAAAATAAGCGCGGGCTGTAAAAACTGTTATGTATACCGCCGGGATGCAGAGTTTGGAAAAGATTCGAGCATTGTAAGCAGGACGGCAGATTTTTACCTGCCCAGAAAGCGTAAGAAAAACCGTGATTATAAGCTGACCGCGGCGGATGGGCCGGTCTATACCTGCATGACTTCGGATTTCTTTATCGAAGAGGCGGATGCATGGCGGGGAGAGATCTGGCAGATGATAAAGGAGCGGGCTGATCTCCACTTTATCATTATTACGAAACGGATTCACCGGTTTCTTTCCTGCATTCCGGAGGACTGGGGCGAGGGATATGAAAATGTCACGATCGAGTGTACCTGTGAGAACCAGGAGATGACAGATCAGCGGCTTCCGGTTTTCCTCAGCCTGCCGATCCGCCACAGAGAGCTGATCCATGAGCCGATGCTTGGCCCGATCGATGCCGGAGCATATCTTAAGACAGGAAAGATAGAGCATGTAACCTGCGGCGGCGAGTCGGGGCCCGATGCGCGGCTTCTGGATTACGGATGGGTGCTCGCAGTACGTGAAACCTGCATCCGGTACGGCGTGCCTTTTTATTTTAAACAGACGGGGGCACATTTTCGAAAAGACGGAAGGACGTATCTGATCAAACGGAAGGACCAGCTCTCACAGGCGAGAAAAGCGGCGATCGATTATGACGGCAAACAGTCTGAGGAGCAGAAAAGTCAGTGCCCGGTTAATGAATCAGACAGGGAGAATGAAAGCATAGAGAAGGTGCTTTGCGCGCTTTCCCGTTCCAAATTCCGCACCGGATTTTCTTTAAAGGAAAAGGATAGAATATACATATCTGAAAAGGGTATGGATACGGTACGCAGGCATGCGGAGGAGATCCTTGAAAAAAGGCTCTGTCCGGCGGTCATTCCAAATGACGGGAAACAGACGCCCATGCGCGGACATCCTGTATTTATCGCACAGCACGCAACTGCATGCTGCTGCAGAGGATGTTTTGCAAAATGGCATGGCATTCCCGCAGGCCGTACGCTTACAGAAGCGGAGAAGGCGTATGCAGTGGATGTGATCATGGAGTGGATCCGGCGGGAGATGGAACGCTGAAACTGTATTTTATAAGGTCGGTTATCACCGGCCTTTTTTTGTATTTATTTTTATCCAATTTTCCAATAAATTCCCAGAAAAAAACTATTGCATAATTATAGATAATAGTGTATAACTATACAAAATTACAGATGACATTTCATCAGATCACATTATTTTATGGAGGATAAAACAATGGAAGAGAAGAAATATAAGAAGATCGTGCTTGCTTATTCAGGCGGACTTGACACCTCGGTTCTGATCCCGTGGCTGAAGGAGCATTATGGCTGTGAGGTCATTGCCGTATCCGGAGATGTCGGGCAGGGCATGGGAGAGCTCGACGGCCTCGAGGAGAAAGCGCTTAAGACCGGTGCTTCCAAGCTGTATGTTGAGGATCTCAAGAAAGAATTTGTTAATGACTATATCATTCCGACCATGAAGGCCGGCGCTGTCTATGAGAATTATCTTCTTGGAACTTCCTTTGCACGTCCTCTGATCGCAAAACGCATTGTCGAGATCGCGCTGAAGGAAGGCGCGGATGCGATCTGCCATGGCTGCACGGGTAAGGGCAACGATCAGGTACGGTTTGAACTTGCAATCAAGGCTTTTGCACCGCAGATGCCGGTCATCGCCCCGTGGCGGTTCTGGGAGCTTAATTCCCGTGAAAAGGAGATCGAGTATGCCGAGGCACATCAGATCCCGCTGCACATTACGAAGGAAACAAATTATTCAAAGGATAAAAACCTGTGGCATCTGTCCCATGAGGGCCTGGATCTTGAGGATCCGGCAAATGAAGCTCCGATTGCAAAGCCCGGATTTCTCGAGCTTGGCGTATCCCCGGAGGAAGCACCGGATGTACCGACCTATGTAAGCATTCATTTTGAAAAGGGTGTACCGACCTCCGTAGACGGTGTGGAGATGGACGCGGAGGCAGTTATCGAAAAGCTCAATGAGCTCGGCGGAAAGAACGGCTGTGGAATTCTTGACATCGTGGAGAATCGTCTTGTCGGCATGAAGAGCCGCGGCGTATATGAGACTCCGGGAGGAACCATTCTCTATAAGGCGCATGAGAAGCTTGAGGAGATCACGCTCGATAAGGAGACCCTGCACTATAAGCAGCAGCTTGCACTGAAATTTGCAGAGCTCGTATATAACGGACAGTGGTATACGCCGCTCCGCAAGGCAATGAGCGCATTTGTGGATTCCACGCAGGAGACCGTAACCGGAGATGTAAAGCTTAAGCTTTACAAGGGAAATATCATCCCGGCAGGCGTGACCTCTCCGTATTCCCTGTATTCTGCGGACATGGCGACATTTGATGAGGATGACTGTTACAATCAGGCAGATTCTGCAGGCTTCATCAACCTCTTCGGACTTCCGGTAAAGGTACGCGCGCTTAATGACATCGCACTTGCAAAGAAAACAGGAAACCATTTCCCGAGCGTAGAATAATCATCGATTACAGAACATAAAGGCGGATGTGTATGCGTAATACAAAACCAAAGGTATATATTGACGGGCAGGAAGGCACAACAGGTCTTCGCATCAGAGAACGGCTCCTTCCGCGTGAGGACATCATGCTGCTCGAGATCGATCCGGATAAAAGAAAGGATGAGGCGGAGAGAAAGCGCCTCATCAATGAAGCCAATCTCGTATTCCTTTGTCTTCCGGATAAGGCTGCGGTCGAGGCTGTCGGTCTGATCAATGAGGGAAATCTGCATACAAAGGTGATTGATGCCTCAACGGCGCACAGAGTTTCGGAGGGCTGGGTATACGGTCTTCCGGAACTCTCCAAAGCCCAGCGGCAGAGCGTGCAGAGCGCGCGCCTGCTTGCAAATCCGGGCTGTCATGCGACCGGATTTATCACTGCTGTCGCCCCGCTCATCGCTGCGGGAATCGTGCCGCAGGATTATCCGTTTTCGGCATTTTCCCTGACCGGATATTCCGGAGGCGGAAAAAAGATGATCGCGGAGTATGAGGCGGCGGATTGCCCGGAATTGTATCAGGCACCGCGCCTATACGGACTTACCCAGACGCATAAGCATTTGCCGGAAATGAAAATGTACGCAGGACTTTCGGAAGCTCCGGTATTCTGTCCGATCGTGGATGATTATTACAGCGGCATGGCTGTAACGGTAAGCCTTGAAAAACGGCTTATTGAAAAAGCAGGCAAAAAAATCTCAAAGGGACTTGTCCGGGAAACGCTGCTGGCACATTATGAGGAATCGAAGCTGATTTCTGTAAGCCGATCGGATACAGAGGGCATGCTTTCGGCGGGACTTCTTGCAGGGAGCGACAAACTGGAGATTTTTGTAAACGGAACCGATGAACGCATTACGGTTACATCCGTATTTGACAATCTGGGCAAGGGCGCGTCCGGCGCTGCCGTACAAAATATGAATCTGATGCTCGGATATCCGGAAACGGAAGGGCTGGAATTGTAGGAGGAAGAGGATGATAGAATTAACAGAAGGCGGTGTCTGCGCGGCGAAAGGATTTTCAGCAGGCTCTGTACACTGCGGAATCCGGAAATCACCGCTCAAGGATGATCTGGCACTGATCGTATCGGACACGGTTTGCCAGGCGGCGGCGGTCTATACAACAAATAAGGTAAAGGCAGCTCCGCTGCATGTGACAAAAGCGCATCTTGCGGACGGGACGGCACGGGCTGTTATCGCAAATTCCGGCAATGCAAATGCCTGTGCGCCAAATGGTGAGGAAAATGCACACAGGGAGGCGAAGGCGGCTGCCGATGCGCTTGGCATACCGGAGGATGAGATCGTGGTTGCCTCTACCGGTGTGATCGGTGTGGAGCTTCCGATCGAATGTATCGAGGCGCATGCAGCAAAGATCAGACCGGCAGCTTCCGCGGATGGTTCGGCGGCTGCGGCAAAGGCGATCATGACGACGGATACGGAGCCGAAGTCCTGTGCGGTTTCATTTTCGGCAGGAGGAAAGACCTGCCATCTCGGCGGCATCTGTAAGGGATCCGGCATGATCCATCCGAACATGGGAACCATGCTCTGCTTTCTAACGACCGACTGTGCGATTACGCATGAGGTACTGGATGCTGCACTGAAGTCAGTCGTAAAAAAGACCTTTAATCGCGTAACAGTCGATGGAGATACCTCGACAAATGATATGTGCGTCGTTCTTGCAAATGGCGCGGCAGAAAATAATGTGATTACATCTGCTGATGGTCCGGATTATGAAGCTTTCTGTACGGCATTGCTTACCGTTTGCGTGGCACTTGCCAAAAAGATCGCCGGAGACGGAGAGGGAGCAACGCGGCTTCTGACCTGCACTGTGACAGGCGCTTCAGATGAGGAAAAGGCGGAGAACCTTGCAAAGTCGATCTGCGGCTCTTCCCTTGTAAAGGCTGCGATGTTCGGTGCGGACGCCAACTGGGGACGCGTGCTCTGTGCAATGGGATATTCGGGCGCAGAGTTTGATCCGGAAACTGTGGAGATCCTGTTTTCTTCATCGAAGGGAGATATCTCCGTTTGCAAAAACGGCCGGGGCCTTCTGTTTTCTGAGGAACTTGCAAAAGAGATTCTTTCAGAGGATTCGGTGGAGATCACGGCAAAGCTTTCCGAAGGCGATGCTTCCGTAAGCTGCTGGGGCTGTGACCTTACCTATGATTATGTGAAGATAAACGGAGATTACAGGACATGATGATTTCAAATATGTTTCCGCCGGAGGTGCGTGCGGGCATCCTGACCGAGGCGCTTCCCTATATCAGAGAATATTCCGGTCAGACGATCGTGGTAAAATACGGCGGCAACGCGATGATCAACGAGGAATTAAAGCGTGCTGTCATTCAGGATATCGTGCTTCTGAAGCTTGTCGGCATTCATGTCGTACTCGTGCACGGCGGCGGTCCGGAAATTTCCGCGATGCTGAAGAAGATCGGCAAGGAATCAAAGTTTGTAAACGGACTTCGCTATACGGATGCAGAGACGATGGAGATCGTGCAGATGATTCTCTGCGGCAAGGTCGGAAAAGATCTCGTTGCGCTCCTGGAAAAGGAAGGCGGACGGAGCGTGGGCCTCTGCGGCATGGACGGCGGGCTGTTCCGCGCCGTTAAGCTTACGGATGAAGACGGTACAGACTATGGCTATGTCGGAGAGATCAAAGAAGTCCGCGCGGAGATCGTTGAGGATATGCTTGCAAAGGGGCTGATTCCGGTCGTTTCCTCCGTGGCTGCGGGAATCGATGAGGAGACAAGCTATAACATCAATGCCGATACAGCGGCGGAAAAGCTTGCCGTTGCACTTGGCGCAAAAAAACTGATCCTGCTTACGGATGTGCGCGGTCTCATGCGCACACCGGGAGACGACAGCACGCTGATCGAAAGACTGAAGGTATCCGAGGTCCCCGCACTTGTAAAGGCCGGTGTGATATCCGGCGGCATGATCCCGAAGGTGGAATGCTGTGTTGAGGCGGTGCGTCAGGGCGTAGAGCGCGCGAACATCCAGGACGGACGCGTTCCGCATTCTATCCTGATCGAGCTTCTGAGCCGCGACGGCGTCGGAACAATGTTTTCATAATTTTCATAAGAGGAGTGCTTCTATGAAGTTTGAAGAGATAAAAGAGTTAGATGATGCATACGTGATGCATACTTACGGACGCTATCCGGTAGCTCTGGAAAAGGGAGCAGGCGCAACACTGTTTGATACGGATGGTAAGTCCTATATCGATCTGAATGCCGGCATTGGCGTGAACTGCCTCGGCCATGCAAATCCGGCGCTTGTTGCGGCGATCACTGAACAGGCGGGCAAGCTCCTGCAGGCTTCCAATCTTTACTACACGGAACCGATGGTAAAGGCTGCGCAGAAGCTTGTAAATGCGAGCGGTATGAAGAAGGTGTTTTTTGCAAACTCCGGCGCGGAGGCCAATGAAGGCATGCTGAAGCTTGCAAGAAAATATGCGTTTCAGAAATCCGGCGGCACGCGCTATAAGGTGCTGACGCTGAAAGGGAGCTTTCACGGACGTACGCTTGCCGCACTGAAGGCCACCGGACAGGAGCGCTTTCACAAATATTTCGGTCCCTTCCCGGATGGCTTCTCTTATATAGAACCAAATGATATCGAAGACCTTAAGGCACATGCAGATGAAAACGTCTGCGCGGTAGTCATGGAAATGGTGCAGGGAGAGAGCGGTGTATGTCCGCTTGACAAGACCTATGTGAAGGAAGCGGAGGCATACTGCAAGGCACACGACATCCTGTTCCTTGTGGACGAAGTGCAGACAGGCGTAGGCCGCTGCGGAAGCTTTTTCGCCTATGAGCAGTACGGTGTAGCCCCGGATCTTGTCAGCACGGCAAAGGGGCTTGGCGGAGGCGTTCCCATGGGCGCGGTTCTCTCCGCGGAGAAATGCGCGGATGTGTTTGAACCGGGAGATCATGGTACGACCTTTGGCGGAAATGCGCTTGCGGCCGCTGCTGCAGGTGTTGTGGTCGATACGGTGGGAAATGATGCATTCCTCTCAGAGGTCAGGGAAAAAGGCGCGTATTTTATGGAGGGAATCCGTAAGATCGGTTCTGCCCATGTGAAAGAAGTGCGCGGTCTCGGGCTTATGATCGGAATTGAAATGGACATGACGGAACTGAAGCCGTATATTGAAGCGCTGACTGAAAAAGGCGTTCTTGCGATCACTGCAGGAAAGAACGTGATCAGGCTTTTACCGCCGCTCGTGATCAGCTATGAGGAAATCAACACGGCGCTTGCCGCCATGAAGGAGGTATTTACCGCATGAAACATTTACTGAAGCTTCTGGATCTCAGCACTGAGGAGATCATTTCGATACTTGACCTTGCAGACCAGCTTAAGTATGAGCTGAAGCACGGCATCCCGCATCCTTTATTAAAGGGAAAATCACTCGGTATGATTTTCCAGAAGTCTTCGACGAGAACCCGTGTCTCCTTTGAAACGGGCATTTTCCAGCTCGGGGGACAGGGACTGTTCCTTTCTTCCCGTGATCTTCAGATCGGAAGAGGAGAGCCGGTGCAGGATACGGCACGCGTGCTGTCCCGTTATCTTGACGGCATCATGATCCGTACCTTTGAGCAGAAGGAGGTCGAGGACCTTGCACAATACGGCTCGATTCCGGTCATCAATGGCCTCACCGATTTCTGTCATCCGTGTCAGGTACTTGCAGACCTTATGACGATCCGCGAGAAGTACGGCGTACTGGAGGGACTTAAGCTCTGCTACATCGGTGACGGAGACAATATGGCAAATTCCCTGATCGTGGGAGGCTTAAAGACCGGCATGAAGGTTGCCGTTGCAACGCCGGCAGGATATAAGCCGGATGCCTCCGTGCTTTCCTTTGCGGAAGGGTATAAGGATTTTGTGCTTACGGAGAATCCGGAGGAGGCTGCGGCAGATGCGGATGTTGTGATCACCGATACCTGGGCATCCATGGGTGTTGAGGATGAAAAGGAAGCGCGCAAGAAGGCATTTGCAGGATATCAGGTAAATGATGCTTTAATGAAGTTTGCAAAGGCGGATGCCATGGTACAGCACTGCCTGCCGGCTTACCGCGGTCAGGAGATCACAGAGGAAGTGTTTGAAGCACATGCAGATGAGATCTTCGAAGAGGCGGAAAATCGGCTGCATGCACAGAAGGCTGTTATGGTGCAGCTGATGCAGTAAAACCGATTGTAATTTCAGGGATAAAGTGGCATGATAGTATCAGGGCGGAAACCGCTCTGGTACTATTTGTTTGGAGGACAGGATGAAATTATCAGTTACAAAATACCACGGATGCGGAAATGACTTTATTATTACCGGATATAAAGAAGCGGTGGAAAAATACGCGGACATTCCGAGGCTTGTGCGTGAGATCTGCGACAGACACACAGGGATCGGCGCGGACGGCATGATCCTCGTGAAAGAAGATCCGCTTGAAATGGTATATTATAATCAGGATGGAAGCCGTGCGCCCATGTGCGGGAACGGTATCCGCTGTTTTGCGGCATACTGCTATGATGAGTTTGTATGCAGGGAAGTGAATTATCCGGTCGCAACGCTTGCGGGAGAAATGCTTGTAAAGCGAATCTCGGAGGATCCGTTTCTCGTGCAGATCGAGATGGGTGAACCGGATTATGCGCCGGAGAAGATAGGCGTCGATCCGGCTTTACTTAAGGGTGAGCTGCTGTGGGGACATTCCCTGAAGCTTTCTTCCGGCAAGGAGGTAAAGCTTTGCAGCTTTTTCCTCGGAACCATTCATACGATCGTATTTGCAGATGATGCGTTTGGCGCGGAAAATGAAGCGATCGGCAGGGAGATCTGTCATCACCCGCTGTTTTCAGAGCAGACAAATGTCAATTTTGTACATGTTGCGGATGATGCGCATATCAATCTGCAGACCTACGAGCGCGGCTGCGGCATGACCCTTGCCTGCGGAACCGGTGCTTCGGCTTCGGCGCTCTGCACATATAAGCTTGGACTTACAGGGCCTTCCGTGGAGGTGAGACTTCCTAAGGGAAGCCTGCATATTGATGTACATGACGGGGAGAAGGTCCGTCTGACAGGACCGGCAGTGCGCATCATGAGCGGGGTGTATGAGCTGTAAAATATTATTTATGATTTCTGAACCAGGATAAAATAATAAAGAGCTAAAACTCTTCAAGGAGGAGAAAAAATGCCGAAAACACATGTTACGCGGGACGAAGCGCTCAAGCTTTTAAAAAAATATAATAAGGAACCGTTTCATATTCTGCACGCACTTACCGTGGAGGGAACCATGCGCTGGTATGCAGAAAATCTTGGATTTTCCGAAGAGGCAGCTTTCTGGGCGATGGCGGGACTGCTTCATGACATTGACTTTGAGGGCTGGCCGGAGGAGCATTGCAAAAAAGCTCCGGAGCTGCTCGCAGAGATCGGTGCCGAGCCGGAGCTCGTGCATGCGATCTGCTCGCATGGTTATGGAATCTGCTGTGATGTCGAACCTGTACTTGAGATGGAAAAAGTGCTGTTTGCAGCGGATGAACTGACCGGGCTCATCGGTGCGGTGATCAAGATGCGCCCGTCCGGAAGCACGATGGATCTTGAGGTTAAGAGTGTAAAAAAGAAATTTAAGGATAAACGATTTGCGGCGGGCTGCTCCCGTGATGTAATCACAACGGGTGCAGAGCGCCTTGGCTGGACGCTGGACGAACTGATCGGGAAAACCATTCTAGCGATGCGCTCCTGTGAGGCATCTGTTAACAGGGAAATCGGGGAAATACAGGGAGAACAATAGGACTATTTCAAAGATCACTGTAAAAAATGTAATCATAAACATTTTTACGGTGAAAAAAATGTAGATATCATACATTTTTTCCGTGTAAAAAGTGTAACGGACCTTGTCAATCTCCCCTGTATGCCGTAGAAAACCTGAAAAGTTGTGCAGCTTTGAACTGATCATGGCTGAAAAAACAGAATATTTGGTTAATCTTTCTCAAAACACGGTGCTATAATGAGCACCGTAAACAAAAGAAATACTTAACCAGACCAAAACGTATTTTATGGCCTTGCTAAGCAGATCAGTTTGATGGAGGAAAAGACAAATGACTACTTTAAAAGCTGAGAAGAGAAGCTTGGAAATTAAGGCAAAGAAGCTGAGAAGACAGGGACTTGTGACCGGCAATGTATTCGGTAAGGGAATGGAGAACAGCCTGCCGATTCAGATGGATGTAAGAGACGCGGAAAAGCTTCTTCGTACAAACAAGAAGGGCAGCAGACTGACGCTCGACGTTGACGGGACGAAGATGAACGTACTGCTTAAGGAGTATGATTTCAACGCATTGAAAAATGTAATCAACGAGATGGATTTTCAGGTGCTCGTACAGGGCGAGATGGTTCACTCCGTTGCGGAGATCGTGGTTGTTAATCACGAGATGACAGAGGGCGGCGTGCTTCAGCAGCATCTTGAGGAAATCTCTTACAGAGCGCTTCCGGATTCACTGGTTGAAACCATTGAGGTCGATGCTTCAAAGCTTAAGCTTGGAGATACGGTTCGTGTAAAGGATCTTGCAATTGCATCCGATAAGAATGTACATCTGATGACAGATCCGGAAGAGGTCGTTGTATCTGTAACAGCGGTGCATAATGATGTACCGGAGACGGAGGCAACAGAGACCGCGGCACCTGCAGCAGCTGAGGAAACAAAGGCAGAATAAACAGGCACAACAACTTCATACTTTGAATAAAGGGTAAAAAGACCGAATGGGAATAAAATTCCTGTCCGGTCTTTTTTGTAAAATTAAACAAAAAGCGTGTTTGTAAATTGTGTAGTATTCCTGTAGGAAAATGATTGACATTTACACATTAACGCGGTATAAAAATAATATGATATATAACGTTATATAACGATATCAAAAATTGATATCACCAGTCAGTAAAATTGAAAACATAAGTAGCTGGAAAGCACAAAGGAGGCTCTCATTTATGAAGAAAGAAATTATTGAACAGATTGACGCAGCTGTGAAGGCTGTTGCTGCAAAGAAGGTAAATCATTTCTATTTTGTCGCGTGCGGCGGATCCCAGGCATTTATGATGCCGGCGCAGTTTATGTTTGACCGCGAGATCGAAACACCTGCAAGCATTTATACCTCGAATGAGTTTGTTCATATGGAACCGAAGGCTCTGGGAGCTGATTCTGTTGTGATTACTTGTTCACACTCGGGAAATACGCCGGAAACCGTTAAAGCGACTGAAATTGCAAGAGCAAAGGGTGCTACAACCATCGCACTGTCACACCTTGTAGATTCTCCGCTGTGGCAGGCTGCTGAGTTTCCGATTTTTTATGACTGGGGGAAAGAAGCTGATACGACGGACTTAAACAAAGGCGTTTTGTATTCCCTGCTTTTTAAGATCCTGAATGTGGTAAGCCCGAACGAAAAATACAACAAAGGACTTGAAGCGCTGGAGCATCTTCAGGAAGCAACTGAAAAAGTCAGAGCACAGTATGCGGATTTTGCTAAGGAATGGGGTAAGAGCTATAAAAGAGAACCGCTTATTTATACGATGGGCAGCGGTGCCTGCTACGGTGAGTGCTATTCTTACGCGATCTGCCTGATGATGGAAATGCAGTGGATCCACTCAAGCTGCATTCATTCCGGAGAATACTTCCACGGACCGTTTGAAGTGACTGATTTTGACGTACCTTTCATTATCGTAAAAGGAACGGGATCGACACGTTATCTCGATGATAGAGCATATAATTTCTGCCAGAAGTATTCACAGCGTATTGCGCTGATCGATACGGAAGAGTTTGACTGGTGCGGTATTGATGAGTCAGTCAGAGAGTATTATGCGCCGCTGCTTGCCGGTGCTGTACTCAGATGCATGGCAGACGCGATCGCGTATGAGAGAGGTCATGACCTCAGTGTCCGCAGATACATGTGGAGAATGGAGTATTAAGAGTTAAGGAGGAGAGATTAATGAGATTAAAAAAGCTTGCAGCAGCGGCAGCGGCGGTATCTTTTGCATTCGCACTTTCAGCATGCGGCGGTTCTTCCGCTTCATCAGATTCGGCAAATGATAACAGCCAGGCAGCAGATACGAATACAGAAGCATCCGGAGATCAGGTAGTGATCAATTTCTTCCATCGCTGGCCGAATGATCCGAAGAACACGATGTTCAAAAATCTGATCGCAAAGTATGAGGAAGAAAATCCGAATGTGAAGATCAATATGGACTGTATCCTCAATGATCAGTATAAAGAGAAGATCAGAATGATCGTTGGTACGGATGAGGTACCGGATATTTTCTCTTCCTGGTCGGGAAGCTTTGCGAAAGAAATGATTGATTCGGGTAACGTGCTTGACCTGACTTCCGTATTCGAAGATGATCCGGAATGGGCGGATACCATTGCAGATGTCAGCAAGGGACCATTTACCTTTGACGGAAAGCTCATGGCTGTGCCGTGGTCACAGGATGGAAAAGCTTTCTTCTACAATAAGCGGATCTTTGAGGAAAACGGACTTGAGGTTCCGAAGACCTGGGATGAATTTATCAACGTGCTTGATAAGCTGAAAGCTGCCGGGTACGAGACACCTATCACGGAAGGTCTCAAGGATCAGTGGGCGATTCTTCATTATCTGGGCACGATGAACCAGAGAATGGTTGATCCGGAAGTGCTTGCGGCAGATTATGATCCTGCAACAGGTGAATTTACGGATCCTGCTTATGTAGATGTCCTTGAAAAATGGCAGCAGCTCACATCTTATATGGGTGAGGTTGCAACCGCGATCGATCATGAGACAGCAAGAAATACCTATTTTGCAACAGAGGAATCACCGATCATGTATCTGCAGTTTGCCGAGATCAATATTATGAAGGATGCGGTCAACTTTGATTACGGCTTCTTCAACTTCCCGGCATTTTCAGAAGGTAAGGGTGATCCGAATGCACTTACAGGCGCTCCGGAAGGCTTCATGATCTCCAATAAAGCCAAAAACCGGGATGAATGCATCAAGTTCCTGAAGTGGCTTGTAAGCGTAGACGGAGGTGCCGTGGCTCTTACGACAGAGGCTGGTGATCTTACGAGTGTTAAGGGCGCAATCACTGCTGAGAATGCACTTCCCGCACAGATCGAGGCGCTTGAGACAATCGATTCCGCAAGCCAGATGGCACCGTGGTTTGATAATGCCTGCGATGCATCCATTTATACCGTATTCGGTCAGGGAGCATCTGCGATTGCATCTGGAGATGAAACGCCGGAGCAGGTTATGACAGCGGTGCAGGCAGCTGCATCAGAGCTTCGCGCAAAGCAGTAATGAATCTGCAGAACTGAGTATTCATCAGTTTTATTCGCAAAATTCGGGGCGCCTTGCAGAAGGGCGCCCTTTATGTTATAGGGCTTCAGGGAGGTAAACTATGACAAAAAAACGCAATCGGGAGGCATTTTTATATATACTTCCCTGTCTTATTGTTCTGGGATTATTTGTGTATTACCCGCTGATCATGAATATCGTTTACAGTTTTCACTCCTTCACACTTTCGTCTTCGACAAAAGATTTTGTAGGACTTGCAAACTTCCGGAAGCTGTTTTCAGATAAAATTATTCTGACCAGCCTCATGAACAATGTGCTTTATGCTGTGATTTCCGTAATCATTCAGGTCGGATTTGGCCTGGTACTTGCGGCTGTTCTGGAAGACCGTGTTTTTCAGAAGGTTTCTCCGTTCTTCAGGACGACCTATTTCATTCCAACACTTCTCAGTATGACGGTTGTCTGCCTTTTATTTCGTTTTATCTATAATCCGCAGATGGGGCTCCTCAACAGCTTTCTGAAGCTTGTAGGACTTGATGGCCTTACAAATATCTGGCTCGGAAAAAGCAAAATTGCGATGTATGCCGTGATCGCAGTTTCACAATGGCAAAGTACGGGATATGTGACTATGCTGTTTATCGTTGCAATTCAGAAGATTCCGAGGGATTTGTATGAAGCGGCAGAGATGGACGGGGCAGGCAAGATCAGGCAGTTTTTCTGCATTACGGTTCCCCAGGTCAGACAGATGTGGTTTGTTACCATGGTGATCACGGTGGTAGGCGCATTTACGGTATTTAATGAACCGTACATTCTGACAGGAGGAGGACCTGGAACATCGACAATGACGCTTGCACTTCACATGTACCAGACCGGAGTGGTTAAAAACGATATGGGCTACGCGTCAACAATTGCCATGCTGATCTTCCTGATTACAGCAGTTCTTTCGAGCATTCAGTTCTTTACATTCGGCGGAAAGGAGGATGAATAATATGGCTGCTAAAAGCGGTAGAAGAAAATTTGGACCGGGAGAAATCCTGTGGCTTGTTATTCTTACGGTCCTTGCAGTGCTTATTCTGTATCCTCTGTTCTGGATTGTAATGTCTTCTTTTAAGGATTATAATGGCATTTTTAAGGACGTATGGGGCCTGCCGGAAAAATGGCTGTTTGAAAATTATGCGACAGCGTGGGAAAAGGGAATTTCCGGATATTTTGTTAATTCTCTGATCGTAAGCGCAGGAACTATCTTTGGAGTGGTGCTGCTTGCGACATTTGCGGCGTTCGGTATCTGCCAGATCAAATCAAAACTTGCCAACATCTGTTTTCTGATGATCCTCGGAGGCCTGCTGCTTTCCCCACAGGTATGCCTTTTGCCGCTGTATATGCTTCTTAAAAATCTTGGCATCAAGGATACCTATTTTGCTCTGATCTTTCCTTATATTGCATTTCGTATCCCAGTTTCAGTCATGCTGATCCGGTCTTTCTTTATCGGCATACCAAAGGACCTGGAGGAATCCGCGATCATTGACGGCGCTTCTTTCTTTCAGATTTACCGGAAGATTTATCTGCCGCTTTCAAAACCGATTATATCCACGGTTGTCATCATGACGGCATATTATTCATGGAATGAGTTTATTTTTGCAACAATGTTTATTGATTCGACAGCGAGACAGACGATACCCGTAGGACTTATGGCATTTTCGGATGGACTGATGACGAACTGGGGCGTCGTAATGGCCGGTATGGTAATTGCCTGTCTGCCGATTACGCTTTTGTTTATCCTGATGCAGAAGAGCTTTATCAGAGGCATCACGGCAGGCAGCGTAAAAGGTTAAATAAAACTGGATAAACGGAGGGGAAAAATGAAACTGATCGCAATTGGAGATAATGTAACAGACTGCTATGTAGATGAAGGAGTCTATTTTCCGGGTGGAAATGCTGTCAATGTTGCAGTAAACTGTAAAAAGAACGGTGCAGAGGCAGTCGCTTATATCGGAGTACTGGGCGATGATGAAAATGCTGCATGGATAGAGAAGTCGCTTCGCGAAGAGGGCGTGGAGCTTTCGAGAATACGCCGTGTATATGCGCATTCCGCCAAACCAAGGGTGTATCTGAAGGACGGGGACCGTGTGTTCGGGCGCGGCCCCAGGGACAGCTGCCAGCATTTGTTTGCAATTAGGATTGTTGAAGAAGATCTTGCTGTGATTCGCGGCTATGATGTATGCCATACCAGCTGTTACTCAAATCTGGAATATGAACTTCCCTTGCTCTCGGAAACACTGAAAGTCAGCTTTGATTTTTCCGACCGGCGTGACGAAGCTTATCTGGAGCGCGTTTGTCCATATATCAGCTATGCGTTTTTTTCGGGAGCTGACCTTTCCGAGGAAGAATGCATTGCCCTGATGGAAAAAGCACATGCTCTGGGGACGGCTGTGACCGGTGTGACCAGAGGTGGACAGGGCTCCCTGTTTTATGACGGGAAACGTTTGTACCGTCAGGGAATTTGCCGCGTGGAGGCGGTCGATACTATGGGTGCCGGAGACAGTTTTATCGCCGGATTTTTGACAAAATATACCGATACGGAAGATATGGAAACGGCTCTGCATTATGCAGCTGAACGTGCGGCAGCAACCTGCATGGTGCGCGGCGGTTTTGGACATCCCCATCCGCTTTCAGAAGAAGAAGCCGGCAAGCAGAGCTGAGTTGGAGGTTTCATGAGAAAAAAAGCTGTTATTTTTGATATGGACGGGGTTATTATTGACAGCGAAGGCATTTATCTGGATAATATATATAGGTTTGTAAAATCATACCGTCCGGATGTCCAAAAGAGTGAACTTTATCAGGTTGTCGGACGTGGAAGCAGGGATTCCTGGGAGCGGATTGCAGAGGTTTCCGGCACAGGTTATTCCTGGGAGGAGATGAGACACTTGTACCGGGATGAGTGGGAACGGGATCATGTTCTTAAGATTGATTATAAAGAAATCTTCAGGAAAGAGATTGCAGAGCTCCTGAATACAGCGCGTCATGCGGGGTTAAAGACGGCTGTTGCTTCCTCCACACGATATGAACTGGTAGTCAGGGTAATGCAGGAGACGGGAATCAGCGGCCTTCTGGATCTTATCATGAGCGGTGAGTTTTTTGAACGGAGCAAGCCGGATCCATCTATTTATCTGAAAACTGCAGAGCTCCTCCATGTACTTCCGGAAGAATGCCTGGTGCTGGAAGATTCTACGGTTGGCATCAGAGCGGCGCATGCCGCGGGCATGGAGGTTGCGGCGCTGATTGATGACCGGTTTTGCTTTGACAGAAGCCTTGCCGATCACGAAATAAAGAATCTCATGGAGTTTAGCAGATTTTTTTAAAAGGAGATCTGGAAGCAGGCAGTATTCTTATGAAGGTTTTGCGCAAAAGTCCGTTGGCGGTCAAGCAGATGTTTTTGGTTTAGTGGAGAAGGAGGGAACAATGCTTGAGCAGAATACGATAAAACCGTTGTATGAGCAGCTTATGGATGCGATACGCGGGGATATCGACAGGGAAGTCTATAAGCCTGGGGACAGACTTCCGACAGAAACCGAACTGGAAAAAATCTACAGCGTCAGCCGGATTACAGTGCGGCGTGCCGTGAAAGAACTTTGTGACCGTAAAATTCTGATCAAAAAACAGGGAAAAGGTACCTTTGTTCTCGGCAATGGCATCCGGTCACGAATTGACAATGAGATCGGAGGCTTCCATGATGCTGCGCAGAGCGTTGAAAAAAGTACGACCCAACGCCTGATTTTTATGGAAACAGTACCTGCGGATGCCAAAATGAGGGAATATCTGAAACTCCCGGCAAAAGGACGCGTCATCGTGATCAAGCGGGTTATGTGTGCGGATGATGTTCCGATGCAAATCGATACCTGTTATGTCTCGGAAGAGCGTTTTCCAAAGCTAAGGGACTATCTTGTCGGTAACTTTTCTCTGTATCATGTATTTCGGGAGAATTATGGCATTTTCCTTGACAAAGCAGATCGTGTGATCAAAGTGAGGAAAGCTACTGCGGAAGAGGCGGGATACCTTGAATGTAAAGACGGGGATCCGGTATTTGATATCTTTAAGCTCGTTTTGGATGAGAAAGGCGTTCCGGTTCATTTCTCCATCAGCATTCTGGACGGTAAAAAGACTTCTTATATTATTTCCTCGGATATGGGGAATATGGTACGCGTAAAGAGCGGGAAGAAGACGGAAAGCCTTGTCTTCAGGACCTGAGAATATGACAGTGCTTCGGCAGAACCGGATTAAGTGCTGGCTTTAACAGAAAGAAAAATATAAATGCGTTTTTGAAACGGGGCAGCCGTTTTGAAAACGCGTTTTTTGTGGAAAAAGAAACCTGCCTATGCTATAATGACTGACATAGACAGGCGGACTTCGGGGAAGAAGTCCGGGCTTTGGAGGACAGACTATGGAAAAACACAGACGCGTGATGCTGAAGCTCTCCGGCGAGGCGCTTGCGGGCGAAAAGCATACGGGTTTTGACGAAGAAACCGTAAGAAGCGTAGCGCGCGAGGTAAAGGGCGCGTATGACGAGGGCGTTGAGATCGCCGTTGTGATAGGCGGGGGAAACTTCTGGAGAGGACGCAGCAGCAAAGCGTTTGACCGCGTAAAGGCAGATCAGATCGGGATGCTTGCCACGGTCATGAATTGTATTTATGTATCGGAGATATTCCGCGGCGAAGGAATGAGGACCCGTATTTTCGGTGCGTTTGAAATACCGGGGATCATGCCGGTATTTGAGAAGGATGCTGTAATGGAGGCGCTTTCCTGCGGCGAAGTAGTATTCTTTGCAGGCGGCACCGGACATCCGTATTTCAGCACGGACAGCGGAATTGCATTAAGGGCGATCGAGATCGAGGCTGACAGCATACTGCTTGCAAAGGCAGTCGACGGCGTATATGACAGCGACCCGGCGAAGAACCCGGCGGCAAAAAAATATGACAGATTAAGTATTTCGGAAGTGGTTGAGAAAAAGCTTCAGGTGATCGATCTTACCGCCAGCATTCTCTGCATGGAAAATCATATGCCGCTTGCGGTATTTTCACTGAATGAGCCCGGAGCCATCACGGATGCGCTGAACGGAAAAATTAACGGAACGGTCATCACGGCCGATTGATAAAGGAGAGGGTTATGACAGAAGAATTAAAGAAATTTGAAGAGAAGATGCAGAAGACTTACGACAATCTCTGCGAGGAATTTGCGGGAATCCGTGCCGGCCGTGCAAATCCGCATGTGCTTGACAAGATCCGCGTGGATTATTATGGTACACCGACACCGCTTCAGCAGGTAGGAAATATTTCCGTTCCCGAGGCACGCATTATTATGATCCAGCCATGGGAAAAGAGCCTGATCAAGGAGATCGAAAAGGCGATCAATATGTCTGATCTCGGCATCAATCCGACCTCCGACGGCAGCACGATCCGTCTTGTATTCCCGGAGCTTAACGAGGAGCGCCGTAAGGATCTCGCAAAGCAGATCAAGAAATACGGCGAGGAGGCAAAGGTCGCGATCCGCAATATCCGCCGCGATGCGAACGACACCGTTAAAAAGATGGAAAAAGCCGGAGAGATGACAGAGGATGACGTAAAGAATGCCGATAAGGACATTCAGAAGATCACGGACAAGGCAATCCAGGATATCGACAAGGCGGTTGAATCAAAAACAAAGGATATCATGACGGTATAAGACAGGTTGTTTTACAGGTTAGAAACGGGGGCGTGCAGCCGGTGAAAAACGGCAGTACGCACCCTGCTTGTGTTATGGAGGAATTCTTTTGAACGATACTGATTTATCAAAGCTGCAGATCCCGGAGCACGTTGCGATCATTATGGACGGCAACGGGCGCTGGGCAAAGAAAAGAGGGCTGCCGCGCACCTTCGGCCATAAAGAAGGCTGCAAAACTGTCGAGCAGACGGTTGAGGATGCTGCCAGATTAGGGATCCGCTATCTGACAGTTTACGCGTTTTCCACGGAAAACTGGAAGCGTTCGGAGGAGGAAGTCGGCGCGCTGATGCAGCTGTTCCGCTATTATATGGTGAGACTCTTGGATGTTGCCACGAAAAACAATGTTCGTGTCAAAATGATCGGAGACAGGCGGCGCTTCCCCGAGGATATCAGGAAGGGCATTGAAAAGCTTGAGGATCAGACGGCGGAGGCGACCGGACTTACGTTTGTGATTGCGGTCAACTATGGCGGACGGGATGAACTGAGGCGCGCGGCGCTTGCCTTTGCGCAGGATGTGAAGGACGGGAAAAGAGAGGCGGATGAGGCTTCTTTTACCGAGGCCGATCTTGCGGGATATCTGGACACTTCGTTCATGCCGGATCCGGATCTTCTGATCCGTACCTCCGGTGAGCTTCGCCTCAGCAATTTTCTTCTGTGGCAGTGCGCTTATTCGGAGATCGTCGTTACTGACGTGCTCTGGCCGGATTTTAACCGGGATGTGCTGATTGATGCGATCGCGCAGTTTAATCAGAGAAGCAGAAGGTACGGAGGTGTCTGATGTTCTGGAAGAGACTTGCAAGCGGTATCGTGCTTGTAATCCTTGCAATTATTCTGGTCGGCATGGGCGGGGTTCCCCTGCTGTTTACGGTGATGCTCATCTCCCTGATCGGCCAGCATGAGCTTTACCGTGCGCTTTCGATCGACCATAAATCCATAGCCGGGATCGGCTATGCGGCGACGGTCATTTACTATATGCTGGTCCTGTTTGAGGGGCGCGCTTATATGACGGCGATGATCGTAGGCGCCCTGATGGTGTTTATGACGGCTTATGTAGCCACCTTTCCGGAGTATAAGACGGAGGAGATCACGGCCGCGTTTTTCGGGGTCTGCTATGTCTCTGTCATGATGAGTTATCTGTATCTGACAAGACATCTGCCGGACGGTAAATATCTTGTCTGGCTTATCTTCTTAAGCTCCTGGGGCTGTGATACGCTTGCATATTGTACGGGCATGCTGTTCGGACGTCATAAGATGGTGCCGAAGCTGAGCCCGAAAAAGACCTGGGAGGGGGCTGTCGGCGGCGTGATCGGCGCTTCGCTTCTCGGTCTTCTGTTCGGCTCTGTTCTGAGTCCGCATATGGCGGAGATCCAGCGACCAGCTATGGTCTGCGCGTTTGCCTGTGGTGTTGGCGCCCTGATCTCCATGATCGGGGACCTTGCTGCATCAGCGATCAAGCGCAATCATGACATCAAGGATTTCGGCACGATCATTCCCGGACACGGCGGCATCCTTGACCGCTTCGATTCGCTTTTATTTACAGCACCGGCGATTTATTATGCGATTCAGCTGATGAATGATTTTACCTGATGATTGTATGAAAGAGGGGCATGAATAATGATTTCCAGAATGCTTTCAATTCTCGGCAGTACGGGTTCGATCGGAACACAGACGCTTCAGCTTGTGGACCTCGATCCTTCGCTTTCCGTGGCGGCGCTTGCCGCCTGTTCGAATGTGGAACTGCTTTTGGAACAGATCAGAAAATATCAGCCGAAGCTGGTATGCGTCTATCGTGAGGAAAAAGCAGAGGAGTTAAAAAAGCTGCTCCCGGGGATATCCGGCAGCATTTCTTCTGCTGGCGGAACGTATGATCCTGCAAGGGACTGCAAAGTCGTAAGCGGGATGGAAGGACTTATTGAGGCAGCCTGTTTTCCGGATGCGGATACCGTTGTGGTTTCTGTTGTCGGCATGATCGGCATACAGCCTACGATCGCAGCCATCCGTGCAAAAAAGAAGATCGCGCTTGCAAACAAGGAAACGCTTGTCTGTGCAGGACATCTGATCATGCCGCTTGTAAAGGAATGCGGCGCCGAGCTTCTTCCGGTGGATTCAGAGCACAGTGCGATCTTTCAGTGTCTCGTGGGAGAGCCGGAGGCGGCAGTCGAAAAGCTTCTGCTCACAGCCTCAGGCGGACCATTCCGCGGCTACACGAAGGAACAGCTTCAGAATATCCGGCCGGAGGATGCGCTGAAGCATCCGAACTGGAGCATGGGCGCGAAGATTACGATCGATTCTTCAACGATGATCAACAAGGCGCTTGAAGTGATGGAGGCACATCACCTTTTTCAGGTGCCGATCGACAAAATCGAGGTCGTCATCCAGCCGCAGTCGATCATCCACAGCATGGTGCAGTTCTGTGACGGGGCCGTCAAAGCGCAGCTTGGCGTGCCGAGCATGCTGATTCCGATTGAATACGCGTTGTATGCCCCTGACAGACGCGCGCTTCCTGCGGAGGAAAAGCTTGATTTCAAAAAGCTTACGGGCATCAGCTTTTCCGTACCGGATCTTGAGGTTTTCCGGGGGCTGTATCTTGGGATCGAGGCCGGAAAGCGCGGCGGGACGATGCCGACGGTATTCAATGCTGCAAACGAAGAAGCGGTCGCTGCATTTCTAGCGGGGAAGATTCGCTATCCCGCTATTCCGGAGAGCATTGAGGCAGCAATGAAAGCGCATACTGTGACGGAAAATCCGGATGTTGAGGAGATCTTGTCGGCAGAACGTGATGCAAGAGCATTCGTCAGGGATTACTGCGCATTGTAGGAATGGTATCCTTGCAGAAAGAGCTTCATTGGGGGATGAAGGAAGATGAAGAAGCGGAAATAATGAGGTTGTTACCTGAATGAGTTTACTGATATCGATCATAGCGCTCGGTTTTATTATATTTTTTCATGAGCTGGGTCACTTTCTTCTGGCAAAGCGCATGGGCGTGGGGGTTGTTGAGTTTGCGCTCGGCATGGGACCGCGCCTTATTTCGCGTGTATATGGAAAAACGCGTTATTCGCTCCGCGCCCTTCCGTTCGGCGGATCCTGTATGATGGTGGGTGAAGAATCTGAGGAAAACGGGCATTTTGAGGAAGAAGACAGGGAGGATGCGGACGCAGCGCTCTCTAAAAGAGAACAGACCGCGCTTTCCCGCGGAGAAGGGTATCTTCTTGACGGAAGATTTTACAGGACGGAAGAGTCGTTCTTGTCAAAGGCTGCCTGGAAGCGCTTTCTGATCATAGCAGCCGGACCGGTATTCAATTTTATACTGGCACTTTTCCTTTCGATCATCATTACGCAGCAGGTCGGTTATGACCGCCCGGTCGTGCTTTCCGCGGAGGCAGGCATGCCGGCGGCGGAAAGCGGTATTTCCGCTGGGGATACCATCCTTTCCATCAATGGAGAAAAGGTGACCGTATACAGGGATATTCAGCTCTTTCTTCTGGCAAACCAGAGGGAAATGCAGAACGGAATGCCGGTGACGCTTCGTTACCGCACTTCCGGCGGAGAGGAAAGGACGGCGGCGATACAGCCGGTTTTTGCGGATGACACGCAGTCATACCGTATGGGGCTTACGTTTAACGGAGCTTATTCTCCTGCGGAAAGCTGGCAGGAGGTACTCAGGTATGGCGCCTATAATGTGGAATTCTGCATCAAATCCACGGTTAAGTCTCTGGAGATGCTCGTGTCGGGCAAGGTACACAGAGATGATCTGATGGGACCGGTGCGCATGGTCGCCACGATGGACAGCACGGTGGAAACGGCATCGCAATACGGGCTGTGGACCACGGTGATGAGCCTGTTTGATCTGATCATTCTGATCTCCGCGTCGCTTGGGGCAATGAACCTGCTTCCGTTTCCGGCGCTCGACGGCGGTCAGCTCGTTTTTATCGTGATCGAAATGATCTCAGGGCGTCCTGTGCCGCGGGAACTTGTCGCACGCATCAATATGGCAGGTATGCTGCTGCTTCTGATGCTGATGGTATTTGTACTGTTTAATGATATTACATTTATTTTGAAATGATCGTAAAGCTGGGGGACATAAAATGGACAGAATGAAGACCAGAGAAATAAAAATAGGAAATGTCGCGATCGGTGCAGACAATCCGATCGCGATTCAGTCCATGTGCAATACCAGAACTTCGGATATAGACGCTACGGCTGAGCAGATCAGACGTCTTTTTGAAGCGGGCTGTGAAATCGTGCGCGTTGCGATCCCGGATATGAAAGCGGCGGAGGCGATCCCGGGGATCAGGGAGAGGATTTCGATTCCGCTTGTAGGCGATATTCATTTCGACTACCGCCTTGCGCTCCGTGCGATCGAAAACGGCATTGATAAGATCCGCATCAATCCGGGCAACATCGGCGGAGAGGACAGGCTCGCGAAAGTCGTGGAGGCTGCGGCAGCCCGCGGCATTCCGATCCGCGTCGGCGTAAACTCCGGCTCTCTTGAAAAAGAACTGATTGAAAAGTACGGCGGGCATGTCACGGCGGAGGGACTTGTGGAATCGGCGCTTTCAAAGGCAGCGATGATATCCGCAATGGACTATCATAATATCGTGATCAGTATTAAGTCCTCCGATGTCCGCATGTGCGTGCGCGCACATGAGCTTATCCGCGACAGGACGGATTATCCGCTGCATGTAGGCATCACGGAAGCCGGAACCGTTTGGGCGGGCAACATAAAATCCTCCGTGGGGCTTGGAATCATTTTGCATGAGGGGATCGGAGATACCATACGCGTATCTCTCACAGGTGATCCTGTTGAGGAGATAAAAACGGCAAAGCAGATTCTTACGACTCTGGGACTTAGAAAGGGCGGCATCGAGGTCGTAAGCTGCCCGACCTGCGGCAGGACGAGCATCGATCTGATCTCGCTTGCGGACAGGGTAAACGAGCTTTGCCAGAGAAAAGAATATGAGAACCTTTCCTTCAAGGTGGCCTGCATGGGCTGCGTTGTAAACGGACCGGGAGAAGCCAAAGAGGCGGAGCTCGGGATCTGCGGCGGAAAGGGACTTGGAATCATCATCAAGCACGGAGAGATCCTGAAAAAAGTGCCTGAGGCGGAGCTGCTTCAGGCCTTTAAGGCAGAACTCGATCAGTATCTGAAATAAGGTGGAACATGACCGGTAGATTTCTTGAAGTTTTTGATCAGTTAAATATTGATCCTGAGTATGCGGGGCTTCTGTCCGGCGCTGAGGTCGTTAAGATCATACTGGGCGCGGACAGACGCTCCCTTACGATCTATATACGCTCCTCCCGCCTTCTCCCGCGCGAGGCTGTGACGGCGGCAGAAAATGCGATCCGGGAAAAGGTGTTTGACAATAAGGATATTGCTGTACTGCTTGTGGATACGGCGGCGCACCCGATGGAAACTGCTGCCGGCAGAAGCGTTGAACCGGGGAGAACCGGTTCTTCGGGAGGCGGCGCCCAGGGCGGAAACGGAGGCGGGCAGGGCGGTGCTTCCGCAGTGCAGAAGCCGGCAGCAAAGCCGGGCCAGCAGGGATATAAGCGTACCGTAAACCAGTGGACGCCCAAACAGGATAAAAAATCCGATAATCCTGATGTGGTCTACGGATACGATTTTAAGGGAGAGCCGCTTAAGATCAAAACCCTTGAAGAGGGCATGGGCGGCGTGATCATCACAGGCTTTATTTTCGGCACCGAGCTGATCAAGACGAGGAACGGAAAGTTTATCATCCGCTTTAATATTTCGGACAAGACGGATTCGATCTCCTGCAGGCTGTTCTGTGAGGAAAATGAGGCGAATGAGCTCGAAGGCGTGCTCAAACCCGGAAAATGGTTTGCGCTAAACGGAGAAGTGACGCCGCCGGACGGACGCTTCAACACGGAGCTGACGATCGGACGCATAAAGGGAATCAAGAAGTGGAAGGACAGCGCCGAGGCCCGGATGGACAGGATGCCCGAGGGCGAAAAGCGTATCGAACTGCATCTTCATACGAAGATGAGCGATATGGACGGCATCGGGGATGTCGGGGCTTATATCAAACGCGCGGTGGACTGGGGATGGGAGGCGCTTGCGATCACCGATCACAACAGCGTGCAGATATTCCCGACAGCATCGCATTCCATTCCGAAGGGCAGCAATCTGAAGCTGATTCTCGGCGTGGAAGGCCGTATGGCGGACGATACGGAAAAATGCGTGATCAGGCCTGCGGGACAGACCTTAAGAGATCCTTTTGTCGTGTTTGATATCGAGACGACCGGATTTTCACCGCTTAAAAATAAGATCATCGAGATCGGCGCGGTGCGGATCGAGGACGGAAGAATTACGGATCGGTTTTCCCAGTTTGTGGATCCGGAGGAAGCGATTCCCTATGATATTCAGAAGCTTACGAGTATCACCGACCGGGATGTTGCAGGACAGGGAACCTATGAGCGCTGGATTCCGGAGTTTTTAAAATTCTGCGAGGGTGCAGTCATTGTCGCGCATAATGCCAGATTCGATACGACCTTTATCGGACACTTTGCAGGCCTTCTGGGACTTCCGTACAATCCGACGATCATCGATACGGTAGGCCTTTCGAGGATGCTTCTTCCAAAGCTCGGACGCTATAAGCTCGATACGGTCGCGAAAGAGCTTGGCATATCGCTCGAGAACCATCACCGGGCGGTGGACGATGCGGAGGCGACGGCAGGTATTTTCCTGAAACTCTGCGGACGCATGGAGGAGCAGGGAATTACGGATCTTGATACGCTCTGCGAGCGGGAGATCGCGGACGAGACGCTGATCAAAAAGCTCCCGCTTAAGCATGTGACGATTCTTGCGAAAAATGATCTCGGAAGAACGAATCTCTACAGGCTGCTTTCAGCCGCACATGTGGATTATTTCCATGGACAGGCGCGTATGCCGAAGAGCCTTCTCGGAAAGCTCCGGGACGGCCTTCTGATCGGTTCCGGCTGTCAGAGCGGAGAGCTCTATGACGCGCTTCTGCGCGGTGTGTCCGACAGGGAGGCAGAGCGGATCGCTTCCTTTTATGACTATCTGGAGATCCTGCCGCCGGACAATCTGATGTATATGACGCTCGATGAGAAATCGACCGTTAAGACGAGAGAGGATATCCTAGAGATAAACGCGCGGATTCTCGCGCTTGGAGAACGGCTCGCAAAGCCTGTCTGCGCGGTCGGAGACGTGCATTTTCCGGAAGAGGAGGATGCGATCTACCGTCAGATTATCAAATATTTTGACAAGAGCACACATTTTATGGAATCGCCTCAATGGGCTGCGCCCGTATATTTTCGGACGACGGAAGAAATGCTGCATCAGTTCCGGGATCTCGGGAAGGAGACTGCTTACCGCATCGTCGTGGAAAATCCGAAGCGAATCGCGAGGATGTGTGAACGCATTGCTCCCGTGCGCCCTGATAAGTGTCCGCCCGTTATTGAGAATTCGGACGAGACCTTAAGACAGATCTGCAACGATAAGGCGCATGAGATGTACGGGCCGGAGCTTCCGGACGAAGTGAGCGTACGGCTTAACAAGGAACTGGATTCCATTATTTCAAACGGCTATTCTGTTATGTACATCATTGCGCAGAAGCTTGTGTGGGATTCCAATGACCACGGCTATCTGGTCGGTTCCAGAGGCTCCGTCGGCTCCTCGCTCGTTGCGACGATGGCCGGTATTTCCGAGGTAAATCCGCTCCCGCCGCATTACCGCTGTCCGAAGTGCCATTATGTGGATTTTCACAGCGATACCGTAAAAGAATATGCGGATAAGGCGGGCTGTGATATGCCGGATGCGGTATGTCCGGTCTGCGGGGAAAATCTGATCAAGGATGGGTTTGATATTCCGTTTGAGACCTTCCTCGGGTTTAAGGGAGATAAGGAGCCTGATATCGATCTTAATTTTGCGGGTGATTATCAGGCGAAGGCGCATGCCTATACGGAGGTCATCTTCGGAAAGGGGCAGACCTATAAGGCCGGCACGATCGGTACGGTCCAGGATAAGACGGCCTATGGCTATGTGCTGCGCTATAATGAGGAACACGGCGTTGTCGGGATGAGGCGCGCCGAGATTGAGCGTATCGCGATGGGCTGCACGGAGGTACGGCGTACGACCGGACAGCATCCGGGCGGTATCGTGGTTCTTCCGCACGGGGAGGAGATGAGCACCTTTACGCCGATCCAGCATCCGGCAAATGATATGACAAGCCCGATCACGACGCATTTTGATTACCACAGCATCGACCATAACCTTCTGAAGCTCGATATTCTTGGAAAGGATGACCCTTCCATGGTGCGCATTCTGCAGGATATGACGGGCATTGATCCGATGACGATCCCGGTCGATGACAAAAAGATCATGTCGCTCTTCCAGAACACGGAAGCGCTTGGAATCACGCCGGACGATATCGGCGGAACGCAGTGCGGCACGCTTGGCATTCCGGAGTTCGGAACAGACTTCGCGATCCAGATGCTTCTCGATGCAAAGCCCAAATATATATCGGACCTCGTCCGGATCGCGGGTCTTGCGCATGGTACGGACGTATGGGTCGGCAACGCCCAGAAGCTTATAAATGAGGGAAAGTGCACGATTCAGACGGCGATCTGTACGCGTGACGATATCATGATCTATTTGATCACAAAGGGCCTTCCGCCGGGAGATGCGTTCAAGATCATGGAGCTTGTCCGGAAGGGAAAATTCCCGAAGGATGGAAAGCACGAGGAATACTGCGAGCTTATGCGTTCCCACGGGGTGCCCGACTGGTATATCTGGTCCTGTGATACCATAAAGTACATGTTCCCGAAGGCGCACGCGGCGGCCTATGTCGTGATGTCCCTGCGCATCGCCTACTATAAGATATATAAGCCGCTTGAATACTATGCGGCGTACTATACGGTCAAGGGAAAGGGCTTTGACTATGAAAAGATGTGCGTAAGCTTCCAGAAGCTCAGACAGAATCTGAAGGATCTGAAGGAAAGCATTGCAAATAACCGGGACGCGACGGCAAACGACAAGCTGATGCTGCGCGATATGCGTATCGTTGAGGAGATGATGGCAAGAGGCTTAAGCTTTACACCGATCGACATCTTTAAGGCAAAGGCACGGGAATTTCAGGTCGTGGACGGGAAGATCATGCCGTCACTCAACTCGATCGCCGGCCTTGGTGACAACGCTGCGGATGCGATCGAACGTGACGCGAAAAACGGCCCGTATCTGAGCATTGAGGAATTTATCGCCCGGACAAAGGCGACGAAAACAAATGCGGATCTCCTGAAGGAGCTCGGACTTCTCGGATCCATTCCGGATACCAATCAGCTGAGTATTTTTGATCTGGTCTGATAAACGCTCAGTTTGACCATCACAGTTTTATGACAGGGAAAGAAACGCTTGTACACGAATACGGATTGTGTTAAATTATAGTTGCAATGTTGAAAGCGACATTTGTAAGGAGGAAAAAACATGAAAAAAAGAATCATGGCAGCAGCAATGTCTGCGGCAATGGCAGTATCTCTTGCAGCCTGCGGGTCATCCGATACGGGGGCTACGACTGCTGCAGCCGGAGCTACGCAGGAGACCGGAGCGGCGGTATCATCCGATTCTTCGGATGGAAAATATGAGCTTGCGCTTGTAACGGACCTTGGAACGATCGACGACAAGTCCTTCAACCAGGGCGCATGGGAGGGTCTTAAAAGATATGCCGACGAGAACGGCAAGACCTACAAGTACTATCAGCCGCAGGAGCAGTCTACCGATTCCTATCTCGAGACCATCGGTCTTGCGGTAGAGGGCGGTGCAAAGCTTGTTGTTTGCCCGGGTTATCTCTTTGAGGAGCCGGTATATCTTGCACAGGAGCAGTATCCGGATACCTACTTTATTCTTCTTGACGGTGAGCCGCACAACGCGGACTATTCCGAATACAAGACCGGAGAGCATGTAATGCCGATTCTTTATCAGGAGGATCAGGCGGGCTTTCTTGCAGGCTATGCGGCAGTTAAGGACGGCATGACGAAGCTCGGCTTCATGGGCGGAATGGCGGTTCCGGCTGTTATCAAGTTCGGCTACGGCTTTGTACAGGGTGCGGATGCCGCAGCACAGGAGCTCGGCGTTCAGGTTGATGTTATGTACAACTATACCGGACAGTTTGCAGCTACTCCGGAGGCGCAGACCATGGCGGCAGGCTGGTATGCAAACGGTACCGAGGTGATCTTCGGCTGCGGAGGCGCGGTTGGAAACTCCGTTATGGCGGCAGCAGAAGCATCCGGCGGCAAAAAGGTGATCGGTGTTGATGTAGACCAGTCATCCGAGTCTGATACCGTTATCACTTCTGCAATGAAGATGCTCGCAAACTCCGTATACGATGGTATCAGCAATTACTATGCAGGCACCTTCCCGGGCGGAAAGACCACGACCTTTACCGCTGCGAACGACGGCGTAGGCCTTCCGATGGAAACCTCCAAGTTTGAGAAATTCACACAGGAAGAGTATGATGCCGAGTATAAGAAGCTTGCTGACGGAGAGATCACGCTTACGAGCTTCTCTGAGGGCAATACCGATCCGACAAAGGATCTTACGCTTCAGAACACGACAGTTACTTTTGTAGAGTAAAATACACGGCGGTTCGGCAGTTTGGCGTTTATTGGCGTCGGAATACGTTTTAAGACAGCTGGCATTTACCGGACCGGGCACAGGAGCCCCGTACCTGCGGGTACGGGGCTCTCCGTATATATAAAGAAAAACAAAACCGGAAAGGGGGAAAGAGCAATGGAAGCAAATAAGGCTTCTGCCGCTGTTTCTGAAACAGGCGTTCAGGGAGGAGCAGACGGGGAATATGTGGTAGAGATGCTGCATATTACAAAGCTTTTCCCGGGCATCCGCGCAAATGACGATATCACACTCCGCCTGAAAAAGGGCGAGATCCATGCGCTGCTCGGAGAAAACGGCGCCGGAAAATCCACGCTGATGTCCGTGCTCTTCGGACTGTATCAGCCGGATGAGGGCGAGATCCGCGTGCGCGGAAAGGAAGTAAAGATCAACGGACCGCTCGATGCAAATGCACTTGGAATCGGCATGGTACACCAGCATTTCAAGCTCGTGGATAATTTTACCGTGCTGCAGAACATCGTGCTTGGCATGGAGACGACGGTGCGCGGCGTGATCCGCATGGAGGAGGCGAGAAAGAAGGTGCTTGCACTTTCCGAGCGCTATAATCTGAGTATAGATCCCGATGCGAAGATCGAGGATATTACGGTAGGTCAGCAGCAACGCGTCGAGATCCTCAAGATGCTCTACCGCGACAATGAGATCATGATCTTCGATGAGCCGACTGCCGTGCTTACGCCGCAGGAAATCGACGAGCTGATGGAAATCATGAAGAACCTGATCGGGGAAGGCAAATCGATCCTTTTTATTACGCATAAGCTCGATGAGATCAAACAGGTTGCGGACCGATGTTCGATTCTCCGGCGCGGCCGTTATATCGGAACGATCGATGTGGCCTCCGCTTCAAAGGAAGAGATGTCTGAGATGATGGTCGGCCGCAAGGTAGAGCTTGTGGTGGAGAAAAATGAGCCGAAGCCGGGGAAGACGATCCTTGAGGTAAAGGGCCTGTCTGTCGCTTCCCAGATCGCGGGTCATAAAAACGACGTGGTTTCGGATGTTTCGTTCCGGGTACGGGCAGGAGAGATCGTCTGCATTGCCGGAATTGACGGAAATGGACAGTCGGAGCTCATCGCGGCGATCTCGGGCATCGGACCGATGCGGGAGGGACATATCTCCATCAATGGAGAGGATGTGACAAAAAAATCCATCCGTTACAAATCCACGCACGGGCTTTCCCATATTCCGGAGGACAGACATAAGTACGGACTGGTGCTTGACTACAATCTCGCATATAACATCGTGCTGCAGCAGTATTTTGAGCCGCAGTTTTCGAACGGTCCGTTCCTCAATAAGACAGCGATCTATGACTATGCGGAAAAACTGATCGAGGATTATGACATCCGCAGCGGCGAGGGAACGGAAACGATTACAAGAAGCATGTCGGGAGGAAACCAGCAGAAGGCGATCGTTGCGCGTGAGAATACGCGTCCGCACGATATTCTGCTTGCGGTCCAGCCGACGCGGGGACTTGATGTCGGCGCGATCGAGTATATCCACAGGGAGCTCGTGAAGGAAAGAGATGCCGGAAAGGCGATTCTGCTTGTGTCTCTTGAGCTTGACGAGGTTATGAACCTTGCCGACCGTATTCTGGTGATTCACGGCGGAAAGATCGTGGCAGAGGTCGACCCGAAAAAGATCACGACGCAGGGACTTGGGCTTTACATGTCAGGGGCAAAGCATCAGGAGGTCATCGGTGTCGGAGAAGACGCGCCGGAAGGCGCACTGGCAGTTTCGAAGGGCGGTGAGAGTGCATGAGCAGCGAAAAGATAAATGCGGGCGGCAAAAACGCACAGCCCGGGGCAAAGGCAAAAAAACCGAATATCGGCTTTCTTTCCTCTATTATTGCCGTAATCATCGGCCTTATCGTAGGCTTTATCATCCTGATGATCAGCAATCCGCAGCAGGCTCCGGCGGGCTTCGCAACGATCCTGACGGGATCCTTTACGCACGGTCTTAAGGGCGTCGGACAGATATTCTACTATGCGACACCGATCATTCTGACCGGTCTTTCCGTTGGGTTCGCTTTTAATACGGGACTTTTCAATATTGGCGCACCCGGCCAGTTTATGGTGGGCGGCCTCGGCGCGGTTATCATCGGGATTACCTGCACCTTTTTCGGACCGTTACAGTGGGTGGCGGCGCTGCTTGGCGGCATGGCCATGGGCATGCTCTGGGGTGCGGTTCCGGGATTTCTGAAGGCTTATTTTAACGTAAACGAAGTAATTGCTTCTATTATGATGAATTACATCGGCATGTATGCGACCAACTGGACGGTAAAATCCAATCCGGTGCTGTTTAATTCGCTCCGCAATGAATCAAAGAGCGTTGCGGCAACAGCAAATCTGCCGAAAATGGGGTTTGATAAGCTGTTTCCCGGCTCCTCACTGAATGCCGGATTTGTGATCGCCGTTCTTGCGGTCATCCTGATCTACATTCTGCTCTATAAGACAAAATTCGGATACGAATTAAAGGCCTGCGGCTACAACCGCTTTGCATCAAAATATGCGGGAATCAACGAAAAGAAGAATATTATGATGGCGATGGTGATCGCGGGCGCGCTCTCCGGACTTGCAGGAGCGATCGTTATGCTTGCCGGATCCGGTTCGCATATATCCATCAAGGATGTCATTGCAGCAGAGGGCTTTACCGGTATTTCAGTTGCGCTTCTCGGACTTTCGCATCCGTTCGGCGTGCTTGCCTCCGGTATATTTATCGCTTATCTTACAGCCGGCGGCTTTTACCTGCAGCTCTTTCAGTTTTCGACGGAGATCATTGATATCATCGTTGCGGTAATCATTTACTTCTCGGCCTTTGCTTTATTTGTGAGAATCGTGATCGACCGCATTTCGAAGAAAAAAGAGATCGCGGCAGGAGACGGAAAAGGAGGTGACGGAAAATGATCGGAGTAGTTCAGCAGATGATGTATTTCAGCATTCCGCTGCTCGTGGTAGCGCTCGGCGCAATGTTTTCCGAGCGAAGCGGCATCATCAACATCGCGATGGAAGGCATCATGATCATGGGTGCGTTTACGAGCGTGCTGTTTCTGAATATTTCGTCGCGCTTCGGCCTTGCGGGACAGCTTCAGCTGATCCTTGCAATTCTGATCGCATCGGCAACGGGCATTCTGTTTTCCCTGCTCCACGCCTATGCATCCATTAATATGAAGGCGGATCAGACGATTTCAGGTACCGCGCTCAACATGTTCGCGCCGGCTTTCGCTATTTTTGTCGCGCGTGTGATTCAGGGCGTGCAGCAGATCCAGTTTGTAAATACATTCCGTATGAATGTGCCGCTGCTTTCAAAAATCCCGGTCATCGGACCGATGTTTTTTGAAAATGCCTACATCACGACTTACCTTGGTTTCCTGATTCTGATCATATCCGCGTTTGTACTGTTCAGGACACGGTTTGGCTTAAGGCTTCGTGCCTGTGGAGAAAATCCGCATGCGGCGGATGCGGCAGGCATTAACGTACAGCGTATGCAGTACGCCGGCGTTATGATCTCGGGTGCGCTTGGCGGCCTCGGCGGTCTGATTTTCGTGGTGCCGACTTCCGTCAACTTTAATGCGGATGTCGCCGGGTACGGATTTCTCGCGATCGCGGTTCTGATCTTCGGTCAGTGGGATCCGTTAAAAATACTTGGAGCATCCCTGTTCTTTGGAATCATGAAGGCGGTATCCGCTTCCTATTCCAGTATTGCCTTCCTTGCAGGCCTTGGCATCTCCAGTTATTTTTACAAGATGGTGCCCTATATCGTGACGCTGATCGTTCTGATCTTTACCTCGCGCAATTCCCGCGCGCCCAAGGCGGAGGGAATCCCGTTCGATAAGGGACAGAGATAAAACGCGTTTTATTTAGAAAGACGTCTGGAGAAACAGAAAGATGTCTGATATGATATAACAGTAACGGTACTGACAGTTTTGAAAGGACCTCTCCGGTACTGCCGGGGCGGTCCTTTGACATGAGAAAAAGGAGAAAAGACTATGGCATGTACTACAATTCTTGTCGGAAAAAATGCATCCTATAACGGCTCCGCAATGATCGCGAGAAACGATGATTCGGGTGCGGGTCGTTTTACAGAAAAACGCTTTACGGTGATTCAGCCCGGGGAACAGCCGAGACACTACAGATCGGTGATTTCCCATGTGGAGATCGAGCTTCCGGATGCTCCGCTTCGGTATACGGCGGTTCCAAACGCCGTGGCAGGGGAGGGAATCTGGGCAGCTGCCGGCGTCAATGAGGCAAATGTTGCAATGACCGCAACGGAGACCATTACCTCAAACCCGCGCGTACTCGGAGCAGATCCGCTTGTCGCACTGAAAAAGGCAGAAAACGGAGAGGCTGAGATTCCGGGCGGAATAGGAGAAGAGGATATCGTGCACATTGTGCTTCCGTATATCCGCAGCGCGAGGGAAGGCGTTCTGCGTCTTGGAAAGCTGCTTGAGACCTACGGTACCTACGAGATGAACGGAATCGCGTTTCAGGATGCGGATGAGATCTGGTGGCTTGAGACGGTCGGCGGACATCATTATGTTGCAAGACGTGTTCCGGACGATGCTTATGTGGTTATGCCAAATCAGTTCGGTATGGATGCGTTCGATCTCGAGGATGCTTTTACCGATAAGAAAGACCATCTGTGCTCTCCGGATCTGAGAGAATTTATCAGGGACAATCACCTGGATCTCTGCGACGGAGATCTGTTTAATCCAAGAGCTGCATTTGGAAGCCATGACGATTCCGATCATATCTATAATACGCCGCGCGCCTGGTATATGCTGCGTTATTTCAACCCGCGCACGAAGATCTGGGATGGACCTGAGGCGGAGTATACGCCGCTTTCAGATGATCTTCCCTGGTGCATGAAGCCGGAAAGAAAGATCACGATCGAGGATGTGAAATATGTGCTTTCTTCCCATTATCAGGGAACGCCGTATGATCCGTACGCCACGCGCGGCGATCTTTCACAGAGAAATGTCTACCGTTCGATCGGCGTGAACCGGACTGACTTTCTTGCCCTGATGCAGATCAGACGGGATATGCCTGAGGATTCCCGCGCGGCCGAGTGGATCGCGTTTGCATCCAATGTATTTAATGTGATGCCGCCGTTTTATGCAAATGTCAGAAAGACACCTGCGTATTTGTCAAATACAGGCGCTGAGGTAACGACGGACAACTTTTACTGGGCGAGCCGCATGATCGCCGCGATGGCGGATGCATCCTATGCAAAGAGTGCGATCCATATTGAACGTTATCAGCTTTCCGTACAGTCAAAGGGACATATGCTGATGAACCGGTATGACGCGCTTCTCAGGAATGAGCCCGATGCCGGTAAACGCATGGAATTAAGAGAAACGGCAAATCAGGAGATTGCAGACATGGTACAGCGGGAGACCTCGGATGTACTTTCCAAAGTTCTCTATGAGCTCAGCTGTCAGATGAAAAATGCGTTTGCGCGTTCAGATGCCTGAGCTCTGTGCGGATATCTGATCAAAAGAGGTCTGAAAGAAACCCGTGCAGACAGAGAGATACCGGCACAAAACGACATACTGTAGTTTTGTGTCGGATATTGTAACGCGTGGGTAGACTTGTGTAAAAATTACAATTGTTTTAGGGGGAGTAATGGAAGATAAGAGAGAGACCTTTGCCTCGCGCATCGGTTTTATTATGATCTCAGCAGGCTGCGCGATCGGCCTTGGCAACGTATGGCGCTTTCCGTATATCGTGGGACAGTACGGCGGAGCCGCTTTTGTACTTGTGTATCTGGTGTTCCTTGTTATTCTGGGTCTGCCGATCATGGTCATGGAGTTTGCAAACGGGCGTGCTTCGAAAAAATCGGTCGCGCTGTCCTATGACAAGCTCGAGCCTGCAGGTACAAAATGGCATTATGTAAAATGGTTCCATATGGCGGGAGATTACATCCTGATGATGTTCTACACCACGATCGCGGGATGGCTTATGAATTACTTTGTAAAATTCCTGCGCGGCGATTTTTCTGCGGGCATGTCAGCAGAGGCTGTTTCCGCAGAGTTTAACAATATGCTTGCAGATCCTTCCGTCATGGCGATCTACATGCTCATTGTCGTGATTCTCTGCTTCTTTGTATGCGGACACGGCCTGCAGAACGGTGTGGAAAATATTTCCCAGAAAATGATGGCCTGCCTGATCATTCTCATGCTCGTCATGGCGGTGAATTCCTGCCTGATTCCGGGCGGCTCAGAGGGACTTTCCTTCTACCTGAAGCCGGACTTTTCACGCATGCAGGAGGCCGGAATTTTTAACGCGCTTTATGCGGCAATGGGACAGGCCTTCTTTACGCTGAGCATCGGCATCGGCGCGCTCGCGATCTTTGGCTCCTATATCGGGGACGAAAGACGTCTTGCAGGCGAGGGCTTAAATGTTATGCTGCTGGATACGCTCGTAGCGTTTGTGGCAGGACTTATCATTTTCCCTGCCTGCTATGCCTATAACGGCGGAGAGACCGGACAGGGTCCGTCTCTGGTATTCGTAACGCTTCCGAATGTATTCAACAATATGCAGCTCGGACGGCTCTGGGGCTCAATGTTCTTCCTGTTCATGACCTTTGCGGCGCTTACGACGATCATTGCGGTATTCCAGAATATCATTTCCTTTGCGACGGATCTTACGGGATGCTCTGTAAAGCGCGCTGTAGGCGTAAACGGCGTGATCATTGCTGTTTTATCCTTCCCGGCGCTGCTTGGATATAATCTGCTTTCCGGCGTCCAGCCGATCGGGGCGGGTTCCACCATTCTGGATCTAGAAGACTTTATCGTCAGCAACAATATTCTGCCGATCGGTTCAATGATCTATCTCTTATTCTGTACGAGAAAGTGCGGATGGGGATGGAAGAATTTCACTGACGAAGCCAATAAGGGAAAGGGAATCAAGTTCCCGACCGGAAAAGCAATGCGTTTTTATGTCAGCTTTATCATTCCCGCCATTGTCCTGATCATCCTTGTGATGGGCTATGTAGACAAGTTCTTTTAAACATGCTAAACTTGGGACTGTGCTGCTGAAAGGCGAAGTGTAAAGACAGAGTACGAACAGATAATATGGAGAAGAGTGTATGATAGATGACAGAAAGCTCCTCATCATTACGAATAATGACGTAACGGAGCAGTTTTTTCAGGGTAAGGTAAAGCTCGAGATGGTATCGACTCACAGGGATGTGCTTGTACGCGTGCGCGATCATATTTATGCGGGAGGCTGGAAGCTGATCACGCATCCGATGGCAAGCTCGATCAAGCCGAATCAGACGCCTTTCCGTTCGATCATCCTGATCCAGTCCAATGAGGACTGTACCGAGGATATCCTCATGATCGAGGAAGCGCTTGAGAGCTTTGACAAATTTGATACGGAAAAGAAACCGACGGACTGGTATCGCGAGACGACGGATCCGGATTTTAAAAAGATCGATTTTTATATGATCGAGGATGCCCTGCCGCATCTTTGCAGATAAAGGGGAAAGAAACAGGACAGAGGAGGCATGACTGCCTTTCTGTCCTGTATGCATAGGAGGAGAAGTGTATTATGTGGGAACTGGAAAAGGCAACGATCGTAACGAATAATCCGCGCGTATACGAGAAATATAAGGAAGAGACCAATGTTGAACTCCTGCCGAAATATGAGGATGTGCTGCTGAGGGTAAGAGATCTCGTTTATGACAGGCATGTGCTGCTTACGCATCCGCAGGCTTCGAGCCTGAAACCGAATCAGACGCCTTACCGCTCGGTCGTTGTTTATCCGAAGGGCAGCGATGACAACATGAAGGATATCATGCTGATCGAAAAATGCATTGAAACCTTCAGGCAGTGGCAGGATATTGCAAAGACACCGGAGGACTATGAGGAGAAGGTCGCCTATGATTTCCAGACGATCGATCTCTCTGTGATCGACAACATTATTCCGCGCATTTCCTGATGCGCTGTTCGTGTTATTTACTGTATTGAGAAGGATTTTCAGAGGGGATGGGGTGTATGAAGGAAGCTGGATACTTTAAGGACCTTTCACGCAGGGACTATATCAATAAGGCAAATGAGATCGTGAGGAAGGAAGGTCCTCAGGCGCTTACGATCAGACGGATCGCAAAGGAACTGAACTGTTCGAGCGCAAGTCTTTACCATTATTTTGAAAGTGCCGAGGAGCTCCTGTATTACGCGCAGATCGGATTTCTGGACTTTTATCTGGAAGAGATCAGCAAAAGTGAAAAGAAATGGAAGGATGCCTGGGACATTCATATCGGCATCTGGGAGTGCTATACGCGGGCGGCATTTACCTATCCGCAGGCCTTTAATACCATATTCTTTTCACCGATGAGCAAAAAACTCCCCAAGGTGCTGCGGGAATACTATGAGCTCTTTCCGGAGTACCTGAATCTGGTAAGTCCTTATCTGCACAGGATGCTCGAGACCCCGGACTTTCTGGAACGGGATTATCTGATGTGCCTTTCCTGTGTGGAGGCAGGCGTGCTCGCAAAGGAAAATGCAAGACCGCTTAACCAGATTACCTGCATGATCTATAAAGGGTATCTGAAGGGAATCATAGACAATGGAATAAAGCCGGAGGAGATCGAGGAAAAGGTTACACAATTTCTCGATGATTTTAAAATCGTCGCTTCCATGCTGGCAAAGAAGACCTCCGGTCATCCGGAGTTAAACCCTTATAATCTCGGCATATCTGTTGAAAAATGAAAAAAATCTCCCGATAGTGAAAAAGATGCACAAAAACAATCACGTTAAACTGTGAAAGAGTGCTGAAAAGCGGAAAAGTAACAAGAAGTTACTGAAAAACAAAAGTTTTCCGTTGCGTTTGCAATGGATAAGTGTTATATTATTTACATAAGTTATCGCGATTATATTTTTGGAAGAGAAATGTAATCCTACGTAACCAGACTGCGGCAGGAGACCGAATGGGATGCGAAACCACCACTTTACGCAGAACATTCACCACCACCATATCCGCCACCACGGATTCTGTTTCCGGAACGCAGAGGGTTCATTTTTTTACCGATATCTTATCGCGATTACATCTAAATAAGGAGGGGTTCATATGAAACTTGAGTTAGGTAAAATCAAGATAGAAGATATCAGATTTGCCGACAAGACGGAAGTGAAGGACCATGTTCTTTATGTTAATAAGGAAGAGGTCGAAAAACTGGTTCTTGAAGACGACAAACTGATCGGCTGTCATCTTGAGATTGCACATCCGGGCGAATCAACGCGTATTACGCCTGTAAAGGATGTAATTGAGCCGCGTGTAAAGGTATCCGGAGGAGAGATCTTCCCGGGTGTGATCGGAAAGGTTACACCGCCGGTAGGAACCGGACGTACACATGCGCTTGACGGCATGACTGTCATCACGGTCGGACGCATCGTTGGCTTCCAGGAGGGCGTTATTGATATGAGCGGCCCTGCTGCTGATTACTGCCCGTTCTCCAAGACCGTAAATCTCTGCGTCGTGATCGAGCCGGCTGACGGTCTCGAGACCCATGTCTATGAGAAGGCAGGCCGTATGGCAGGTCTTAAAGTAGCTGCATATCTTGGCGAGGCAGGCAGAAACGTAGAGCCTGACACGCTTGAAACCTTTGAAACCAAACCTATCTTTGAACAGGCTAAAGAGTATCCTGACCTTCCGAAGGTTGGATATGTTCATATGCTTCAGTCCCAGGGACTTCTGCATGATACCTATTATTATGGTGTTGACGCGAAGAATTTCGTTCCGACTTTCATGTATCCGACTGAGATCATGGACGGCGCCATTGTATCCGGTAACTGCGTAGCTCCGTGCGACAAGGTTACGACTTATCATCATTTCCACAATCCTGTAATTGAAGACTGCTACAAGCACCATGGAAAGGACATCAACTTCATGGGCGTTATTCTCACCAATGAGAACGTTTTCCTTGCTGATAAGGAAAGACATTCCGATATGGTGGCGAAGCTCGCCGAGTTTATGGGTCTTGACGGCGTGCTGATCACTGAGGAGGGCTACGGCAATCCGGATACAGACCTTATGATGAACTGCCGCAAGGTAGAGCGTAAGGGTATTAAGGTTGTACTCATCACGGATGAATTCCCGGGCAAGGATGGAAAGTCCCAGTCCCTTGCGGATACCTGTGAAGAGGCTACGGCACTTGCCTCCTGCGGACAGGGCAACGCGACCCTGCAGTTCCCGGCGATGGATAAGGTCATCGGAACCATGGATTATATCGAAAACCAGATCGGCGGCTGGGCAGGCTGCGTAAATCCGGACGGTTCCTTCGAAGCAGAGCTTCAGATCATTATCGCTTCCACCATTGCAAACGGCTTCAACAAGCTCGCTGCAAGGGGATACTAATTCGGGAAGAGAGGAGAAAATATAATGGCTAAATATAAAATTGTTCATTATCTGAATCAGTTCTTCGCGGGTATCGGCGGTGAGGATAAGGCTGATTTTGAACCGGAAGTAAGAGAAGAGATCATTGGACCGGGCGGCGCCCTTCAGGCAGCGCTTGGCGCTGATTATGAGATCGTTGCAACCGTGATCTGCGGAGATAACTATTTCGGCGAGAATCTGGATGCGGCGACCGATACCATTATCGAGATGGTTAAGAAGTATGAGCCGGATGTGTTCGTAGCCGGACCGGCGTTCAATGCAGGACGTTACGGCGTTGCCTGCGGAACCATCTGTAAGGCAGTGGAAGAGAGACTTGGAATTCCGGTGCTGACCGCAGAATATGAGGAGAACCCCGGAACAGATATGTTCCGCAAGGATCTGATCATCGTAAAAACCGGAAATTCTGCAGCTGATATGAAAAACTGCGTGCCTGTGATGGCAAAGCTCATCAAGAAGCTCGCAACGGGAGAAGAGGTTCTCGGACCGAAGGAAGAGGACTATCACGAGAGAGGCATCCGTGTAAACTATTTCGCAGAGGAGCGTGCATCCTCACGTGCGATCAAGATGCTGCTTAAGAAGATGAAGGGCGAGCCGTTTGAGACCGACCTTCCGATGCCGAAGTTTGACCGTGTGGATCCGGCGGCTCCGGTTACCGATATAAAGCACGCGACGATCGCGATCGTTACCTCCGGCGGCGTTGTTCCGCAGGGAAATCCGGATCACATCGAATCCTCGAACGCAACGAAGTTCGGCGAGTACTCGATCGCCGGCATGGATCATATGGATCCGAAAGACTTCACGACCATCCATGGCGGATACGACAGACAGTTTGTAATGGCTAATCCTAACCTCGTAGTTCCGCTTGACGTACTCAGGGAGATGGAGAAGGAAGGCGAGTTCGGAAAGCTTTATGACAGCTTCTTCACCACGACCGGTACCGGAACCGCTACGGGATCTGCAGCGAAGTTCGGTGATGCGATCGGTAAAAAACTTGTAGAGGATCATGTCGATGCCGTAATCCTCGTCTCTACGTGAGGAACCTGCACACGTTGCGGCGCAACGATGGTTAAAGGCATTGAAAAATATGGTATTTCGGTTGTTCATATGGCAACGGTTGTGCCGATCTCCCTTACGATCGGTGCAAACAGAATCATCCCGGGTGTAGGTATTCCGTACCCGATCGGCGATCCGACGCTGGGCGAGGTAGATTCGAAGAAGCTTCGCCGCCGTCTGGTTGAGAGAGCTCTGAAGGCGCTTCAGACTCCGGTAGACGGACAGACTGTATTTGAGAAGGATGATTTCTAATCTGACATTTCTGATTTTGGTTTCATATCATTGAGAAAGCGGTTAGTGCGGTGCGCTTTCGGCGTACCGCACTTTCTTTTACAAAAAGATTGTTATTTAAAATACAATCTTAGCCAAAACTACATAATTAGGAGGGTGGTTTATGGGTAACGAAAAATGCAATCCAAAACGAGTCCTGATACTTGCGGGCGCGGTCATCGCGTTTACGATCGGATCCGGTTTCGCTACCGGACAGGAGATCATTCAGTATTTCACGGCCTATGGTCTCAAAGGCATCCTGGCAGTCCTGCTGTTTGCAGTCTGCTTCCTTTATTATAATTTTAACTTTGCCGATGCCGGAGCAAAGGAACGCTTTGAACGTGGAAATGACGTTTATAAGTATTTCTGCGGCAAGTATGTCGGTACGTTCTGCGACTACTATTCCACGCTGTTCTGCTATATGTCGTTCTTTGTCATGATCGGCGGCGCGGCATCCACGCTCAATCAGCAGTACGGGCTTCCGCTCTGGGTAGGCGGAGTGATCCTCGCTGTGCTTGCAACGATCACCGTTGTCGGAGGTCTGAATTCGCTTGTTGACGCAATCGGTGCCGTGGGACCGGCGATCGTGGTTCTCTGTATCGCAATCGGCTTGATCACGGTCCTCAGAGATGGCGGAAACATCGGAACGGGTCTTGCTGTTATTCAGGACAAGGCATATCAGGGACCGCTTGCTGAAGCAGGAGAAGTGATTAAAAACGCCGGCGCGAACTGGGTCGTTTCGGCATTGTCCTATGCGGGATTCGTACTTCTGTGGTTTGCGAGCTTTACGGCTGCGCTTGGATCAAAGAACTCCAAAAAGGATCTTCGATGGGGTATTATCTGGGGTACCGTTGCTGTCTGCGTAGCGATTGTGGTTGTTTCTTTTGCACAGATCGCAAACATCAATACGGCAAGCCTGGATGGAAAAGAGTATGTCTGGAGTGCGGCGATTCCAAACCTGATTCTTGCTGAACGTATCTGGAAGCCGTTCTCCGCGATCTTCGCGATCGTTGTATTTGCCGGTATCTATACGACAGCCGTACCGCTTCTTTACAATCCGGCATCCCGTTTTGCAAAAGAGGGTACCAGCCAGTTTAAGATCCTCACGATCGTGCTTGCAGTGATTGGTCTGATCGTAGGTCTGTTCCTTCCGTTCCGTGTACTTGTAAATATTATTTACGTGCTGAACGGCTATGTCGGCGCAGTCCTTATTCTGTTCATGATCTGGAAGAATATCCGTGATTTTATGGCAAAGAAAAAGGCATAAAACAGCATAGAGGAAAGAGATGAGACAGATCTCCGGGAGAAGAGAGTATCATCTGCGGCGTTCCGTAATTTCAGGGGCGCCGCTCTCATTTTGTAAAGATAATACACCGGAAAAGCTTCAAAAAAACGGTTTCAAAAAAACTTTCAAAAAAGTAAAAAAAAACAATTGACAATCCTGAAATGCTCATGTATAATGCGTTAAGTGTTCAGCAGTCAGCACCATTCAAACAGCGGGAACACAGCAGATTTTCGAGGCGTGGCTCAGTTTGGTAGAGCGCTGCGTTCGGGACGCAGAGGTCGCAAGTTCGAATCTTGTCGCCTCGATTGAACGAAACCTTTATCAATTTAAAAGTTGCGTTCTCATTAACTTAACTATGGCTCTGTAGTCAAGCGGTCAAGACGTCGCCCTCTCACGGCGAAGGCCCGGGTTCGATTCCCGGCAGAGTCATCAGGCAAGGGGAGCTTACAGATATTCACTGTAAGCTCCTTTTTTGATATAAATGTCTGAATTGTGTCTTCGCATCTGGAAGTTATCACTGTAATATGCTATAATATTAAAATCTCTTTTGTTTGTGCGGAGGGATTTTTTGGTATCTGCCGCACCGGCTGTTATCAAGTCTTAAGAAGCATATTCGATGATCTGACAGATTCTTATGTTTAAGACGCTATAAAGTATCAATTTAGGAGGAAATATGGGAAAGTACATTACAAAGCGAATCTTTCTTGCGCTTATTACGGCCTTTGTCGTTGCGACAGCAACCTTTTTCGTTATGAATCTGGTTCCCGGCGGACCGTTCTTGAGCGAAAAAGCAGTTACGCCCGCGGCGCAGAAGGCGCTGGAGGCAAAGTTCGGGCTTGATAAGCCGCTTTCGGAACAGTATACGACTTATCTGAATGATCTGCTTCACGGCGATCTCGGCGTTTCGCTTAAAAAGCGCGGACGTACCGTCAACCAGATCATTGCGACAAAGTTCCCCGTATCGGCGCGCCTCGGCGGTATGGCGATTCTGCTCGCGTTCTGTGTAGGCGTTCCGCTCGGCTCTTATGCGGCGTTTCACCGCGGAAAGCTCGTGGACAATATCATTATTCTGTTTACGACGGCGGGAATTGCCGTCCCGAGCTTCCTTTCGGCTACGCTCCTTATGTATGTGCTCTCCGCGAAGCTTTCACTGCTTCCGTCGAAAGGACTGGACAGCCCTGCCTGCTATATTATGCCGATCATGGCGCTGGCGCTTTATCCGAGTTCCTATATCGCGCGTCTGATGCGGTCTTCGATGCTTGACGTCATGGGGCAGGACTATATGCGTACGGCGCGGGCGAAGGGCGTTTCGCAGACGGTATCCATTTTCAAGCATGCGCTGAGAAATGCGATCCTTCCTGTAGTAACCTATCTGGGACCGCTTATGGCACAGCTTATGACAGGATCCTTTATTGTAGAGAAGATCTTCACGATCCCGGGTCTTGGATTTGAGTTTGTCGGCTCGATCACCTCGAGAGATTATCCGCTGATCATGGGAACGACCATTTTCCTTGCGGTATTCCTGATCACGATGAATGTTATTGTCGATATTCTTTATGCGGTCATTGACCCGCGTATCAAGCTGAAATAAGGAGGAGCAGATATGGAAGAATTAAAAACAACACATAACCCGCTCTCATTTCAGCTGAACACGGATGATTTTATGCCGGCGTCAGCAGAAGAGAAGCTGAGCGTGGTAAAAGAGAGGGAATCTGTCAGCTTCTGGAAGGACGGCGTCAGACGTTTTCGCAGAAACAAGATCGCCATGGGCGCACTGATCGTTGTGCTGCTCATCATGGTGCTCGCATTTATCGTACCGCATTTCTATCCCTACAGCTATGAAGCGCAGACAAAGGGCTCCGAGCGTCTGGCCCCGATGGAGTACTCCGCTTCCGAGCTTGAGCGCATCGCAAATGGAGAGAGCGTGTTCCCGCATATTCTCGGAACGGATCAGAACGGCAGAGACTATGCGATCCGCGTTCTCATGGGAGCAAGAGTATCGCTTACGGTAGGACTTGTGGCTTCGGCGCTCATTCTGCTGATCGGCGCGACCTACGGTGCGATCGCGGGATATTTTGGCGGAAAGCTTGATCTTGTCATGATGCGTGTCGTCGATATTCTGTATTCCGTGCCGGACGTTCTGATCATTATTCTGCTTGCTTCGACGCTGAAATATCCTCTGCAGAATCTTGCGACGCTTCCGGGATTTTCCTGGATCTCCGTCATTGGTCCGAATATGATCTCCATGTTCCTGGTATTCGGCCTTCTGTACTGGGTGGGTATGGCGCGTATTGTTCGCAGCCAGATCATGATTCTGAAACAGTCCGAATATGTGACGGCAGCGCGTGCGCTCGGCGCAAAGAACGGCCGCATTATCAAGCGCCACCTTCTTACAAACTGTATCGGCACGCTGATCGTTACAACGACGCTTCAGATTCCGTCCTCGATTTTCACAGAGTCGTTTCTGAGCTTTCTCGGTCTTGGCGTACAGGCGCCGATGCCGTCTCTCGGAAGCCTTGCGTCAAGTGCGCTCAATGGCATGCAGTCCTATCCTTACAGACTGTTTGCGCCGGCATTTATGATCTTTATTATCATTCTGAGCTTCAACCTTCTCGGAGACGGTCTCCGTGACGCGTTTGATCCGAAGCTGAAAAATTAAGGAGGGAGAAGAGCCATGACAGATAAAATACTTGTCGAAATCAAAAATGAGCGCCTTTCCTTCTTTACGCCGGCGGGCGAGGTGAAGGCGCTGAATGATGTTTCCATCCGCATGCACGAAGGCGAGGTTCTCGGTATTGTAGGTGAATCGGGCTCCGGAAAGTCTGTAACCGCCTACAGCATTATGGGACTTACCGCATATCCGGGAAAGCTCATCGGCGGAACGATCGAATTTAACGGACACAGAATTGACCAGATGTCCGAAAAGGAACTCCGGAAGATCCGCGGTTCAGAGGTCAGCATTATTTTCCAGGATCCCATGACTTCCCTGAATCCGGTGTGGACGATCGGCAACCAGATCGAAGAAGTGATCCGCCTTCACACAAAGAAGACGAAGCAGGAAGCGCACGAAAGAGCAAAGGAGCTTCTGATGCTCGTAGGAATCAATGAGCCGGAAAAACGCCTCAGACAGTATCCGCATGAGCTTTCCGGCGGTATGCGCCAGAGAGTTATGATCGCGATCGCGCTTGCGTGCGAACCGAAGCTTCTGATCGCGGACGAGCCGACCACGGCGCTTGACGTTACCATTCAGGCGCAGATCCTTGAACTGATGATGCAGCTTAAGGAAAAACTCGGTATGGGTATCCTCATGATCACGCATGATCTGGGCGTTGTGGCGAGCATGTGTGACCACATTGCTGTTATGTATGCCGGAAAGGTGATCGAATACGGCACCGCAGATGATATTTTCTATGATCCGCATCATGAGTACACAAAGGGACTGCTTAAGTCTATTCCGAAGCTTCATGAGCGCGACTACCAGCGTCTTGTTCCGATCGAGGGACAGCCTGTGGACATGCTGAACCCGCCGAAGGGCTGCCCGTTTGCAAACCGCTGCGAGAGCTGCATGAAGGTCTGCCTTGAGCATATGCCGCCGTATACGGATATCACGGATAAGCATTACAGCGCATGCTGGCTCATTCAGAAGGCTGAATTTGAAAAGGGGGAGCGTGCATAATGGAAGAGAAAATCTTGGTACAGGTAGACCATTTAAAGCAATACTTCCCGGCAGGCGGAAAGAAGGTTGTTAAGGCAGTTGATGATGTCAGCCTGGCGATCAAAAAGGGCGAAACGCTTGGGCTTGTAGGAGAGTCAGGCTGCGGAAAGACAACGACCGGCAGAAGCCTTCTGCGTCTTGTGGAGCCGACAAGCGGAAAGATCGTCTATGACGGAGAAACGATCTTCGATTCGGAAAACAATATCAAAAAGGATATGGTGGAATACCGTAGAAGAATGCAGATCGTGTTCCAGGATCCGTATGCGTCTCTGGATCCGCGTATGACGGTAGGCGATATCATCGGCGAGGGCATCGATATCCACAGGCTCTGCGGCAGCGCTCAGGAGAGAAGAGACCGCATCCTTTCCCTGCTTAAGACGGTAGGACTTAACTCGGAGCAGGCGAACCGCTATCCGCATGAGTTTTCCGGCGGTCAGAGACAGCGTGTCGGCATTGCCCGCGCGCTTGCGGTCGATCCGGAATTTATCGTGTGCGATGAGCCGGTATCAGCGCTCGATGTGTCCATTCAGGCCCAGGTGGTCAATATGTTTGAAGACCTGCAGCAGAAGCTTGGTCTGACTTATCTTTTTATCGCGCATGATCTTTCGATCGTCAATCATATTTCTGACAGGATCGGCGTTATGTATCTCGGACGCATGGTGGAGCTTGCACCTTCGGATGAGCTGATATTCCACAGCGTGCATCCGTATACGAAATCCCTTATTTCCGCGATCCCGATCGCGGATCCGAAGACGGCGCGCCAGTCAAAGCGCATTGTGCTTTCGGGAGAGGTTCCGTCTCCGGTCAATCCTCCTTCAGGCTGCCATTTCCGTACACGCTGCCCGTATGCAACGGCGGAGTGCGCTGAACGCGAGCCGGAGTGGAGAGAGGTTTCCAAAGGACATTTTGCTGCATGTCACAACCTTGAAAAAATTAATTAAGGCTTTACCTTTACAGTTTCTTGTGATAAAGTGATACAATATGATGAGACCGATATATATCGGGATTGTCATGTGTCAAGGTATAAAATGCACCGATTACGGTGCGGGAAGGAAAGGTTTATGAAGAAGAAATTAGCAATTCTGATGGCATCGGTAATGGCTGTTTCCGTAGTTGCTGCAGGCTGCGGCGGCGGAAGCTCCACGACCGCATCAACAGGCGCTGCTTCCGGTTCGGAGGATGCGCAGGAGAGCAGCGGCGAGGCTGCTGAAGGCGGACAGGCTTTAAGCGTTCAGGTAGGACCGTCTCCGGAGACGATCGATCCGGCGCTCAACTCTGCAGTTGACGGCGCAAACATGATCATTCATGCGTTTGAGGGACTTCTCAGAATGGACAAGGATAACAACATTGAGCCGGCACTTGCTGAAAGCTACGATGTATCCGACGATGGTCTGACCTGGACGTTCCACCTCCGTGAGGGACTCAAATGGTCTGACGGTTCCGATCTTACGGCAAATGACTTTGTATATTCCTGGAAGAGACTTGTTGATCCGAACACGGCAGCTCCGTATGGTTCGATCATCAATGTCGTAAAGGGATTTGAAGAGGCTGCAGCCGGCGATGTGGATGCGCTTGCAGTTTCCGCACCGGATGACAGTACCTTCGTGGTAGAGCTCAACAATCCGTGCATTTACTTCGACAAGCTTGCTGCATTTGCGGCATGCGTACCGGTACAGCAGGCTACCATCGATGCGAACGGTGAGTCCTGGACGATCGAGCCGGAGACCTATGTAACTGACGGTGCATACTACATGACCGAGTTCACGGACGGCGACAAGATCGTGTTTACCAAGAACCCGTACTACTGGGATGCAGAGAATGTTACGTTTGAGACGATTACCTGGAACCTCATCGAGGACGCAAATGCGGCATATACCGCTTTCCAGAACGGTGACGTTCAGATGATCAAGTCTGTTCCGACTGAGGAGATCGAGGCACTCAGAAGCAATGAGGAATTCCATGTGGATCCGAACCTCGGAACCTATTATATCTCCTTCAATACGCAGAGAGAGCCGTTCAATGACTCCCGCGTACGTGAGGCACTGTCTCTTGCGATCGACCGTGACTATGTTGCGAACACGATCATGCAGGGAACCTATTCACCGGCGTTCAACTTTGTAGGACCTGGCATCTCTGATTCCGAGGCTGGCTCTTCCTTCGCGGACAATACGATCAGCGAATACGGCAAGCATTTTGGAGAGAGCAGCTACGAGGATGATCTTGCAAAGGCAAAGGAGCTTCTTGCAGAGGCAGGCTATCCGAACGGCGAGGGCTTCCCGGAGATCTCCTACATGACCAACGACCAGGGCTACCACAAGTCAGTTGCAGAGTATCTGCAGCAGGCATGGGCTGAGCTTGGCGTAAACTGCACGATCGATATCCAGGAGTGGAAGACCGTAACTGCAGACCGCCGTGCCGGCAACTTTGACGTAGCACGTAACGGCTGGGTACTTGACTATGATGATCCGTCCAACATCCTTGAGCTCTTCGAGAGCACGAACGGAAACAACGATGGTAAGTATGACAGCGCAGAGTATGATCAGCTCGTAAAGGAAGCGCGTGAGACCGCTGATAAGGATGAGCACTATCAGAAGCTTCATGAGGCTGAGCAGCTCATGCTAAACGACGCTGCATGCGCACCGGTTGCTTATTACAATGACTTCTATCTGCAGTCTTCAAAGCTTACCGGAACCTGGCACAGCCCGTACGGCTACTGGTACTTCATGTACGGTACGCTCGCAGAGTAAAGCGAATATAAGGGCAGTCATCAGTGACCTGCTCTTGGCTATAGAGAGAACTCCCGGTCTGAAAGTGCCGGGAGTTCTTTTCCATCTTTCAGATAAAGTAAAAAAAGTACTTGCATAACCGCATGTTTTAAGGTATAATATATGAGTTCGTTAAGAACAAGCCGACGTAGTTCAGCTGGTAGAGCAATTGATTCGTAATCAATAGGTCGCGGGTTCAAGTCCCGCCGTCGGCCCTGATGAAGAGCAGGAGATGGTCCTGCTCTTTTTGTTTTGTGCGTTTTGTAAACCTGTAATAATTTCGTTTTCCTTCAGAAATAACACGGTAACTTTGTTTAAAACTGCTAAAAGCCTTTAAAAGCTTGCACTTTAATATACAAAATGTTACAATCAAGACAACAAATAGGGAAACGGAGGTTTTGGGTTATGAAAAAGCAAATGGACAAGGAACGTTTTTACGGAGCAGTCCTGTTATACAGTCTGATCATTACGGCATTTGCACAGTTTCGTCTGGACATTCTGGTGCAGTACTTTATGGTATCCCTTGGAATTGTGCTGATTCCTCTTTTTTACATGATGATCGATGACTTTCCGCTCATGCCGGTAGCGATCGTATCCGGCGTCCTCGTTTCCGTATCGCGTCTTCTTACTGATCTCGCTGGCGGAGGCGGAGTGGGTGTCTTTGCAACGGCATATCTGCCGGAGGCGTTTTTCTACATCGCATATGCATTCCTTCTGGCGATGTACTGTGACGGAACAAAGCGCAGGCTTTCCAAGCCACAGGACATCATAGCGCTTACGTTTATCGACTATGTTGCAAACATGCTCGAGCTCGTGCTGAGACAGGGCGTGCAGTCTTACACCTTTGAAAATCAGATGGGTATCGTTTTTGTCGGTTTCGTTCGTTCACTCCTTGTGTTTGCGGTGATCTGGATGCTTCGGTCCTATCGCGTCATGCTCATGAAGCATGAAGATGTCAAGATGTATCACAAGCTTCTTTTTACGACGACAGAGCTGTCCGGAGAGACGATCTGGATGCGTGAAAATATGGACCTTGTAGAGACGACCATGAATGAAGCTTACCGCCTGTATGACGGCCTTAAGAAGAACGGAAGCGAAGAGGCGGCTCAGCAGGCGCTTGGTGTTGCTACCAAGGTGCATGAGATCAAGAAACAGTATCATGCGATCGTGAACTCGCTTGATACCGTGCTTGAAAAGGATATGGCGGAAAAAGAGATGTATATCTCCGAGCTTGCGGGAATCCTTCTTAACAGGCTGAAGAAGACGGCAGATGAAAAGGGCGTCGGACTCAGCTTTAGGATCAGCTGTCCGGATGGACTTGCAACCGGGAAGTACTATTACATGATGTCCCTGCTTAATAACCTGTTTACAAACGCGCTGGAAGCCGCACGCGGCGACCACGAGCATATTGAGCTCAATGTTGCTCTTAATGATGGAAAATATATCTTTACGGTTTCAAATGACGGAAAACCGATTCCGAAGGAAGAACAGGACAGCATCTGGAATCCGGGATTTTCGACGAAGATCGATTATGGCAGCGGTGTTGTGGGAAGAGGACTTGGTCTTCTCGTGGCACGGGAGATCGTAGAGAAAGAATTTGACGGAATCATCGGGGTTCATTCCGGCGCGGAAAAAACATCATTTGTGTTTGAAATTCCTGTCGGAAAACTGGAGGTGAAAGAGTGAGAATTTACATTGTAGATGATGATAAAAATGTCTGTAGTATTCTGCGGCAGATCATCAACGACCGGAGATTGGGTGAAATCTGCGGAATTTCCAATAACGGGCAGGACGCGCTTGAGGATGTTGTATCACTGAAGCCCGATATTGTACTTGCGGATCTCCTGATGCCGGAGCTTGACGGGATTTCCTTTGCGGAAAAGGCCAAAAAGCTCCTTCCGGACGTCTCCGTCATCATGCTTTCACAGGTCGATAATAAGGAGATGGTGTCCAAAGCCTATGAAAGCGGTGTGGAGTTTTATATCCATAAGCCCGTCAATGCGATCGAAATCGAAAATGTGCTTCGCAATATTGAGGCGAGCAAGGCGATGAAACGCATTATTGCAAAAGCACAGGACCTCTTTACGGAACCGTCTGTGCTATGCAGAGAGACAGGGGTAGAGGAAGAGACGCTTCGTATGCGCAAGATACCGCAGAACAGCGGTAAGGCTTACATGCAGCGCCTGAGAGGCATTCTGCAGGGAATTGGTATCAGCTCCGAATCAGGCAGCCGCGATATTATTGCTATCGTGGAATACCTCATGGAAAATGATATGGACATTACGGAGACTACGCTGAATGAGCTGTGCGGACGGCTTGGCCAGAATCCCAAGTCAGTCGAACAGCGTATTCGCAGAGCGGCCTTTGCAGGCATGGTAAACCTTGCAAATAAAGGTCTTGAAGATTATGCGGATCCTGTATTCAATGAGTATTCCGGAAGGCTGTATAACTTTGAACAGATCAGACGGGAGATGAATTACATCCGCGGAAAGAGTGAAAAGCACGGAAACGTCCGTATACGTAATTTTATCAATGGGCTGCTCGCCTACTGCAGAGAAATCTGATGCGAAGCAATCAGAAAACGATCCGGAATAATAGTTTACAAACCCTTCGCCAGGTGACGCCTGACGGAGGGTTTCTTTTACCCTGAAAACGAGCGTGATTCTTATTGCGGACCGCATAATTCGGCAAATATAACAAAAAAACTGTTAAATAAAAGACGAAACCGATAACATTTGTGTGAATTATCAAATTATCTATGATAAAATCCTCAGAATTTATATAAAATGCGTGACAAAGTGAATAAAGCGTGCTATAGTGGTGACATGGAGAAGTTGTTACAAAAACTACCATAATTCTACAGAACCAATAGAAGGGGGGAACTGTATGGAACTTTTTAATGACATTCTGTTAAAGACAAATGACTTTTTAACAGGCTATGTACTTCTGATCGCCCTTGTGGGCGGCGGTATCTGGTTCTCGATTCAGACCGGATTTGTTCAGGTCAGAGAATTTGGCCACGGATGGAAGCGCGTCTTTGGAGGGCTTTTCAAGAAGGATAAGTCCGGAAAGAGCGAAAAGGGTGGTATTTCATCCTTCCAGGCGCTTACGACCGCAATCGCGGCTCAGGTAGGTACCGGTAATCTTGCCGGTGCGGCTACTGCGATCGCAACAGGCGGACCTGGCGCGATCTTCTGGATGTGGGTATCCGCATTCTTCGGTATGGCGACGATCTTCTGCGAGGCTACGCTTGCTCAGGTATACAGAACGGTCGGAGCTGACGGAAAGTATACCGGCGGACCGGTTTACTACATCAGAGCTGCTTTCAAAGGCACCTTCGGTAAGGTCCTGGCAGGCTTCTTTGCCATCATGATCACTCTGGCGCTTGGTTTCTTCGGAAACGCAGTTCAGGCAAACTCGATCGCTGATGCATTCCACACGGCGTTCTTCCCGAACATGACAGGCGGCATCCAGTTCATGGGACAGACCGTTTCCATGGATAAGATCATCGTAGGTATCCTTCTTGCAATCGTTGCATGGCTGATCTTCGGCGGCGGCATCAGCCGTATCGGCGCTGTAACCGAGAAGATCGTTCCGTTTATGGCATGCCTTTATCTGATCGGCGGACTGATCATTGTTATCCTCAACATCGGAAACGTTCCTTACATGCTCGCATCTATCATCCAGGGCGCATTCAATCCGCGTGCTGTATGCGGCGGCGCGTTTGGTGTGGCGATGAAGGAAGCGGTTAAGAAGGGTGTGGCAAGAGGTCTCTTCTCTAACGAAGCTGGTATGGGTTCTACGCCGAATGCACATGCACAGGCGAACGTTGACCATCCGGTTCAGCAGGGTCAGGTTGCAATCGTCTCCGTATTTATCGATACCTTCCTCGTTCTGAATATGACAGCATTCGTTATTATTGGTACTAAGATGCTTGAGCCGACTTCTGCAGCTTATGCAGATGGATCCATTGCAATGGGTATTACGCTTACACAGCTTGCTTTTGACAGCGTATACGGACACGCAGGAAATATCTTCATCGCGATCTGCATGCTGTTCTTCGCATTCTCAACGATCCTTGGATGGTATTTCTTCGGTGAGACAAATGTGAAGTATCTCTTTGGACCGAAGGCGGTTAAGCCTTACATCATCATCGTGTGCCTCTTCATTATCCTTGGCTCCCTGATGAAGGTTGAGACGATCTGGAACATGTCCGACTGCTTCAACTCCCTGATGGTTGTTCCGAACATTATCGGCGTATTTGCTCTTACCGGTATTGTTAAGAAGACCTACAAGGATTATAAGGAGAATTTCCTTCCGAATCATCCGCAGGAATAAGACTGCTGCAGAGTGTAGATTTTAAAGCTAAGATTTGAAACTTAATATGGAACTGTAAATTAAAATCGCAGTTACGATATCGTGCAGACGATAAATTGAATACCGGCCCCGGAAAAAGAAACCAGCTTCTCCTGATCGCTTTTCCGGGGCCGGTGGTTTTTTTAATAAAGAAGTGCTTTATAGCCTGTTGTTTTCTCCCCAGATACACAGTTGGTCAAGTCCTGATGGTTGCCGCTTACAACGAGGATGGAAGTGTAAATGTCATGAATGCCGCATGGGGAACGATGCAGGAGCGGGGGACTGTGGTGCTTAATCTGACAGAAACTGCACCGGTTATTAATGAATTCCCTCTATGTCTCGAAGGATGGTTTAAAGCTAAAGAAGTAAGTTAAATAAAAACTCCGAAAAAAGAGCCGGCCCGGTGCCGACTCTTTTTACGGTTAAATGAATATTATTTTTTACTTAAGGGAAGCTTTGATCTGTGCAAGTACTTCCGGATCGGTGATTTCCTTACCGTCATGGAAGCGGTGGCACGGGAAGTTTTTGAATACCTTTGCTCCTACAAAACCGGCAAGTGTTCCGCCAATCGCAGCAATTACAAGTGCGATAAGAACCTTTGAAGCTGGATTGAATGCAAATGGTACCAGAAGACCCGGAATAGGTGATGCGGTTCCCGGAGCATTGTTGATGATGCCGAGGGCTGCAGCGCCAAGGCCTGCAATACCGCCGCCAAAGAAGTTGGAACCATAGATCGGGATCGGGTTAGCGGTAACGATCGGAGCCTGTGTAAGCGGCTCAAGCATGATCGCGATGCAGTTGGAACGGTCGCCGAGCTTCAGTCTGTTGAGGATCATACCGTTTGTAAAGGAACCGCCGACGCAGGCGATTGCTGCAATACCCATCGGAAGTCCGGTCAGTCCGAGCATGGCCGTAAGTGCCATGGATGAAAGCGGAGCCGTACATACGATCTTGATAATTCCGCCGAGCAGGAAGCCCATAACAAGCGGAGACTGATTTGTGGATGCCTCGATCGCCTGTCCGATATTTGCAAGAAGCGTAGAAACGATCGGGTCAGCCGCAATACCAATGATACGCGCAAGCGGAGCAATAATGATCGCGCCGGCGATAACATTTACGCCCTCCGGAAGCTTCTTCATGATGATCGGAGAGATAAGACCTACAAAATAACCTGCTACAAATCCAGGAAGGATACCGAGAGCCGGAACGGCCTCAGCGCCAAACTCGGGAAGCATGGATACGCCGCCCATCGCGCAGCCTGCAACGACTGCCAGAACCGGGTCGGAACCCATTGCGAGCGGAACCGCAATTGCTGCTGCAAGTCCGCCTACACCGCCGGCTGCAGCACCCACCTGCTTGAAGAACAGGAGCCCCATGGTGTCACCCGTGATGTAGCTGTGGATCGCTTCTACAAGGAAAGAAGCGATTGCGGCATTAGCCATACCGCTCATGGCTTCGGAACCCTTTGGCGCTTTGAAGCTGAATAACGTGAATGCCGCCAGCGTAAGGAGCAGGAAGCCTATGCCCTGAATCATTTCCATAAAAAGTAACCTCCGTATAATTAATTATTTAACAATCTCAAATAATATCATATACGAAGGCTACAAAAAGTAACAACGATTTTCGCGAAACCGGGTATTTAATAAAAATTTCGTGAAAAATTCATGAAAAAACGCGATCACATTAAACAAAATGCATAAAACGGTTTTTGAAAACTGAAATAATTTGCTTAAAAAACGGAAATCGGAGTTTTGCCCTTTGTGTCGGCATATCCGATGATCGCGGCATCGGGAATTCTCTTCTTCAGTGCATCAAGGACGGCTTCTGCCTGAGCTGCTTCGACAGCGTAGAGCAGGCCGCCGGATGTCTGCGGGTCGAACAGAACATCTGCAAGGTTTTCCGGGACTGAGGCTGCGATGGAGACATTGCCCCGAAGGTGCTGTCTGTTTTTGTAAGCATTTGCAGGAACCAGTCCCATGGACGCGTACTCAAGCGCAGTCGGAAGAAGCGGAACAGAAGAGGAATCAATATAAATGCTGCAATCGGTTCCGCTGCACATTTCGTAGCTGTGACCGAGGACGGAAAAACCGGTAACGTCGGTGCAGGCGTGAACACCGTCAAATTTGCTCACGATATCCGCTGCATACATATTGAGCTCTGCCATACATGCAACTAATCTTTTATGTTCCGCGTCACCAAGAAGGCCGCCGCGGTCAGCGTTTGTGAGCACACCTGTACCAAGCGGCTTTGTCAGGATCAAAGCGTCTCCGGGGCGGATGCCGTTGTTTCTGAGGATTTTGTCCGGATGCACAAAGCCTGATACACAGAGACCGTACTTCGGAATGGGATCCTTGATCGTGTGACCGCCGACGACGATCGCGCCTGCTTCACGTACCTTATCGTAGCCTCCGAGCATGATGTTGTGGACATCTTCATAGTCCATACTCTCCGGGAACATGAAGACGTTCATGGCGAGTCTTGCTTCGCCTCCCATTGCCCAGACATCCGAAAGAGAGTTGGCGGCAGCGATCTGGCCGTATTCGTAGGGATCATCCACGGCGGGTGGAAAGATGTCGACCGTCTGGATCAGAGCGACATCATCTGTAATTTTGTAAACGGCAGCATCGTCCGCCGTATCATATCCGACTAAAAGACGCTCATCCTCGAACGTCGGTAAACCGCGCAGAACCTGCGCGAGGTAATCGGGACCTATTTTGGATGCTCAGCCGCCGCAGGTGCCGGATAACTGGGTTAATTTCACTTTTGACATAAATATCTCCTTATTTATTTCCTTATTATAATATAATCCGGAAACAGCGCTTTTGCAAGGTGGCGGACCGCTGCCGCGTGTACATATTTAGAGAACCGGCTTTTCGATATTGTACTCGTTGATCTTGTTGAAGATCTGCCGGGAGCTCATATTGAGCTTCTTTGCCGTCGCAGAGATGTTCCAGCCCATGCTCATGAGCACCGATTCGAGGAATTTCTTTTCGCTGACTGCCTTAAATTCCTTCCAGGTGAGCACGCTGTCAGGCAGCTCCATGCCGACATCCTTTTTAACCTCTCTTTTCAGGTTGAAGAGGATCGGAATGCCTTCGCCTGTGATCGTGTGGTTGCTGCTGAGAACGACCATTCTGGAAAGTGTGTTTTCAAGCTCCCAGATATTTCCGGGATACTCATAATTCGTAAGGAACTGCCATGCCTTATCCTCGATCGTATCGATCCGGATATCATTTTCCTTCTGAGCCTTATCGAGGAAAAACTGTATCAGATCAACAAGGTCCTCTTTGCGTTCTCTCAGCGCCGGGATCCTGATACAGATCGTACTGATCCGGTAATAAAATCCTTCATTAATATTATCTCCGATGATTTTTTTTGAAAAATCCTTTGAGGTCGAGGAGATCAGCCGGCAGGCAAGGGATGATTTTGCAAGCGTTCCAAGCGGCTCAAATGTCTTTGATTCGATGGAAGAGAGGAGACGGAGCTGCGTCATCATGTCAGCGTCGAGTACCTCTTCGAGAAAGAGCGTTCCGCTGCCGACGGAGGCGAGCTTGCCCGGCTTTGTGTTTTGCAGGCCGGAGAGCGAGTTGAATTCGTGACCAAAAAGCTCGTCCTGAAGCGCGTCTCCCGAATATGCCAGGCAGTTTACGGATGTAAAGGGCTCCGAAACGCGGTGGCTGCATGCGTGGATATAGCGTGCGATCGTTTCTTTACCGGTGCCCGGCTCTCCTAATATCAGAACGTTAACATTTGAGCCCGCAACCTGCTCGCATTCGCTGAGCGTTCTTTTAAAAATAGGAGAGGAAGTCTTCAGGTAAAAGTTTTTCAGCATCTGTTGTTTGTCCATGACAAATCCTCCTATTAAATATACAGATGGTGTTTCAGCCCGCAGACTGAACAAGTGTGAAGTATAATTCGCAAAAGTGAAAATTAACGCAAGAAAGACATCCGTCGCATTCCACAAAAACAAAAAACTGCTATCTGCATTATAATTGAAATAATCTGTTAAATCAAGAAAAATAATTCTGAAATTGAAATTATTTGAAAAAAAATTCTTAAAAAAATGCGATAACTTATTGACTAAATCCACAAATATGGTAAAATGAGTGCAGAGTGAGCGGTAAAGATGCAAAAAAATGCATTTAACTTTCAGAAACAACTGAAGTTAACAGAAGGTTACACCGTTTCGCAAAAAAATGTATTCATTTTTATGAAGGAGGGTTCTCAATGAAGAAACTTGAATTAGGAATTGTCCCGATAAAGGACATCCAGTTCGCTTCCAAGTCTGAGGTGAAGGGTGACACCCTTTATGTCAACAAGCAGGACATCATCGACCTCTTACAGGAAGACGAGAATATCGAGAAGATCGAGCTGTTCATCGCTAAGCCGGGTGAAAGCACTCGTATCATGCCGGTTAAGGACGTGATCGAGCCGCGTGTAAAGGTATCCGGAAACGGCGCTATGTTCCCGGGCATGATCTCCAAGGTGGATGTTGTGGGCGAGGGCAGAACGAACGTGCTTCGCGGCATGGCAGTTGTTACCACCGGTAAGATCGTAGCTTTCCAGGAGGGTATCATCGACATGAGCGGAGAAGGCGCTAAGTACACTCCGTTCTCCAAGCTGAACAACCTCGTGCTGAAGGTTGACACCAAGGAAGATGTTGATAAGCACAGAAGAGAAGGCTCCGTTCGTATGGCTGGCCTTAAGACCGCTGATTTCCTCGGCAAGCTTGCTAAGGATATCGTAGCAGAAGAAGTAGAGACTTTCGAGACTGTATCCGTTAAGGAAGGTATCGAGAAGTTCCCGGGACTTCCGCGCGTAGCTTATGTACTGATGCTTCAGTCTCAGGGCCTTATGCATGACACTTATGTATACGGCGTAGATGCAAAGCAGTCCCTTACCACTATGATTTACCCGACTGAGATCATGGACGGCGCGATCGTATCCGGTAACTGCGTATCTGCATGCGACAAGAACACGACGTATCATCACCTTAACAACCCGGTTATCAGAGCTCTGTTCGCTGAGCACGGCAAGAGCATCAATTTCGTAGGCGTTATCATCACCAACGAGAACGTATACCTTGCTGATAAGATGCGTTCCTCTGACTGGACTGCTAAGCTCTGCGATTTCCTCGGAGTAGATGGCGCGATCGTATCCCAGGAAGGCTTCGGCAATCCGGATACCGACCTCATCATGAACTGCAAGAAGATCACCGCTAAGGGCGTTAAGACAGTCATCATCACCGACGAGTACGCTGGTCAGGACGGAAAGTCCCAGTCCCTCGCTGATGCTGATCCGTCTGCAGATGCAGTTGTAACCGGCGGAAATGCTAACATGGTTATCAATCTCGGACCGATGGATACAGTAATCGGATATCCGGAAGTAGCTGACATCATCGCTGGCGGCACGGCTGGATCTCTCAGAGCTGACGGTTCTATCGAGGCAGAGCTTCAGGTTATCACCGGCGCTACCAACGAGATGGGCTTCAACTGCTTCAGCGCAAGATAAGGAGGAAATGTAAATGTTAAAGTGCGTACATTATATCAACCAGTTCTTCGCTGGAATCGGCGGAGAGGAAAAGGCTGATTATCAGCCGGAGCTTCGCAAGGGTGTAGTTGGTCCGGGCGGCGCTCTGAACGGACAGTTCAAGGGCGAGGCTGAGATCGTTGCAACCGTTATCTGCGGCGACTCCTATTTCAACGAGAACGAGAAGACCGCTCTTGCAACCATTCTTGACATGATCAAATCCGAGAATCCGGATTTTGTAGTATGCGGACCGGCATTCAATGCTGGACGTTACGGCGTTGCCTGCGGTACCGTTGCTAATGCGGTAAAAGAAGAGCTTGGACTTCCGGTTGTAACCGGTATGTACGAGGAGAACCCGGGCGCTGATATGTTCAAGACCAAGGTTTATATCGTTCCGACCAAGAATAACGCAGCCGGCATGGGCGAGGCTGTTAAGTACATGGCTCCGCTTGCGCTCAAGCTTGCAAAGGGCGAGAAGATCGGCGTTTCTTCTCAGGAGCATTATATGCCGAACGGCATCCGCACCAACTTCTTTGATGAGAAGCCGGGCGCACAGCGTGCAGTAGATATGCTTATTGCAAAGCTGAACAACAAGCCGTTCACCACTGAGTATCCGATGCCGTCCTTCGACCGTGTTGAGCCGGGTCCTGCAATCACAGATATGAAGCATGCCCGCATTGCACTTGTTACCTCAGGCGGTATTGTACCGAAGGGCAATCCGGACCACATCGAGTCTTCCAACGCTCAGAAGTATGGTTCCTATTGCATCGATGGAGTAGATACGCTTGATGGCGATCACTATGAGACCGCACACGGCGGATATGACCCGTCCTATGCTAACGAGAACCCGAACCGCGTAGTTCCGCTTGATGTACTTCGTGAGATGGAGAAGAATGGCGAGATCGGATCTATTCATCCGTATTTCTATTCCACCGTTGGTAACGGTACTGCAGTTGCTTCCGCTAAGAAGTATGGCACTGAGATCGGCCAGAAGCTTATCGACGATCATGTTGATGCTGTCGTTCTCACCTCTACGTGAGGAACCTGCACACGTTGCGGCGCAACGCTCGTTAAGAACATTGAGAAGTATGGTATTCCGGTAGTTCACATTGCTACTGTAACCCCGATTTCCATGACGGTAGGTGCAAACCGTATTGTTCCGGCAGTCGCTATTCCGTATCCGCTCGGAAATCCGAAGCTTAGTGCGGATGAGGAGAAGGAACTCAGAAGAGACATCGTTGAAAAGTCTCTCAAGGCTCTTGAGACTCCGGTTGACACACAGACTATCTTTGAGTAAAATGTTTTTATGCACGTACATTGTATACATACTCCGGGCTTTTAGCCCGGAGGGGTATACGGTGGAACTGACATAATAACGTCCAAAGAGAAGGAGAAAACAGAAATGGGCAAGATTTATGATTTGATTATTCTCGGCGCGGGCCCGGGCGGACTTGCAGCAGGTCTTTACGGCGGCAGATATCGTCTTGATACGCTTGTGATCGAGAAAGGTCAGGATGGCGGACAGATCGCAATTACCAGTGAGATCGAGAATTATCCGGGACAGATGGTAGATGAAGAAGAGTCCGGACCGTCCCTGATTGCCCGCATGACAAAGCAGGTCGAGAAGTTCGGCGCTGAGAGAGTCTGCGACACGATCGTAAAGGCAGAGCTTGAAGGACCGGTTAAGAAACTGACCGGCGTTAAAGGCGATGTATATGAGGCTAAGACGGTTATCCTTGCACCGGGTGCTCATCCGAGACCAATCGGCTGCAAGAACGAGAAGGAGTTCCTTGGAAAGGGTATCTCTTTCTGCGCAACCTGTGACGCAAACTTTTACGAGGACTTTGAGGTATTCGTAGTAGGCGGCGGAGATTCTGCTGTAGAAGAGGCTATGTACCTCACCAAGTTTGCACGTAAGGTTACGCTTATCCACAGACGTGACAAGCTCCGTGCTGCTGAATCCATTCAGGAGAAGGCATTCAAGAATCCGAAGCTCCACTTTATGTGGGATTCAGTTGTTGAGGAAGTAAACGGCGACGGTATCATGGACAGCATGATCGTTAAAAACGTAAAGACCGGCGAACTTACCACCATCAACGCTGATCCGGAAGACGGAATGTTCGGTCTGTTTGGCTTCATCGGCTATCTTCCGAACACCGAGAATCTTCAGGACTGCGGTCTTGAGATGGTTAACGGATACATCAAGACGGATGACAATATGCACACCAATATCCCGGGCGTATTCGCTGCAGGCGATGTGCGTGTAAAGAGCCTCCGTCAGGTTGTTACCGCTGCTGCTGACGGCGCTATTGCGGCTTCCGAGGCAGAGCATTACTGCGCAAATCTTGAGTAATCCTGAGCTGTGCATATCTGCTCGTTAGGAGCAGATAAAAATATGCAGTGATACAGTGCATAATAACGTGATAACATTTGTCATTTCGTCAAAATGTTGTGCAGAACGTACGATAATCATTGATTATCCTGGTTCTTTGTGCTATGCTTGTTATCACTGGTTACATCAATGAAAGGAGCTTATACCAATGATCGATTTAACGAAGGACAACTTCGAAGAAGAAGTGCTGAAGGCAGAGGGAACTGTTCTCGTAGATTTCTACGGTGACGGATGCGTTCCGTGTGCAGCGCTTATGCCGCACATCCACGGTTTTGAGAAGGTTTACGGAGACAAGATTAAGTTCACCTCTCTCAACACCACTAAGGCAAGACGCCTTGCGATCGCTCAGAAGGTTCTTGGCCTTCCGGTTATCGCTATCTATCAGAACGGCGCTATGGTTGACTCTCGCGTAAAGGAAGACGCTACTCCGGAATCCTGCGAAGAGATGATCAAGAAGTACGCTAACTAATTCTGAAAGAAGTTGTTCAAAACAAAGCTTACATTTCCGCTCAGCCGGATTTGTATATAAAAAAAATAAGGATAAGGAGGATATTGAGATGGCAATTCTTAATGGAAAGCATGTCATTATCATCGGCGACCGTGACGGTGTGCCGGGACCGGCTATCGAAGAGTGTGCTAAGACAGCTGGCGCAGAGATAGCTTACTCCTCTACCGAATGTTTCGTCTGAACGTCCGCTGGTGCTATGGATCTTGAGAACCAGAAGAGGGTGATGAACATTAGTGAGGAGTTTGGACCAGAGAACGTAGTAGTTCTTCTTGGTGCTTCGGAGGCAGAGGCTTCAGGCCTTGCAGCCGAGACTGTAACTAATGGTGACCCTACATGGGCAGGACCTTTAGCAGGAGTCCAGTTGGGACTGACTGTATATCACATTTGTGAAGACGAAATCAAAGCTGAAGTAGACCCGGCTGTCTACGATGAGCAGGTAGGTATGATGGAGATGGTTATGGATGTTCCGTCCATCCACGAAGAGATGGAAAGCATTCGCAGCCAGTACTGTAAATATCTTTAATCTCTACTTGCCATAGAGAAAGGTTTACATGAAAGGCTGTCGCGAAAGTTTTCTTTCGCTGACAGCCTTTTTCAAAGAGAAGTCCGGAACATCCGGTTCCGGCATATTATCCTGTAAGTTATCATTCATAATGATATCAAATATAACAAAGAAAATTATACGGGGGAAAATTTAATGAACAATTATCCGGTAGTGAAAGGCGCGGCTTACACGCTTGCAGCGACTCCTTCCATGGTAATCTACAATGGTACCACCCAGACGACGGAGCGTGTTGTAAACCCGTCTTCCGAGTATCTGGTAGAGCTTCCGAAGCATCTGAGAAGCTATGAGGATGTGGTAAACTACATTCCGAACCAGGTTTATATCGGCAACGCGACCTATGACGATCTTGGAAATACGGAGTTCCCGTACTATGACAAGAAGTGGGATGGCGCAAAAGAGGATGGTAAGTTCGGCTGCATCCTCGGCGAGGCTGAATTCTACGGAATTATGCACATCTGTGATGTATTCGAGCTTGTAATGCTTGAGACTTCCTTTGCGGAGAAGGTAAAGGATGCACTTGCAAAGCGTGACTGGTTCACCGATGAGCAGCTCGAGTCTCTTCTTAAGAACAATACGGATGCTGCTGAGCTTAAGAGACTTGTTGATGAAGAGCACTCAGAGGGTCTTTACATCAACCAGACCGAGCTTGTAGGTGTCGTTAAGAGAGCGCATGACGTAGACGTCAACCTTTCTGCTCACGTTATGCTTGAGAACCTTGTTTCCAAGGCATCTAACGTTGTATCTCTGATCGAGCTTAAGAAAAAGAATAATTTTGATCCGGCAAGCGTTGAGTACGTGATCGACTGCTGCGAGGAAGCATGCGGCGATATGAACCAGCGCGGAGGCGGAAACTTTGCAAAGGCTGCTGCTGAGATCGCAGGTTATCCGAACGCGACTGGTTCTGACGTGCGTGGTTTCTGCGCAGGCCCGGCTCACGCAATGCTGCACGCAGCTGCACTTGTTAAGGCTGGAACCTTCAAGAATGTTGTTGTAACCGCAGGCGGCTGCACAGCTAAGCTTGGAATGAATGGTAAGGACCATGTTAAGAAGGGGCTCCCGATCCTTGAGGACTGCATCGCAGGCTTCTCTGTACTCGTATCTGCTGATGACGGTGTAAACCCGATCATCCGTACCGATATCGTAGGACGTCACACGATCAGCACCGGTTCTGCACCGCAGAAGGTTATCGGTTCTCTTGTTGGCGATCCGCTGAAGGCTGCAGGTCTTAAGATCACCGATATCGACAAGTTTGCACCGGAGCTTCAGAACCCGGATATCACAAAGCCGGCAGGCGCAGGCGACGTTCCGGAGGCGAACTATAAGATGATCGCAGCTCTTGCGGTTATGAACAAGGAGCTTGACAGAGCTGAGATCGCTAACTTCGTTAAGCAGCACGGCATGACCGGATGGGCTCCGACCCAGGGTCATATCCCGTCAGGTGTTCCGTACCTTGGACCGGTTATGGACGATATCAAGAGCGGCAAGGTAAAGAAGGCAATGATCATCGGTAAGGGATCTCTGTTCCTTGGCCGTATGACGAACCTTTTCGACGGTGTTTCCTTCGTAGTGGAAGCTAACCCGGCTGGCGCTGGCAAGTCCTGCTGCGAGAAGAAGGAAGTAGTAGTAAACAAGACCGCTGGCTTCTATGGCACAAAGATCGCATTTGCATCTGAGGGCAGTGAGCACGGTCAGGACAATATTGATCTTGCTGTTGAGCTTGCAGCAGCAAAGGGCATCGAGGCAATCGTTTCTGAGGGCAGCGAAGCACATCATCAGATGGAAGCGGCTCTGGCAGACGGCACGGCTAAGGCAGCTGTTACCATGCACTATCCGTTCCCGATCGGCGTATCTACCGTTGGTAAGGTTGTTACCCCGGCACGCGGCAAGGCAATGTACATTGCAAACACGACCGGAACTTCCGATACCGACCGCGTAAACGCACTCGTTAAGAATGCGATCGCCGGTATCATCGCTGCTAAGGCAGACGGCGTTCAGAATCCGACTGTTGGTATCGCGAACATCGACGGTGCAAGAGCATGCGAGAAGATCCTCAAGAAGCTTAAGGACAATGGTTTCGACATCAACTTCGCAGAGTCTGCAAGAGCTGACGGCGGCGTTGCAATGAGAGGAAATGACCTTCTTATGGGTACGGCAGATGTTATGGTTATGGACAGCCTGACCGGTAACCTGATGATGAAGATGTTCTCCTCCTATACCACCGGCGGTCAGTACGAGGCTATGGGCTATGGATATGGTCCGGGTATCGGTGAGGGCTATGATAAGCTCATCATGATCGTATCCCGTGCTTCCGGCGCCCCGGTTATCGCAGGCGCTATGGAATATGCTGCAAACCTCGTTGCAAACGACTGGAAGAAGATCGCTGACGAGACCTATGCAGCAGCACACAAGGCAGGTCTTGATGATCTCTTAAAGGCAGCGGCTCCGGCAGCTGCAGCAGCAGATGAGGCCGAAGAGGATGTTCCGATGCCGGCAAAGGAAGTTGTAACCGCAGCGATCCCGGGCATCGAGGTTATGGACATCGACAATGCTGTTAAGGCCCTTTGGAAGGAAGGCATCTACGCTGAGGGCGGCATGGGCTGCACCGGTCCGATCGTTCAGATTTCTGAAGCGAACAAGGAGAAGGCAGTTGCAGTTCTGACCAAGGCTGGATACATCGGCTAACAGAGAGAACGGCAGTACCGTTTGAAAACAGCCCTGTTCTGAAACATCAGATTTGGGCTTGACTGTAAGAGAGAAATAAAGTATACTTTACAGCGGCGGCGGGAAGAAAATTTCCCGCTGCCGGATGTAAAGCTCTGTATATACAGAGCGTGCACATTTAAAACATAGCGGCGGCTTTTGCCGCAATGCTTTGGTAATATGGAGGCAGATAGGTGACTGGTGTGCCTCGCGGTCTTCAAAACCGTTGTGTGAAGTTAGGAGCTTCACGGGTGGGTTCGATTCCCACCTCCTCCGTTTTCTTTATTATCTCAGCAGCAAAGACAGGAGAAAGATTATGGATCATATGCAGAATATTTTGCGTAGAATCCCGAAGATAGACGAGGTGCTGCAGGAACAGCGCCTCGTTTTGTTTTATGGGACAACACCGCGTTCAGTGATTGTGGAGAGCGTCCGGGAAGCAATCGACAGACTGAGAAAGGAAATTCTCGCCGGAAATACGGAAGGACTTGAGGATGAGGATGCGCTGATGGATGAGATCGTATCGGCGATTCTGGAAAAGAAGAAGCGCGTGCTGCGCCGTGTCATAAATGCCACGGGTGTGGTGCTGCATACCAATCTCGGGCGTGCCGAGCTTTCGCGGGAGGCGGCACAGGCGGTCATGGATATTGCGGATAATTACAGCACGCTTGAGTATGACCTGAGAAAGGGCGCGAGAGGGAGCAGACAGGACATCGTTGAGAGCATTGTAAAAAAGGTCACGGGTGCTGAGGCCTGTATGATTGTAAACAACAATGCGGCTGCAACGATGATCGTTCTTGCCGCGCTTGCACGCGGAAAGGAAGTTGTGGTGTCCCGCGGAGAGCTTGTGGAGATCGGAGGCTCCTTCCGCATTCCGGAGGTGATGGAGCAGTCCGGGGCGATTCTTCGTGAAGTCGGGGCAACCAACAAGACGAAGATCGGAGATTATGAGCGCGCATACAATGAGGAGACAACTGCGGCATTTATGAAGGTGCATACCTCCAACTACCGCATTGTCGGCTTTACCGAGGATGTTGCGCTATCTGATATGACGGCGCTTGGGCGGGAGAAGAATGTACCTGTTATCTATGATATGGGAAATGGTCTGCTTGCGGATCTGTCCCGTTACGGCATTAATGAGCCGACTGTTTTTGATGCTTTGAAAGCAGATCCGGATGTCATTCTGTTCTCGGGAGACAAGCTGCTTGGTGGTCCGCAGGGCGGAATCATTATCGGTAAGAAGAAGTACATCGATCTGATGAAAAAGCATCCGCTTGCGCGCGCATTCCGCGTGGATAAGATGACGCTCGCAGCAATGGAAGCGACATTTTATCAGTATCTGGATATGGAAAAAGCGCTTCGTGAGATCCCGACGCTCGCAATGATCACGGCTTCGGAAGATGTGCTCCGTGCGCGTGCTGAGCGCCTTACGGAGATGCTTTTAGCTGAGCTGCCGCAGTACAGCTATGAAATCGTGCCTGTGCTCGATCAGGTCGGCGGCGGATCCGCACCGGTCAACTACCTGAATGGTCTAGCGGTTTCCATGTTCCGGGAGGATGTTGCTGCGGAAAAGACGGAGCGAAAGCTTCGCCGTACGCAGATGCCGGTCATTGTACGTGTTAATCACGACAAGGTGCTCGTGGATGTACGCTGTGTGCGTGATGATGAACTTGAACTCGTTGTTCAGTCATTTAAGGAAATAGAAGGCGGTGAATCATAAATGCAGAATATCATTGTCGGCACTGCAGGTCATGTCGATCATGGAAAAACCTGTCTGATCAAGGCGCTTTCGGGCTATGATACGGATCGTCTGAAAGAAGAAAAGAAGAGAGGTATCACGATCGATCTCGGCTTTGCAAATCTGCCCAATGACGCCGGACTCCACATCGGTATTATCGATGTGCCCGGACATGAAAAATTTGTAAAAAATATGCTGGCGGGTATCGGCGGCATCGATCTTGTGCTCATGGTCATCGCTCTGGACGAGGGCGTAATGCCGCAGACAACAGAGCATTTTGAAATACTCAAAATGCTTCATATTAAGGAAGGTATTATTGTCCTGACAAAATCAGATACGGTCGATGATGACTGGGCTGATATGGTAGAAGCGGACGTAAGAGAGATGGTAAAGGGGAGCTTCCTTGAAAAGGCTCCTTCGATTCGCGTTTCTGCATATACCGGCGAAAACATCGAGAAGCTCCGCTCAATGATCATAGACATGGTGCGGGAGACCGGAAAGCGGCGCGAAGATGCGGAATTATTCCGGCTTGCTGTGGATCGTGCGTTTACGATGGAAGGCTTCGGTACGGTTGTGACCGGAACGCTGCAGGAAGGGTCTGTTTCCGTCGGTCAGGAGATCATGATGTATCCGGAGGAACGCATCCTCAAGGTCAGAGGAATCCAAAGCCATGGAAAACAGGAGGAAACCGCTTATGCAGGTCAGCGTACCGCAATCAATCTTCTGAATATCAAAAAGGAAGAGATCACCCGCGGGGACGTGCTGGCCTATCCGGGTTCTCTTGTAAAGAGCATTCTGATCGATGTTAAGCTTACGCTGTTTAAAACGACTTCCAGACGATTAAAAAGCGGAGACCGCGTGCACCTTAATTACGGCGCATCGCAGGTGATCGCGAAGGTCGTTATGCTGGATAAGGATATTACGGAGGCGGGCGAGAGCTGCTATGCACAGCTCCGTTTTGACGAGCCGGTGGTCATGAAGAAGAATGACCGCTTTATCATCCGTTTCTATTCACCTGTCGAGACCTTTGGCGGCGGTATTGTGCTCGATGCTGCACCGCAGAAACATAAGCGTCATGACGAGGAAGTCGTCAATGCACTTACCGTAAAGGAAAAGGGTGACACGGCTGAAGTCCTCGAGCTTGAGATCAGGGAACAGAGCCGGAAATTCCCGGACGGACAGTCCATCGCCGCAGGCATGGATATGTCTAGACTTCAGGCAGAATTCTATATTAACCATCTGAAGGAAAAGAAGAAGATCATTATTCTTTCCGATGGCAGCATGATTCACAGCGCATACTGGAAGCTCATTTCCGATCATGCGATAGAGATCCTGAAGGAGTATCATAAGGAAAATCCGATCACGGACGGTATGGATAAGGAGGAGTTTAAATCAAGACTTCTGGAGAAATTCCATCTGCCCGACCTGAGGAAGGCAGATGTCCTGCTTTCCGAGCTTCAGAAACGGATGTTTGTAAAGACCAGCGGAACTTATGTTTCCATCAAGGATTTCAGTACGGCTTATTCGGATGAACTTGAAAATATGCGCATGCAGATCATGCAGATTTACGCAAAGGCAGGTATTGAGGCACCGCCGGCGGCTGAAATTACGGGAACATTTAAAGATAAGCTCCGTGCAAAGCAGATCATTGAAAACATGCACAAGGAAGGACTTCTCGTTAAAATCAGTCCGACGACTTATCTTGACAAGAAGGCGTTTGACGGAGTTATGGCAAAGCTGAGAGCCTATCTGGAGGAGCACGAGAGCATTACGCTTGGAGAGTTCAGGGATATTGCTGATACCTCAAGAAAATACGCGATGCAGATTCTTGAGTATCTCGACCGTCAGAAGATCACAAAGATGGTGGGCGAAGCCAGGGTACTTTTATAATCAAAGTCCGGGGTGCTATAAGAAAGTTTTATAAATCTTAATGAAAATTGTTAATTGTGCTACAATTAACCGGATATAAGTGTTCTGCTTATATTAAAAAAACATATTCATCTGTTTATAAAAGGGGGAAAATGAGATGGATTTAGCAAAAAACAAAACAACGCTCCTGATTTCGGGCGCGATTCTCGGCCTGATCGCCGTCGTACTCGCTGCCTCGGGAAATCCGGGCAACATGGCATTTTGTATTGCCTGCTTCATCCGCGATTCTGCGGGTGCCGTAAAGCTTCATACGGCTGCGGTCGTACAGTATTTCCGGCCGGAGATCGCAGGTATGCTTCTTGGAGCGTTTATTATTTCTGTTGCGACAAAGGAATATCGTTCTACGGCAGGCTCTTCGCCGATGACGCGTTTCATCCTTGGATTTGTCATGATGATCGGCGCGCTCGTATTTCTGGGATGCCCGCTCCGCATGCTCATCCGTATGGCGGCAGGGGATCTCAACGCTTATGTGGGTCTTGTTGGCTTCGTTGCCGGTATCGCAACCGGTATCGTAGCGCTTAAAAAGGGCTTTTCGCTGGGACGTTCCCATGAGACAAGTCCGGCGGCAGGCGCAGTGCTTCCAATCGCATGGACCTTCCTGTTCGTACTTTCTCTTGCGGTTCCGGCTCTGTTCGCATTCAGCGAAAGTGGTCCTGGTTCCATGCATGCACCGATGATCCTGTCACTTGCTGCAGGTCTTATCTTCGGTGTGATCGCACAGCGCGTGCGCATGTGCACGATCGGAGGCATCAGAGACGCGGTTATGATGAAGAATTTTGACCTGTTTGCAATTCTTGCAGGCTTCTTTGTGATCATGCTGATCGGCAATATTGCGCTTGGAAAGTTCAGCATCGGATTTTCCGGACAGCCGATCGCGCATGCACAGCATCTCTGGAACTTCCTTGGTCTCTATGCAGTCGGATTTGCAGGTGTGCTTGCAGGCGGATGTCCGCTGAGACAGATCATCCTTGCAGGTCAGGGATCTTCTGATGCAGCGGTTACTTTCCTTGGGCTTCTGGTAGGTGCGGCATTTGCGCATAACTTCGGTCTCGCATCAGCAGCCGCTTCTGCTGACGCGGCAGGAGGACCGTCCGCAACCGGTAAGGCTGCGCTGATCATCTGCATCATTGTTACGTTTATCATCGGTTTTGTGCCGAAGAAGAAATAAAGGAGAAGAGATATGTACGAGGTTGACGCGAGAGGTCTTTCCTGTCCGGAGCCTGTTATGCTCACGCAGGAAGCAATCAAGAACCATGGCGGTGATACGATCAAAGTGCTTGTGTCCGAGCCGCACTGCTGGAAGAATGTTCAGAAATATGCGCTCTCCCAGGGAAGAAAGGCTGAGGTTCACGAGATCGGATCGGAGTTTGAGGTTATTATCACCAAATAAAGAGCAGTGAAATATTCCGGCGTGTGTCTACGGGGCAGCGCGGCGCCTGCGGCATAATTGTCTGCCGCTCCGCTGCTATGTCAGGCGCGCGCCGGTTTTGACGTGCATTACAGAATACTGTGCTGGCACATGAAAAAAAGATGACTGGAGCAAAATATTCATGAGACAAAAACAGGAAAAACTGATTACTACTTTCCACACAACAGCGGACGCGCTTGCATGTGAAAAAGTTTGCAAGGAAAAGCAGATCGAGGGCAGGATTATTCCGGTTCCGAGACAGCTTTCCTCTGGCTGCGGACTTGCCTGGGCATGTGAGCCCTCCAATGAGGCGACTTTTTCCGAGTTTCTGAAAAATAATAAGGTTGAGTACGATGCAATGCAGGTTATTCTGTTCTGATCGTATGTTTTTATAAGCCGTGCAGATGAAACATCTGCGCGGGAGATAAAGGAGTTTTATGGGTGAGTTTAAACGGGTGTATCTGGACAATGCTGCCACGACCATGAAGAAGCCGCCGTGCGTGACGGAGGCGGTCGTTGCCGCGCTTGAGAGCTTCGGAAATTCAGGGCGTGATACCGGCAGCAGCGCAATGGATGCGTCAAGGGTCATTTATGAAGCCAGGTGTCTGATGGCGCGTCTCTTTCACATGGACAATCCAAAACAGATCGTGTTTACCAGCAATTCAACGGAAGCGATCAATCTTGCGCTCCGCGGCCTTTTGAAGACCGGAGATCATGTGATCAGCTCCATGATGGAGCACAATGCAGTGCTTCGCCCGATCTATGATCTGGAGGAGGAAGGGATAACGCATACCTTCATCGGACTTGATGAAAAGGGGCGCCTTCTTTACGATGAGATTGAAAAAAATATCTGCGATAATACGCGTGCGCTTGTATTTACGCATGCTTCCAATGTCACGGGCAATGCGAACGATCTGTACCGTCTGGGGGAGATCGCAAAAAAGCATGGTCTGTTGTTTATCGTGGATGCATCCCAGACAGCGGGCGTGCTTCCGATCGACATGGAAGGCATGCACATCGATGTGCTGGCGTTCACGGGTCATAAGGGGCTGTACGGACCACAGGGAACAGGCGGCATGGCAGTACGTGAAGGGCTTTTGATCAAACCGGTAAAATCTGGCGGTACGGGCGTGCTTTCCTATCTTCACCATCAGCCTGATGAGATGCCGACACATCTTGAATGCGGCACGATGAACGGACACGGGCTTGCCGGGCTTCGGGCTTCCGTTTCCTGGCTTCTCGATGAGATCGGTGTGGAAGCGGTCCATTCGCATGAAATAAAGCTTGCAAAGCGCTTTTACGATGGAATCAGGGATATTCCCTGCCTGCATTTTTACGGCGATTATGATACAGATGAGCGTGCGGCGATCGTAAGTCTCAATATAGCAGACTACGATTCTTCAGAGGTGTCGGATGAGCTTGAAGCCTCTTACGGGATCTCGACGAGACCGGGTGCGCACTGTGCGCCGCTTCTTCACGAGGCGATGGGGACAGTCGAGCAGGGAGCAGTCAGATTTGCTTTTTCCTGGTTTAACACGGAAGAAGAAACGGACTATGCAATCAGAGCGTTAAGGGAGCTTGCAGAAGGCGAATAAATTTATCCGGCACAAACAGAAGGTACTATAAGATTTTTTTATAAGTGTTTTATAATAATATAAATCAGTAGTATAATGATACCCGGCAGGTTTAAAGTGAACGGCAAAAAACACATGATAATCTGCACTGGTATTAATTATAAAGATGAAATATCAAATCAGAAAGGGGATTTTACAATGATCGAAGTAAATGCGATCGGTGATGCATGTCCGATCCCGGTTATCAAAACAAAGAAGGCGCTCGCGGCACTGACAGGACCGGAGACGGTACGTGTTCTTGTGGACAATGAGATCGCCGTACAGAACGTGACCAAAATGGCACAGTCTGCAGGCGGAAAGACCTCCAGCGCAAAGGAAGATGAGAAGAAGTATGTAATTACGATAGAGATGGAGGGTGCGCCGAAGGCAGAACTTCCGGCAGACGGCGATATCAACTGCGCACCGGATCAGAGAGGAAACTTTATCGTAGTGGTAAACTCTGATCGTATGGGCACCGGAAATGACGAGCTCGGAAAGGTACTGATCAAGGGCTTTATCTTTGCGGTATCCCAGCTCGACGTGCTTCCGAAGACGATGCTGTTCTATAACGGCGGTGCAACGCTTACCTGCGAAGGCGCGGATACACTTCAGGATCTGAAGAATCTTGAGGCGCAGGGCGTGGAGATCCTTACCTGCGGAACCTGCCTTGACTATTATAAGCTCAAGGAGAAGCTTGCAGTTGGTTCGGTTACCAACATGTATACCATCGTTGAGACGATGGCAAAGGCGGGGAAGATCATTAAGCCATAATGAGAAGCCTCAAAAATAAGAATAAGCGGACTGCCCCATTGCGGGCAGCCCGCTGTCGTTAAAGATTATTTTTTACAGGAGAATTTATGAGTACAGAAAAAGAAACGGGAAAACCAAAGAGCGGCAGAGACAGGATCATCCTGATCGCGATTGCCGCGGTATGCGTTGCGGTATACTTTCTGGTTCCGCAGGTGAATGCATTTATTAACTCGATTTTCGTGATGTTTGCTTCAGGTGATTTCACGGTTGTAAAGGACTGGGTGGCATCCTATGGACCCTATGCGGCAGCTATATCTTTCTTCCTGATGATTTTTCAGTCGATCGCAGCACCGCTTCCGGCGTTCCTCATTACCTTTGCCAATGCAAATCTCTTCGGATGGTGGCAGGGCGCGATCCTGTCCTGGTCTTCAGCTATGGCAGGCGCGGCAGTCTGCTTCTTTATTGCGAGAATTCTCGGACGTGACGTGGTTGTAAAGCTTACCTCAAATAAGGCGCTTAAGTCAATTGACGATTTCTTTGCAAAACATGGCAGGAATGCGATCCTGATCGCAAGACTGCTTCCGTTCATTTCATTCGATATTGTAAGCTATGCGGCGGGACTTACTTCCATGAGCTTCTGGTCATTCTTTGTCGCTACCGGGATCGGACAGCTTCCGGCGACGATTGTTTACTCATACGTCGGCGGCATGCTGACAGGCGGCGCAAAGTATTTTGTGACTGCACTTCTCATCCTCTTTGCACTTTCAGCGCTGATCGTACTTCTGCGTCAGCTCTATACGGAGAGGCAGAAGGGGAAAGCGGTTCGTGAAGATTCCTACAGGATCGATGATCAGAAATGATGAAAAAGAATAGCAGTATTACCAGGCTGGGGATTTTCGGACTGATCATTATTCTCATTCTGTTGCTTAACTACAGATTCGGATGGACGGCATGGTTTTCAGATACCGCAAATCTGCAGGGTATTAAAGGTATGGTAAACGATAACCTGCCGCTCGCATTCGGGATCTATTGTGTTGTAACGATTTTTGCCTGCGTGGTACTTGCGCTTCCCGGCATCACATTTGCCCTGTTTGCGGGGATGCTGTTTGGACCGGTACTAGGCACGTTTGCCTGTCTGTTTGCCTGTACGATCGGCGCTTCTCTGGCTTTTCTTGTGAGCCGTTTTTTCCTGAAGGATGCGGTAAAGCCGATGCTTGAGAAAAACGGGATTCTGAAAAAACTGCTTTTTTCCGGAAACAGGAAAAATGACCTGATCGTGCTGATGATCACCCGCCTTGTTCCGCTGTTTCCCTACAATCTGCAAAATTTTGCGTATGGTATTACGGATATCAGTTTCTGGAGCTATACGGCTTATACTTTTATCTTCATGTTTCCCGGTGTGGCGCTTTATGTGATCGGTGCGGCAGGGCTTACCGCAGAAGGAAACCGATGGATGTATTTTCTTACAGCGGGCGTGCTTGCCATACTCGTAACGCTTTTCGGTATGCTGATCCGCAAAAAATATCTCCCCGAAGAAGTGGCTGAGGAAACAGAACAAAAAAGAAGAAACGCTTATATTATCATGACGCGTGTACCGCAGGACGGAAAGACAAAGACAAGGCTGCTTTCCGTTTTAAAACCGGAAGAATGCAGGGAGCTTCACGAGGCTTTCCTTTCTGACATGGCGGAGAATCTGCATCCCGAGGATGCTGATATTTTCATCAGTTATCTGGATGACTGTCCGGATGCGGCAGAGCGGATACAGGACTTTTTCCCGTTAGCTGCCGGATATCTTCCGCAGCGGGGAGAGACATTGGGTGACAAAATGCTGGATGCGTTTGAGACAGTTCTTGCGTCCGGATATGAGCGCGCCGTACTGACGGGAACCGATCTGCCGGAGCTTTCAAATGAAATACTGAATGATGCATTTCTGGCGCTCAGGGATCATGATCTTGTTTTGAATGAGACAACTGATCACGGCTATTATCTGGTCGGAATGAAAAAAACGCAGAATATTTTCCACATTGATGTATATGGAAGCGGTGAAGTGTTTGAGAAGACACTTAAAAATGCAGTTGACCTCGGCTTAAAGATATACTGCGGCAAAATGCTCATGGATATCGACACAAGGGAAGATCTGCATGCTGCAAAAGCTGCGTACGAATGCGGAGATTTTTCACTCTGGAAACACACCGCTGCGTTTTGTGAGAAATATAAAGAGAAATAGGTGTGATATTAAACGGCCAGCCTGAAGGAGAGATCATAGAGAATGTCGCAGGCAACAAAACAGACAAAGAGAATGGATGATTTGAATCCGGAAAAATGTATTGGCTGCGGAAAATGCACGAAGTCCTGTTCATTTCTTGAGAAATATGACATGGATCTGCGGGATTTCTCTGAAAAGCCTGAGCTTTCGTATGGATGTTTTCTCTGCGGAAGGTGTACGGAAGTATGCCCGGTATCCATAGACGGTAAAGAAATCGCTCTGAGGATGCGCACGGCACAGTGTGAAGAAAACGGGGGAACGCTTACCGAACGCGGATTTCAGGGACTGCTGTGGGAAAAGGACCCCTACCGCTTTGCAAATTACCGGCGCGGACGAAGCGCTTCTGTGCTCTGGACCGGCTGCAATTTTACAGGTTTTTTCCAAAAGACGGAAAAGCAGCTGATAAAACGCCTGTCCGGGTATGGCATCGGAGTGATTTATGATTGCTGCGGAAAGCCTGTGGAAGAGCTTGGGCTTATACAGGATGCGGAAAGAAATCTTACGGAGATCGGGAAAAAATTACTGGATGCAGGGGTTCGTGAGCTCATCATGGTCTGTCCGAATTGTTATTATTACATGCGGGGTAGACTTCCTGCAGAGATCAGGCTCACAACGATCTACCGGAAACTGGATGAGCTTGGAATCGGGGACCGGATTACTTTGAGCTGTGACGGAAACGAATCAATGGAATTTCCGCTTTACAGACCCTGTCCGGACAGAACGGAGGAACTGTTTCTTTCAGATCTTGCACCTTTTCTTCCGAAGGAAGCTGAGCTTGAGACCTTTTCCGGTCTTCAGTGCTGCGGTCTCGGCGGCTGTGCTGCTGCAAAAGAACCGGAGCTTGCTGAAGGAATGAGCGGGAAGGCGCTTTCATTGGGAGGCGGAAAGCTCTATACCTACTGCGCTTCCTGCATCTCACAGTTTCGCAGGAAGGGAATAGAGGGGGCACAGCATGTGCTGCCGCTCATTCTGGGAATAGAAGAACCGTTTCCGGGTGGCATCAGACCATTTTTAAACAAAGCAATAAAAAAAATTATATAAACCACGAAAGGAGATTATGATGGAAACTTATTACAAGCCGGAGGATCTTGGTAAATTTGCAACAATGGGAGAAGAAGCTCCGAAACTTTGGGAGTCCTTTATGAATTATTATGGTCAGGTATTTGCTGACGGCGCACTTCCAGCGAAGGAGAAGTCCCTGATCGCATTTGCTGTTGCGCTCGCTGTTCAGTGCCCTTACTGCATTGACAGCTATACCCAGGATTATCTTGAAAAGGGCGGAAATGAAGAAGAGCTTACGGAAGCGGCTCATGTTGCATGCGCGATCCGCGGCGGCGCTTCTCTGGTGCACGGCGTGCAGATGAAGAATATCGTAAAAGATCAGATGTTTTAATGTCTGACGGGAATTGCTGAAAGCAGGCGACCCTAGGGGGAATTTGAAAAGTCGGGAGAGGATAATGGAGAGGGTTTGCGAAGAAATAAAGTCCATACCTGGATTTTCTCAGATCTGTCCGGAAGCGTTTCAGTATACGTCTGAACAGCCGAAAGTGCTCCAGATCAATGTCGGAAGAAAATGTAATCTTGCGTGTAAGCACTGTCATTTAAATTGCGGTCCCGATCGTACTGAAATGATCAGCCGCAGCGTGCTGTCTGCATGTCTTTCTGTTTACAGAAAGCATGGTTATGAAACGATCGACATTACCGGCGGGGCTCCGGAACTGTGTCCGGATCTCAAATGGTTTATCTGTGAAGCGGAACAGGTCTGCAGTGACATTATAGTACGATCCAATGCGACAGTCTGGCTTGAAGATGGCTTCGGGGACTATCCGGAATTTTTTGCCGCGCATCATGTCACGTTGTTTCTGTCATTGCCGTATTACCGGGCAAAAGAAGCTGACAGACAGCGCGGTGAAGGGAATTTTGACCGGGAGATTACATGTATCAGAAGACTGAATAGCCTTGGATACGGAAAAGATCCCGACAAGATCCTTAACTTTGTATATAATCCCAATGGAGCCCTGCTTCCGCCTCCGCAGGAAGCGATGGAAGCAGAGTACAGGCTACGTCTTGCGGCGGAATACGGGATCGTTTTTAACAATCTGTTCTGCCTGACCAACAATCCCATCGGACGATTTGGAGCCTTTTTGAAGCGCAGCGGAAATCTGGAACGCTATATGCAGAAGCTTTACGGGGCACTCAACCCGGAGACGTTTGAGGGCATGATGTGCCGCACGCAGATTTCTGTAGGATATGACGGCAGCATTTACGACTGTGACTTTAACCAGGCGGCTGATATCCCGGTTGCAGGAAGAAAAACGATCTTTGACCTCGCAAATGAAAGCTATCAAAGGCGAAGAATCGTGTTTGGCCGCCATTGCTATGGATGCACGGCAGGCGCGGGCTCCAGCTGAGGCGGCACAACCGCATAAGTTCCGTGTGAACAATGATAAAAAATACGAAAAGTTATTAGGGTATGGGGGATGAATTGAAGATGACTGCGGAAGAAATCCAGGTGTATTTTGCAAAGGGGATCGATTGCGGACAGGTTGTTCTGCTCGCACTGTCAGATCAGCTTTCTATTTCGAGGGATGAGGCTATGCGCCTGGGCGCTGGCCTTGGAGGCGGAATGTTTGATGGGGATACCTGCGGTGCATATTTTGCAGGTATTACCGCTGTCGGGCTTAAATACGGACCGACGGGAACGATGGACGAAGCTGAATTTCAGGCGGCAAAAGGCCAGACGATGCTTTCGGTCTTAAAATTCAAGGCGGCATTTCGTGAGCGCTTTGGAGATACGGGATGCAGGAAGCTCCTGGGTTACAAGATTCCGGAGGAGATGAATGAGGCAATCGAAAGCGGACGCATGATGAGCTTTTGTCCGCAGCTTGTCTCGGAGACGATCGATATGTTGGATGCGCTTTTCAATGAAGAGAAAGGCTGATCTTAACATAGATAACAGGGATGCATTTGTGCATTCAGACTAGGAGGATTTTTTATGAAGAAAAGAAATCTGTCAGCAGCATTAGCTGCCGCGATGGCGCTTTCACTTGCAGCCTGCGGCGGGTCACAGACGGCTGCGACGACCACGGCTGCACAGACGGAAGCTGTAACGGAGGCTGCTGCTTCAGAATCTGCAGAAGAAACAACTGCAGCGGAAACAGAAGCCGGCGCAGAGGCGGAAAATGCGGAATGGGATGCCATTGTTGAAAAGGCAAAAGGAACTGAGGTGACCTTCTACGGATGGGGCGGAGATGAGAATCTCAACCGCTGGCTTGACGATGTGTTTGCACTTGCTATGAAGGAGAAGTATGATATCACTATGAACCGCGTACCGATGGATATCGATCAGGTTCTTTCCCAGCTTGCCGGCGAGGTACAGGCAGGGGATAACAATGGTGATATCGATATGATCTGGATCAACGGAGAAAACTTCAAGTCCGCAAAGGAAAATGATTTCCTCTATGGACCGTTCACGGATCAGCTCCCGAATTACAACGCCTATATCGATACGACTTCCGAGGATAACACGACGGATTTTGCGTATCCGATCGATGGCTATGAGGCTCCTTACGGAAAGGCACAGCTTGTGATGTTTTCGGATACGGAAGCAGCACCGGAGCAGCCGAAGAATGCGGAAGAGTTCCTTCAGTATGTGCAGAAGTATCCGGGCAAGGTGACCTATCCGGCGCTTCCGGACTTCACCGGCTCTGCATTTGTGCGAAACATCATCTATGAAACCTGCGGCGGATATGAGCAGTTCATGACGATGGAAGCAGACAAGGAAACGGTAAAGGCTGCGATCCAGCCTGCGATCGATTATCTGAAGTCCCTCAATCCGTATCTCTGGAATGAAGGAAAGACCTTCCCGGATTCTTCCACAACGCTTGATAAGATGTTCCAGGACGGAGAGGTGATCTGGAATGTGAGCTATGATGCGTTTGCTGCAGCTACGGGCCTTGAAGAGGGAATCTATCCGGCAGGCACCCAGACCTTCCTGTTTGATAACGGCATGATCGGAAATACCAACTTCATGGCGATCGCAAAGTCCTCCGGAAATCCGGAAGGCGCTATGGTGGCAGTCAATGAGATGGAATCTCCGGAGATGCAGGCTTCCAGATATCAGGTATTAAAGACCGTTCCGGTACTTGATTATACAAAGCTTCCGGACGAGGCAAAGGCAGAGTTTGACAATGTGGATCTCGGCGAGGGCATCGTGCCGCAGTCTGAGCTCGTTGCAAAGCGTCTTCCGGAAATGCCGGCAGGTCTGGTTCCTGTGATCGAGGAGATCTGGAGCGAAGAGGTAGTCGGAAAGTAATTTTACGCGTTAAATTACGGTCAGACGGATCGTATTCCGTATGACCGGTGAGAGGATCATGATGAGGAGAGAGGAGAAGCTCAAACCCTATATTCTGCTGCTGCCGCAGCTCGTCCTGTCAGGCATGTTCCTGGTCGGGCTTGTAAATGGCATCGTGCAGTCCTTTGGAATCATCCCGGCCTTCGGGCTTACGGAGTTTTCAGTGGACTATTATGTGGAAACGCTGCAGAATACGGAAGTGCTTCGCTCCCTCCTTTTCAGCCTGTATATATCCTTTGTATCCGCGCTGCTTGCAGTCGTGTTGGGCGTGGGCTTAGCCTATGTGCTGCTTGCAAGAGGCCTGAAAAATGGGGCTGTGATGCGCATGATCGAGCTTCCGGTCATCATTCCGCATGTCGTCGTAGCGCTGTTTGTTGTAAACCTTTGCTCTCAGAACGGTCTGATCGCCCGTGTGATCTATCATCTGGGGCTCATCGAAAACAGCCAGCAGTTCCCACTTCTGATCTATGATCCGCAGGGAAGAGGGATTATCCTCGGCTATCTCTGGAAAGAGATCCCGTTCATCGTATACTTCACGATTTCTATGCTGGGAAGCATCAATGGAAGTCTTGGAGAAGCTGCTGTCAATCTCGGGGCCTCTTCTTTTACGGCATTCCGCAAGGTGACGCTGCCGCTCTGCATGCCGAATATCCTGACAGGATTTCTGATCGTATTTTTGTTTGCCATGGGAGCCTATGAGCTTCCGATGCTGCTCGGATCCACTTCTCCGAAGGCGCTCCCGGTGCTCGCCTATATCCGTTACACGCATCCCGATCTAAAGATGCGCCCATACGCGATGGCGATGAACGGTCTGATCATTCTGGTTTCCCTTCTTGCTTCGGTATGGTATTTTTATCTCATGGAAAAGAGTGCGAAAAAGCTGGGATCTTAAGATGGGTGGATATGTGCGGCAGAGGAGAAATGTATGAAAAATATCCGGATGCAGGAACAGAAGATTTATAAAACAGGAAGCAGGATCAGGCAGAACTGCATCATTCTGGCAGTGATGCTTCTGATCGTGGTGCCTGTTATTAATATTGCAATATGGTCTTTTACCGCGCGCTGGCCCTGGCCGGCGCTTTTTCCGGAGCGCTTTTCTTCACGCGGGATCGGGGAGATTCTGCGCAGAGGAAAGGAGACGGGGAAGCTGTTGTTTTCCTCGGTTGCGATCTCGCTTGTTGTAGGTGTGCTTTCCGTGATCTGCGGATGCCTGACTGCCCGTGCGATCGTATTCTATGATTTTTTCGGAAAGCGTCTTGTTAATGTACTCGTCATGCTTCCGTTTTTTGTACCGGCAACGGTGTTTGTCATGGGTGTTCAGATTCTGTTTATCCGCATGAAACTTGCGGGGACGGTAGGCGGTGTTGTGCTCGTGCATCTGATCTGTTCGCTTCCATATGCGGTGCGGCTGATCTCCGACGGTATGCGGGCGGGAGGTCTTTCGCTTGAAGAGCAGGCGAGGGTTCTGGGCGCATCGGAGGCAGAGGCTTTTTTCAGGGTTGGTCTGCCGACACTTACGCCGGTGCTGTTAAGCTCTCTCGGCATGTCGTATATCGTGTCCTTTTCCCAGTATTTTCTGACGCTTCTGATCGGAGGGGGAAAGGTGAAGACGTTTACGATCGTCATGGTGCCGTATCTGCAGAACGGGAGCCGGGATATTGCCTGTATATACAGCATTATCTTTACAGGAATCTCTGTGCTGATCTTCGCGGTTTTTGAATGGATCGCAGCGCGGTGGAACCGTTCCAACAGCACGGAATTTTACGGCTAGACCTTAGACGCTTAGCATATTTTTTAAATGGAGAAGATGACATGTCTGCTTATCTCAGTATTTCACATCTGGATGTGGAGATCGGAAAAACGCCTATTCTGAAGGATGTTTCCCTTTCTATAGAGGAAGGGGAGTTCGTATCGATTCTCGGACCGTCAGGGTGCGGCAAAACAACACTTTTAAAGACGATCACGGGCTTTCTGTCACCTAAGGCGGGAAGTATCAGTCTTTCGGGACAGGATATTACGATGATGCCGCCGGAAAAACGCGGTACGATCATCGTGTTTCAGGATCTTCGGCTGTTTCCGCATTTAAGCGTTGCCCAGAATATCAGCTTTTCAAGAGATCTGAGAAAGGCAGATTGCGGGGAAACGAATCGGAAGGTAGAGGAGCTGCTTTCGGCTGTACAGCTTTCCGGATATGGAGACCGCAGGATCCGGGAGCTTTCCGGCGGACAGAAACAGCGGGTCGCGCTTGCACGTGCGCTTGCTGCTGATCCCAGAGTTCTTTTGCTGGATGAAGCATTTTCCGGTCTGGATGAACAGCTCCGGCGGGAAATGGGGATGCTCGTTAAGGAGCTGCAGCGAACCTTCCGTATTACGACACTGCTCGTAACGCATGATAAACGGGAAGCGCTCATGATGTCCGACCGCATCGGGTTGTTTCACGAAGGAAGGCTTCTGCAGTACGGAAGCCCGGAGGAAATGTTCGAAAAACCTGTTAACAAACTGGCAGCCGATTATTTTGGAACGGCCAATTATTTCAGGACAGAGAAAGGGCTAATGATGATTCGTCCTTTTTCCCTGCGTCCGGATATGGAGGGCAGCGCCTGGGAGGTACAGGAGATCGCGTTTATGGGCGAATATGTAAACTGCATTCTTAGACTGGCAGGGGAAGCAGGGCCGAAGGCGGACCGGGAACAGGACGGTCTTATGCGCATGCCGGAGGGCGGGCGTCTTACCATGCAGCTTCCTGCTGATGAGCTTCGTGAAAAGAAGATTGTCTGCGGCAGCAGGCTTTCCGTACGGATCAGAGAGGAAGATGCAGTGATTTTTCCGGAGGAACATGTATGAAATACGTAATATTTGACTGCGACTGCACCTATGGTGTAAAGGGCTGTGACGTTGATGACGGCATGGCGCTTATGTATCTGCTGGCGGATCCCGATACGAAGCTTCTGGGGGTTACGACAACTTATGGAAACAGCAGGGAAGAGATCGTTTATGAAGCGCTTATGCGCCTTTTAAAGCATCTGGGCAGAACCGATATTCCCGTGATCAGGGGCGGAAATGCAGAAGGTGTATACAACTCGGCTGCTTCTGAATTTATCGCATCCATGTCCAGGGAATACGAGGGCAGGCTTTCTCTGCTCGGAACAGGCTCTACGACGAATATCGGAGGCGCATATTTCAGAGATCCCATGGTGTTCCCGCGCCTAAGGGAAATGGTCTTCATGGGTGGAATCACAGAGCCGCTCGTTTTTGCAAAACGCATTATGGATGAACTTAATTTTTCCTGTGACCCCAAAGCGACGGAAGCCATGCTGACACACGGAAATAATGTTTCTGTGATCACCGGAAATAACTGCCTGAAGGTTCTTTTTACGAAAGAGGACTATGAGCGGCGCTTTGACGGCACGCTTCCGATCGTAAAGTTTATACGCTCTACAACGGATTACTGGTTTGATGACAATGACGATACCTATGGGATCAAGGGCTTCTATAACTGGGATATCACGGCGGCAGCTTATCTGCTGCACCCGGAGCTCTTTGATGATGTGAAGGTCCGCTGCCGGATCACGGAAGAGACGCTGAAGACAGGTTTCCTGAACCCGGTTACAGAAGGAGAAACCTGCAGCCTGAATCTTCCCTGCGTGCAGGATGAGGAGCTGTTTAAACAGAATCTGTTCGAATGTCTGTCACGGCTTTCCGTTACCAGAGAAGCGCTGGAGGAGTTGAAGGAATGAGAAGGAAAAGCACATTTGATGATGCAGGCCATGGTCTGCCTGCGCCAGTCCCGGATCCGCAGAAAGCAGAGGTCGTGAAAGGACTCATTTCCGTCATTATTCCAACCTACAATGAGAGCAGTACGATTCTGCAGTTTGCAGAGGTGATAGAATCCCTCAGAAAGAGCGGAGCGGAAATAATCTTTGTGGACGGCGGCAGCAGCGACGGGACACTTTCCATGATCCCGGATGACAGAGGATATCAAATTCTGTCCTCGCCCCGGAAGGGAAGAGCGCAGCAGATGAATTATGCTGCAGACTGTTCCAGAGGAGAGATCCTGTTTTTTCTGCACTGTGATACAGAGCGCATCCCGGAAGATGCCGAGGCTGAGATCCGGCGCGTCATGTCACGGTTTGATGCCGGGTGCTTTGGAATAGATTTTTTAAAAAAAGACAGCTTTTTCATGTGGACGTGCAAATGGATCTCCAATCACCGGGTGAAGGACAGAAAAGTAATGTTCGGTGATCAGGGGATTTTCTTAAAACGTGAGCTGTTTTATAAAGCTGGAAAATATCCGGAGATTCCGATCATGGAGGATTATCAGTTTTCTCTGACGCTTAAGCTGATGCAGGTGAGGCTCGGCATGACGCAAAAACGGATTTTTACCTCGTCCAGGCGTTTTCAGGGAGGAACGGTCAGAAAACTCCGGCTGATGTGGCAGATGAACCGCCTGCGCGCAGCATACCGCAGGGGTGTCCCGGCTGATGAGATCGCGAAGGCATATCGGGATATCCGATGACAGTTCCGTTTTCAATGCCGGAATGATATAACGCTGAAGGGGCAAAAGTGTGCCAACGAGCGAACAAAAGGGAGTATGATCATGGATTTATTCGAAGCAGTAAGAAACTATACAGACAGAAAAACATTCCGCAATGCGCTGTGTCTTCCGGAGACCGGCATTCTGCCGCTTTCCCCGCTTGCGCAGGGAGAATGTAATGTAAATTTTCTGTTTTCTGATCCGGATGGCAGGCAGAAATATGTTTTCCGCGTGAATCTTGTAAGCCAGATGCATCTGTCTGATCAGATCGGCTACGAATACCGGGCGCTCAAAAGCTTGCTTCCTTCCGGCAGAACACCCCGCCCGCTTTATGTGGACGAGGCTGGACTGCTTCCGTCAGACCCTGGGAAATATGGCGTTTTGGTGTATGAATATCTGAGCGGTCGCCCGCTTGACTACCGGAGGGATCTGAAACGTGCAGCAGAGATTTTTGCAGACATTCACAGTGTTTCTGCAGGTACATCGGGCGGAGAGCTGATCACACCTGCGGACCCTCTTTCTGCGATCCTTGACGAATGTGAAGAGATGGTGCAGACCTACTATCAGGCTCCGATCGCGGAGGAGGCCGTAAAAATACAAATTGCCCGAATGCTTGAAAAAGGCCGGAATATCCTGGCTTCTATGCCCGAATACAACGGATATCGCTGCATTGTCAATACGGAAGTGAATTCAGGTAATTTTCTGATGAATGACGGCGGACAGGACTATCTGATCGACTGGGAAAAGCCTGTTTATGGTGATCCGATGCAGGATCTCGGGCACTTTCTTGCACCGACGACGACCTTCTGGAAGACGGATGTGATTCTTACAGCAAAAGAAAAAGAGGCATTTTTTGCATCATATCTGGATGCCGTACGGGGACAGTTTGATACCTTAGGTGCAAAGGAACGGCTGAATATCTATATCCCGATCACCTGCCTACGGGGTATTACCTGGTGCGCCATGGCATGGGTGCAGTATCAGGATGAAGCATCGGGTGCACCTAAGAATGCCGATACCTGGAAGAAGCTTTGCGCATATCTTAAACCGGCATTTCTCGATGCAATTGAGAAAGAGTATCTTGACAGAAAACAGGAGATGGTATAATATAATTGAAAATTATATAACGCGCGGCAATGTATAACTTCAAGATATAAATTTGGCTTATACACAGCCATAACCTCAGGAGATGCCAAAACCGGATGGAGGGGGCGGCCTCCATTTTTTGAGAAATCCGGGGAAATCTGTATTTTGCCGTGTCAGATCATTGGGGAATAAGGGAAATGAATCAAAAAGATGTATATGCGCTCCGGATGATGGCCGGTGCCTGTTTTGACTGCGGGGAATGCACTGCCGTATGCCCGGGTATTCTTAAGGAGCATAATCTGACGCTTCAGGGCTTTGCATACAGCCCGGAGCTCTATGAGGAGTGCGTCCGCTGCGGTGTATGCTTTGAGGTCTGTCCGAAGGGGATCGACGGAATTCGAATCGCAGAGAAGGCGGAAGAGGCGCTTTTGGCGAATAACTGATAGAAAGCCTGCCGCTTTGCGGCGGGATATGAAAAAGGTTTTTGGAGTTTTGCCGGTATGGATATTTTTCTGATCACATTCAAGCAGGTCGTCGGTCTGTTTCTGATTATTTTTGTCGGTCTCGTCTGCTGTAAAGCAGGGGTGCTGACAGATAAGTCCAAGAAAGAGTTATCGGGACTTCTTGTCAATATCGTGATTCCGGCAGTGATTATCAATTCTTTTCAGAGACAGATGGACTTAAGCAAGGCTGAGGTTTTGTTTGAGTCCTTTTTTTACTGCATCATTGTACATATCTGCCTGATCATTCTTGCAGCCCTGTTTCTTCCGAAGCGTCTCGGACCGAATTACAGCATTGAACGGATCTCGGTCATCTACACAAATGCGGGCTTTATGGGACTGCCGCTTCTTTCGGCATTGTTCGGAGAGGAAGGAACGCTTTATGCTGCTGTCTATGTATCCGTATTCCATCTGTTTATGTGGACGGCGGGAACGTTTTCCCTTACAAAAGATAAGAGCCTGAAAAGTGCGGTGCGGCAGCTGTGTTCCCCGACGATCATTGCCGTGCTGATCGCCCTTCTGTTTTTGTTCCTGAATGTAAAGCTGCCGGAAGTGCTCCTTACACCGCTTGGCTACGTGGCTGATATGAACACGCCGCTTGCAATGATCGTAACAGGCGTTTCACTTGCGTCGATCGATCTCTGCGAGCTGTTTGGAACAAGGAAGCTGTATTATGTAACGGCACTGAGACTTCTGATTCTCCCGCTCATTCTCGTGGGCTTGTTCAGGCTCCTGCAGTTTTCGGGTATGGCGTCTGACTGCGCGCTCGTATCCGCGGCATGTCCGACAGCGGCGATCGCGCCCATGGTTGCGGTGCAGTACGGCCATGATGAGAAAACCGCCTCCGGGATCTTTGCGCTGACAACACTTCTGAGCCTTTTCACCATACCGCTTTTTATGCTTTTTCTCTAATAAAAAGCAATCTTCATAAGAAACTTTGATACGCTTTGACCGGGCTATAAAAAATACCGATACCGCCCGCGCAAAATATGGACAAAAGGGAAGCTTTCATATATGATAGGAGACGATGCGGTACAGAAGACCGGATCGCCGGTTTTAGGATGGCCGGCAAACAATATAACGGAGGGTTTTATATTATGATGAAGAAAACAGCATTTATCTGCGGAGCAGCGCTTATCATGGCTATGGCTACCGCATGCGGAAACAGCAGCACTGCTTCCACGACTGCGGCAGCTACCGCAGCGTCAGGCACTGAGGTAACCGCACCGGCAAGCGACGTTCAGATGCAGTACATCTCTGCAGCAGATGCAAAGGCGGAGATCGGAACCGATGGCGTTACCTTCCTTGACGTGCGCAAGGCAGATGACTACAAGGCAGGACACATCGACGGAGCTGTATCCGTAGATATGGACGCTGCAAAGGAAGGAGACTTCCAGGCTGGCGTTGCAAGCATGGAGCCGATCGCAGAGGAGCATGATGACAAGCTCATTCTGATCTGCTATTCCGGAAAGCGTTATGCACAGGCATCTACAAACGTACTTTCCGCACTTGGTTATGACATGTCCAAGGTATATACCCTTGAGGGCGGCATGACTCAGTGGGGAGAGGATTTCCCGGGCGAGACTGTAGCAGAATAAGCAGCATTTCCAGGATATCAAAAAGGGGCTTAAGACAGCCCCTTTTTTGCTTCTGAAGAACCTTGTTATTTCTGAATCGCTCCGGCTTCGGTCTCCAGAATGCCGGTCAGTTTTTTAATATTCGGTACATGCCCGCTTACGACGAGCTTTCCGTTTACCATAAGAGAAGGAGCGCTCATAACACCCAGCCGGACGATCTCCACGAGATCTTCGACCTTTTCGATTTCAGCGCTGATTCCCAGACGATTACATACAGTACAGACATCCTCATAAAGCTTGTCACATTCTCTGCAGCCTGCACCGATTACTTTGATTTCCATAAGATTTCTCCTTCTTAAAAATGATATCCCTGTTTCCAGCTTTTAGTTCTTCAGCTGCATGGGGATCTGTATGGTCTCTTTCCATGCGCTGTCGATTTTCCGGATCACCTGCGGACCGATCTTGGAAAGGAATACGAGCTGGGAGATCTCTTTCGGTTCACAGTCCTTGTAATCGATCAGTTTTTCCACAACATCTGTCTGCTGCCATCCGTCATCAAGATGGAAGAAGCCCTTGATACGGTAACAGTACGGCAGTACTTTTTGTAAGAATGCGGTAAGCTCTTTTTTCGGAATTACACCGCTGCATTCAAGAGAGAGCGTCTTCGGCTTATTGTCGACCGTATTTGAAGATGCTTCGCAGGCAGCCCACTGAAAATCGGTCAGCGTATCATCCAGCACGGACAGATCGATCTCTCCGTTTTTGCAGTATGTCAGTCGGCAGACGGGGTTTATGCTCCGTACGGCGCTCTCGACTTCGCGCAGCTTTACTTCATCAAGAAGATCGATCTTATTGATGACTGCCAGATTGCAGTGTGCGAGCTGACGGTCGACTGTCTCTGCATCTGTAAGCTGTTCGATGAAATTGACTCCGTCAATGAGGCAGATAACGCCCTGAAACCGGTAGACGTCGCCCGCCAGAACCTCTGCAGCTCGCAGAATCTCTTCAATATTCGAAGGATCTGCAAGTCCTGAACTCTCTACAAAGACGAGGTCAAGGTCACATTTCCCCATTTCAGCAAGCGCCTGTACAAAGGAAAGCTTCAGGCAGGAGCAGAAGATGGAGCCCCGGCTGATCTCGGTCATTTCTATGCCGTCCCGTCTGACAAGCGTTCCGTCAATGCTGAGTTTTCCGAATTCGTTCTGTATCACACCGATCTTTTTTCCCGGCATGTGATTGAGAAGGTGCAGAAGGAGAGAGGTTTTTCCGGCACCCAGAAATCCGGTCAGCACGTACAGATCTTTTTTCTTCATAAATATTACCTCCAAAAATGATAGTTTTACGCGGATAATATCCTGTATGCTGATCGTTTAAAACTGTGCAGAAAGGATGAGGGGCTGCATCAGGTTAAAGCAATAGCCGACAAGGATGATTCCTATTACGCATACCAGAATGAATACCGTAAGCAGGCGTGGTTTTACAGCCTTTCTCAGCATGATGAGAGACGGGAGCGAGAGTGTGGTAACCGCCATCATAAAGGCAAGTACCGTACCGAGCTCGGCGCCTTTTGCAAAGAGTGCCTCAGCGACGGGAATCGTTCCAAAGATATCCGCGTACATGGGGGTTCCTGCAAGGACGGCAAGGACGACGGAGAACGGATTGCCGCTGCCGAGAACCGTCCCGATCCAGGCGGCAGGAATCCAGTTGTGGATGAGTGCGCCGATTCCAACACCAGCCAGAATATATGGAAATACCTTTCGAAAGGTCGATACGACCTGATCATATGCATACTGCAGCCGGTCGCGGACTGTGAGGGAGGGAGAATTCAGATCAGTACTGCCGGCCATCCGGATATACTGTTCTACCTCTTCCTCCATGTGCAGTCTCTCAATGACTGCGCCTCCTGCGACAGCGATCACAAGTCCCACGAGAACATAGATGACAGCGATTCTCGTACCGAAAATGCTCATGAGAAGTACGAGGGAGCCGAGATCTACCATGGGAGATGAGATCAGGAAGGAAAACGTCACGCCGAGCGGCAGCCCTGCGCTTGTGAATCCGATAAAAAGCGGAATTGAAGAGCAGGAACAGAAAGGTGTCACGGTGCCGAGAAGCGCTGCGATCATGTTTGCCGAAAGTCCGTGAAAACGGCCCAGGATACGCCTGCTTTTTTCCGGCGGAAAAAAGCTCTGGATGTATGAGATCAGGAAAATGAGGGCGCACAGCAGCAGGGTGATCTTGATGACATCATACAGGAAAAAGTGGAGACTTCCGCCAGACTTCCCACCGATATCAATGCCGAGCGAAGAGAGGAGGTTTCCGGTCGCCTGCCTCAGCCACTGCATGCCGAGCACCTGGTTTTGAATAAAGTCCCAAAGCATGATCAGTCATCCCCTTTACACTGACATTCGGAATTCTCCGGTAATGCTGCATTAAGCGTAAGAAGAAGCTCTCCCGCGTGACGAAGCCCATCTGGATTGAGCGAGTAATGCGTCCATTTTCCTTCCCGTCTTCCGGTAACGATTCCAGCGTCACATAAAAGCTTCATGTGATGAGAGAGCGTAGGCTGCCCGATCTTAAGTGCTTCCAGCAGTTTACAGGCGCATTTTTCTCCGCTTTGAAGCATTGAGAGAATGTAGAGCCGGTTTGCATCTCCGAGCGCTTTAAAGATTCTTGCGTTCTTTTCATATTCTGTCATTTGAGCGCTGCTCCTTTCACTCATATTTTAGTGATTGAAAACTCTGTCTTATATCCGGAGTATACAAAATATATTTATACATGTCAATATGTAAATGTGTCGATATGTAGAACACGGGGAACGAATGCAGGAAACCGCGGGAACCGCCGCTTGCACCAAACGCTGTTTTTTGTTATACTTTCACAGATGCACGCGGCCTGTACGGGTGCACTTATGTTATGAAAATCAGAAGCAGGGAGAGGCAAATGGCAGCAGCGAAATCATACAACGCGGACAGCATTACGGTACTTGAAGGTCTGGAACCGGTAAGAACCAGGCCCGGTATGTATATCGGAGGTGTCGGACAGAAGGGACTGAATCATCTGATCTATGAGATTCTTGATAACTCTGTCGATGAACATCTGGCCGGATTCTGTAAAAATATATGGGTAACGCTTGAAAAGAACGGCTCCTGTACAGTTCAGGACGACGGCCGCGGACTGCCGGTCGATCTGCATCAGAAGGGCGTCTCGGCGGAACGCATCATTCTTACGACGCTCCATGCGGGCGGTAAGTTTGATCACGGTGCCTATAAAACCTCTGGTGGCCTTCATGGCGTGGGTTCTTCCGTTGTAAATGCGCTCTCAAAGGAAATGACCGTAGAGGTATCGAGAGACGGACTGATCTACCGGGATACCTACAGCTGCGGAAGACCGACGACAGAACTGAAAAAAGGCCTTCTTCCGGTCGTCGGAAAATCCAGGCATACGGGAACGAAGATCAACTTCCTTCCGGATGACAGCATTTTCGAGCGCACCGTTTTCAAGGCTGACTGGCTGAAGTCAAGGCTTCATGAGACCGCATACCTCAATCCGGAGCTTACGATTCATTATGCGGACCTGCGCGGCGCGGAGGAAGAGCATGAGACCTTCCATGAACCGGAAGGCCTGAAAGCCTATATTACGGGCCTCAATCAGGGTGAGACAGCCGTGACGCCGCTTATTTATTTTAAAGACAGCTATGAAGGCTCCGAGGTGGAGGTCTGCCTCCAGTTCGTGGATGCCTTTGAGGAAAATATTCACGGCTTCTGCAATAACATTTTCACGCAGGAAGGCGGCACGCACATTACGGGATTTAAGACAAAGTTTACCCAGCTTGTCAATTCCTATGCGAGACAGCTTGGACTTCTTAAGGAAAAAGATGAGAATTTTACGGGCGCGGATACGAGAAACGGCATGACCTGCGTGATCGCGCTCAAATATCCGGATCCGATCTTTGAGGGGCAGACAAAGACAAAGCTTGCTTCTGCTGACGCTGCGGCAGCGGTCGCGGCGGTGACAGGCGAAAAGCTTGAACATTTCTTTGACCGGAATGTGGAAGTGATCAAAAATATTGTCGCCTGTGCGGAAAAATCCGCCAAGATCAGAAAGCAGGAGGAAAAGGCGAAGACGAATCTGCTTTCAAAATCGAAATTCAGCTTTGATTCGAATGGAAAGCTGAAGGTCTGCACATCAAAGGATCCGGAAAAATGCGAGATCTTTATCGTCGAGGGAGATTCCGCAGGCGGCTCCGCCGGTATGGGCAGAAACCGGGAATTCCAGGCCATTCTTCCGATCAGGGGTAAAATTCTGAATGTCGAAAAAGCATCGATCGACAAGGTACTTGCAAATGCGGAGATCAAGACCATGATCAACACCTTCGGCTGCGGTTTTTCAGAGGGCTACGGCAACGACTTTGATCTTTCAAAGCTCCGCTATCACAAGATCATCCTGATGACGGATGCGGATGTGGACGGAAGCCATATCGATACGCTGCTTCTGACCTTTTTCTACCGTTTTATGCCGGAACTGATCTATCACGGACATGTGTATGTATCCATGCCGCCGCTTTATCTCGTAACGCCGAAGGGAAAGCGCGGGGAACCGCGTTATCTTTATGACGACCGTGAGCTTTCAAAGTACCAGAAGGAGCATGAGCCGCATACCTATGATCTGAAACGGTTTAAAGGTCTCGGAGAGATGGATGCGCCGGATCTCTGGGCGACGACGCTTGATCCTGAACGCCGTGTCTTAAAGCAGGTAGAGATCGAGGACGCACGCCTTGCATCCTCTGTGACGGAAATGCTGATGGGCTCCGAGGTGGGTCCGCGCAGACAGTTTATCTATGAGCATGCAAATGAAGCAGAGCTTGACTGGTAAAGGAAACACAGGAAAAAAGTATGGCTGAAAAGATATTAAGAACAGAATACAGCGAGGAGATGCAGAAGTCCTATCTGGATTATTCGATGTCGGTCATTACGGCACGTGCCGTGCCTGATATCAGGGATGGACTTAAGCCCGTTCAGAGGCGTCTTCTCTATGATATGGATAACCTCGGCGTTAACCATGATAAAAAAGAAATGAAGTCTGCGCGTATTTCGGGCGACTGCATGGGACGGTTCCATCCGCATGGGGATTCCTCCATCTATGAAACCATGGTCGTTATGGCGCAGCCGTTTAAGAAATCGGTTCCGCTCGTCGACGGAAAGGGAAATTTCGGCTCCATCGAAGGAGACAGCGCGGCGGCTTACCGTTATACAGAGGCAAAGCTGCAGAAGTTCACTGACGAGGTGTTCTTACGCGATCTCGACAAATCTGTGGATTTTGTGCCGACCTATGCCAACACGGAAAATGAGCCAGTGGTGCTTCCGGTGCGCATTCCGAATTTCCTGTTAAACGGATCGGAGGGAATTGCCGTCGGCATGACGACATCGACGCCCTGCCATAACCTGAGCGAGCTCTGCGCACTCTGTGCGGCTTATGTGGATAATCCGGAGATGTCGGTCGAGGAAATGCTTTCCATTATGCCGGGACCCGATTTCCCGACGGGAGGTGTGATCGCCAATAAATCCGAGCTTAAGGAAATCTACGAGACAGGAAGCGGAAAGCTCAGGCTTCGCGGAAAGCTTTCCTATGAAGCGGGAAAGAAACGCGGGGAGAAAGACAGACTGATCGTAACGGAAATCCCGTATACGATGATTGGCGCGGGGATCGGCAAGTTCATGTCGGATACGGCGGAGCTTGTGGAAGGCAAAAAGCTTCCGGAGATCACCGATATCGGAAATGCGACCTCCGGAGACGGCGTGAACATTTTTCTGGAGCTTAAAAAGGATTCGGATGTAAAGCGCATCACAAATCTGCTCTATAAAAAGACCAAGCTTGAGGATACCTTCGGCGTCAACATGCTTGCGATCTGTGACGGAAGACCGGAGGTGATGTCGCTTCCGCGCATTCTCTCGGAATGGCTTAAGTTCCAGCATGAGATCATTGACCGCAAATACCGCGTACTTCTGGAAAAGGAAGAAGGAAAGCGGGAGATTCAGGAGGGCCTGATCGCCGCCTGCAACATCATAGATCTTGTTATTGCCGTGATCCGCGGCTCGAAAAACAGGAAGGATGCAGAAAACTGCCTGACAAAGGGAGATACGAGCGGCGTGATCTTTAAGGACGAAAGTCTGAGACCGGACGCGGAAAAGCTGCATTTTACGGAGCGTCAGGCAGATGCGATCCTTGAGATGAAGCTCTATCGCCTCATTGGCCTTGAGATCATGGATCTTGAAAAGGCGCACCGCCAGACCATGAAGAATATCAAAGAATATAAGGCGATCATTTCCGGCAGGGAGAAGCGTGAAGAGCTGATCAAGGCGGATCTTTCCGAGATCAGCAAGACCTACGGCTATCCGCGCTGCACACTGATCGAGGATGCAGAGGCAGCAGTGGTTGAAGAGGAAAAGATCGCTGAGAGTCCATGTGTCTTTGTTATGGACAGACTTGGCTACGCGAAGCTTCTCGATCCGGGTGTTTATGAGAGAAACCGGGAGACTGTGGATGCGGAAAACCGTTTCGTCATTCCGTGCATGAATACAGGCCGTATTCTGCTGTTTACCGATAAGGGCAATATGCATCAGGTAAAATGTCTCGATGTGCCGCAAAAGAAGCTTAAGGACAAGGGCGTGCCCATTGACAATCTTTCGAAATACACAGCGTCTGAGGAAGAGATCATCTTTCTGGATGCGCTTTCAAACCTGAAAGAGAAAAATCTTTTGTTTGCGACTGCAAATGCCTATATTAAGCAGGTACCGATCGAGGAGTTTGAGACGAACAACAGAACGGTGGCTGCGACAAAGCTTGAGGAGGGGGACAGCCTTGTTTCCGTTCTCGTGATCTCAGAGATCGGAAGCAATACGGTCGTTCTCTGGAGTGACAATGGGTATTTCCTGCGTTTTGCGCTGGATGATGTGCCGCTTCTGAAAAAGGCGACAAAGGGCGTGCGCGGCATGAAGCTTGCAAAAGGAGCGGTCCTTTCGGGAGCAGCGCTTGTAACCCCGGAAGCGTCCGTCGTATATAAGCAGAAGGAAGTAAGGCTTAATACCCTGAAGACCGCAACACGCGGGGCGTCGGGTACGAAGCAGCGCGCCTAAAAGGAATTTAAATGGGAAAAAAGTTATTTATCGCGGAGAAACCGTCGGTTGCTGCGGAATTTGCCAGAACACTTGGGATGGGCACGGGACGCAGGGACGGATATATGGAATCGGAGCAGTATGTGGTGACGTGGTGCGTTGGGCATCTCGTCACCATGTCATATCCGGAAGTATATGACCCCGCACTCAAAAAATGGAATATGAATACGCTTCCCTTTCTTCCGGAGACCTTTCGCTATGAGGTGATTCCTGCTGCAAAAAAGCAGTATGAAACCGTGGCAGGCCTTTTGAACAGGGCAGACGTCGATACGATCTATGTCTGTACCGACTCGGGGCGTGAAGGAGAGTATATTTACCGCCTGGTCGATATGATGGCAGGGGTTAAGGGAAAAGAAAAACGCCGCGTATGGATCGATTCCCAGACAGAGGAGGAAATCAGGCGCGGCATCCGGGAAGCGCTTCCGGAAAGCGCGTATGACAATCTCTCGGCGTCCGCATTCCTCAGAGCAAAAGAGGATTATCTGATGGGAATTAATTTTTCCAGAGTCCTTACGCTTAAATACGGGAATCTGATCGCACGCGCGACAGGTCAGCGGTATGCGGTCATTTCTGCAGGACGCGTTATGACCTGTGTGCTGGGAATGGTCGTGCGCAGGGAGCGGGAGATCAGAGAATTTGTAAAGACTCCGTTTTATCGTGTGCTTGCGGACTGCCGCAGCGGGGAAGCGGGATTTCAGGCGGAATGGCGCGCTTCGGAAGGCAGCCGCTATGCCGGGACGCCGGTGCTCTATAAAGAGAATGGATTTAAAAAGCGGGAGGATGCGGAAGCGCTGATCCGGATGCTTCCACATGAAGGAGCAGTCGAGCAGCTTTCCAGAAAAAAAGAGGTAAAGAACGCGCCGCTTCTTTTTAACCTTGCGGAGCTTCAGAATGAATGCGCAAGGCTTTTTAAGATCAGTCCGGACCAGACGCTTAAAATTGCACAGGAGCTCTATGAAAAAAAGCTTACCACCTATCCGAGAACGGATGCCCGTGTGCTTTCCACAGCAGTCTCAAAGGAGATCGCAAAAAACATAGCAGGGCTTAAAAATGTGCCGGCGGTTTCCGGGTTTGCAGATGAGATCATGGAGAAAAAGGCATTTGCTGGCATTGCAAAGACGAGATACGTAAACGACAAGGCGATTACGGATCACTATGCCATCATTCCGACCGGACAGGGATTGTCTGCGCTTCGTACGCTTTCTCCGCTGTCAGCGAAGGTATACGAAAGGATCTGCCGCCGTTTTCTTTCCATCTTTTATCCTCCGGCAGAGTACAGTAAGGTAGCGCTTACGATCCGGACAGAGACGGAATACCGCGCGGATGGCAGCGGGCCTGTGAAAGAGGAGACCTACACGGAGCGTTTTTACGCATCCTTTAAGGCGCTTATGAAGGAAGGTTATCTCAGCGTGCTCGGCGGAAAAAAAGAAAAGGAGGAAAAGGCTTCATCCGCGGAAGACGCATCAACCGGAGAGGATACGGAAATATCTCTTTCAGAGGCAAAAACGATAGCTGAAAAACTGAAAAAAGGTGATATAATTAATTTCGACGGGTTTTCCGTAAAGGAAGGCGAGACCTCTCCGCCGAAGCGCTATACTTCGGGTTCCATGATCCTTGCGATGGAAAATGCGGGACAGCTGATCGAGGATGAGGAGCTGAGAGCCCAGATCAAGGGATCAGGCATCGGAACCTCGGCAACAAGGGCAGAGATCCTTAAGAAGCTTTTTAATATCAAATATCTGAAGCTGAATGAGAAAACACAGGTGATCACGCCGACGATGTTCGGGGAGATGGTAAATGACGTCGTATCCGCTTCGATCAGGCAGCTCCTTAATCCGGAGCTTACGGCAAGCTGGGAGAAGGGCCTTACCTATGTTTCGGAAGGAAGCGTAACGGAAGAGGAGTACATGCAGAAGCTCAATCATTTTGTGAGATCCAGAACGGATGCGGTAAAGGGGGCTTCGGGACTTTCGCAGATGCAGCGCTATCTTGCCCGTATCCCCGCTTTTTACAAAAACGGGGCAGAGCGTCCGGGCACTTCTGCGAAGAAGAAAGGCAAAGCTACGGCTGCGTCATCTGCGGAAACAAAAACGGCAGCAGCTTCAAAGACAAATAAAGAATAAAAGAAAAGAAAGAGAACTTATGAAAAAAGAAGATTTTTCCACAGCAGCAATTCTTGATCTTTCCCATACGGCAGCAGCGCCGCTGTTTGCACGTCACACCTATCCCTGGGAGGTGCTTCCGGAGATAAAGGCCTTTATTACAGAGCTGGGAAGTACACTCTCTGCTGAGGAGTATACGCATCCTGCAGATGACGTATGGATCCATAAGACGGCAAAGATATTTCCGTCTGCTTATATTGCTGGACCGTGCATTATCGGGCCTGAGACCGAGGTAAGGCATTCGGCATTTATCAGGGGAAGCGCACTGATCGGTGCGGGATGTGTGGTTGGAAACTCCACGGAACTAAAAAATGTCGTGCTGTTCGATAAGGTACAGGTACCGCATTACAATTATGTGGGCGATTCCGTGCTCGGCTATAAGGCGCACATGGGCGCCGGCAGCATTACCTCAAATGTAAAATCCGACAAAACACCGGTTAAGGTACATCTTGAAAATGAAGATATTGAGACCGGATTTAAGAAGTTTGGCGCGGTGCTAGGCGATGAGGTCGAGGTCGGCTGCGGTTCGGTGCTGAATCCGGGTTCTGTGATCGGCGCGCATACGAGCATCTATCCGCTGTCATCCGTGAGGTCGGCCGTTCCGTGCGGAAGTATCTATAAAAAACAGGGTGAAGTTGCAGAAAAGAAATAAACCGGAAGAGGAATAGCACTATGTAACTATGCATCCGGAAACGGGGCATAAGCATTGAAAGGAGTGTTTGGGGTGAAGAAGATTACTGATAATGTTTTTGAGTTTACACATCCGCTGATTCAGCACAAGATCACGATGCTCAGGGATAAGCATACGGGAACAAATGAATTCCGTAAAATCGTAGAAGAGATCGCCATGCTGATGGGATTTGAAGCGCTTGCGGATCTGCCGACGAAGGAGATCGAGGTAAAGACGCCGATCGAGACCTGCATGAGCCCCGTGATCGCAGGCAGAAAGCTCGCGGTCGTTCCAATCCTCAGAGCCGGTCTTGGCATGGTTCCCGGTATTCTGGCGCTTACGCCTTCCGCAAAGGTAGGACATATCGGCATGTACCGCGATGAAGAGACACATGAACCGGTAGAATATTTCTGCAAGCTACCGCGGCCGATCGAGGAGCGTACGATCGTCGTTACGGATCCGATGCTCGCAACCGGCGGTTCTGCGGTGGATGCAGTGACCCAGATCAAAAAACACGGCGGAAAACGCATCAAATTCCTTGCGATCATCGGTGCGCCCGAGGGCGTAAAAAAGCTGCATGAGGAGCATCCGGATGTGGAGATTTATGTGGGCCATATCGACAGATGCCTGAATGAAAATGCGTACATTTGCCCCGGTCTTGGAGATGCGGGAGACCGGATCTTCGGAACAAAGTAAACGTACGGACTTTTGTACAAAAAATCCGGGAAAGTTTACTTGAAAGCTTAATTTGACATGATTATAATGATAACAGGATCAATGAAGATTCTTTCATGTGAGCTTGTCACTGATGAAAGGACGTTCCTGAGATCATAATAAAGCATTCATAAACGAAACTGAAAGGAGCAAATATGAGCAGTTTCATTGAGAAAATCAAAGAAAGAGCAAGAGCAGACAAGAAGACGATCGTTCTTCCGGAATCCATGGACAGAAGAACCTGGGAGGCCGCTGAAAAGGTTCTTAAGGAAGGAATCGCAAACCTGATCATCATCGGTACGCCTGAGGATATCGGAAACCATGCAGATGGACTGGATGTATCGGGTGCAACCGTGATCAATCCGCAGACCTATGAGAAGACGGAGGACTATATCAACCTCCTTTATGAAATTCGTAAAGCAAAGGGCATGACCCTTGAAGATGCAAGAAAGATCGTGCTGAGCGACTATACCTACTATGGCTGCCTGATGATCAAGAACGGCGATGCTGACGGTATGGTATCCGGCGCATGTCATTCTACTGCAAATACGCTCCGTCCGTGCCTGCAGGTGATCAAGACGAAGCCGGGCACAAAGCTCGTATCTGCATTTTTCCTGATGAGTGTTCCGGACTGTGAGTTCGGCGACAACGGAACCTTTGTATTCTCTGACTGCGGACTGAACCAGAATCCGACGGCGGAAGAACTGGCAGCGATTGCCGGATCCTCTGCAGAGAGCTTCAGACTTCTGACAGGCGAGGAGCCGAAGGTGGCAATGCTTTCCTATTCCACGATGGGATCTGCAAAGCATGACGACGTTACGAAGGTACAGGAAGCGACGAAGATCGCGAAGGAACAGTATCCGGACATCCTGCTTGACGGAGAGCTTCAGCTTGATGCAGCCATCGTTCCGAGCGTCGGAGAGTTCAAGGCACCGGGAAGCCCGGTAGCAGGACATGCAAATACCCTTATTTTCCCGAACCTTGACGCCGGAAATATCGGCTACAAGCTCGTACAGAGACTTGCGAAGGCAGAGGCTTACGGCCCGGTATGCCAGGGTATCGCAGCTCCGGTCAATGACCTTTCAAGAGGCTGCTTCTCGGATGATATCGTAGGCGTGGTTGCAATTACCGCAGTTCAGGCACAGGCGAAATAAATAAGACTTTTAATAAGACTTTTGCAGCTTGATTTGTCTGTTTTGGCGCTAAATCTTTGGTAGTTGCGAAATGACAGAATATGTGATATAAATATAAGGCTGACGCGTAACTGAAATAGTTTCGCTCAGCCTTATCATTTGCCGCTGTGGCGGAATTGGCAGACGCACTTGACTCAAAATCAAGCGGGAAACCATGCCGGTTCGAGTCCGGCCAGCGGCATTTTTTATTGCAGAAAGCAGAATATATATGATGAATGGAAGCCCTTGTTGCAGGGCTTTTTTTGATGTCAAAAAATTGTGCCTTTATATAGCAAAATCCGATAACGAAGTATTTGTATCCACTATTGGACAGGGTCTTATTGAGATAGTATAACTATGCATAGTAGATGAGTATGGTCTGAGAAGGACACACCTGAAGAAGGTCATCCGGAGAATATAATTAATTTCTATTGGGGAACGGAGGAAATATGTTAGACATTCAGTACGATATCGTAGGCTCTTTTT
>JAUNHA010000020.1:0-33865 GCA_030524135.1 Eubacteriales bacterium
CATTCAGGGGGCATCTCTTCCCTTTTACAACTGACAATTGCTTTACTCTATCTTTTGTCAATTTCCATATTGACGTGTTCCCGGAAACTGCCTATAATTGTTTCGTAAAAGATTCATTAGGAAACCTGCACCGACGAGTGCAATTCAAGAGAAGAGAGGTTTAATGAAGATGGCGAATATCGATTTAAGTAAGTATGGCATTACCGGAACCACAGAAATTGTACACAATCCTTCTTATGAGCTGCTGTTTGCTGAGGAAACGAAGCCGGGTCTTGAGGGATTTGAAAAGGGCCAGGTCAGTGAGCTTGGCGCGGTAAACGTAATGACCGGAATTTATACCGGCCGTTCACCTAAGGATAAATTCATCGTTATGGATGATAATTCCAAAGACACCGTATGGTGGACCAGCGAAGGATATAAGAACGATAACCATCCGGCTTCTCAGGAGGCGTGGAAGGCTGTCAAGGAGATTGCACAGAAGGAGCTTTCCAACAAGAGACTGTTCGTTGTAGATGCATTCTGCGGCGCAAACAAGGATACCCGTATGGCGATCCGCTTCATCGTTGAGGTGGCTTGGCAGGCACACTTTGTAACCAATATGTTCATTCAGCCGACTGCTGAAGAGCTTGAGAACTTTGAGCCGGATTTCGTTGTTTACAACGCATCCAAAGCAAAGGTTGAAAATTATAAGGAGCTCGGCCTTAATTCCGAGACCGCGGTTATGTTCAACATCACGAGCCGTGAGCAGGTTATCGTAAACACCTGGTATGGCGGAGAGATGAAGAAGGGTATGTTCTCCATGATGAACTACTATCTGCCGCTTAAGGGCATTGCTTCCATGCACTGCTCTGCAAATACCGATATGGAAGGCAAGAATACTGCCATCTTCTTCGGACTTTCCGGAACCGGCAAGACCACGCTTTCCACTGATCCGAAGAGACTTCTCATCGGTGATGACGAGCACGGCTGGGATGATAACGGCGTATTTAACTTCGAGGGAGGCTGCTACGCAAAGGTTATCAATCTTGACAAGGAATCCGAGCCGGATATCTACAACGCGATCAGACGTGACGCTCTGCTTGAGAATGTAACCCTTGATACGAACGGAAAGATCGATTTCGCCGACAAGAGCGTGACCGAGAATACCCGTGTATCCTATCCGATCGATCACATCGAGAAGATCGTACGCAATGTAAATCCGGTATCTGCAGGTCCGGATGCGAAGAATGTGATCTTCCTTTCTGCAGATGCATTTGGTGTGCTTCCGCCGGTATCTATTCTTACCCCGGAGCAGACCCAGTACTACTTCCTTTCCGGATTTACCGCAAAGCTTGCAGGAACCGAGCGCGGCATCACTGAGCCGACCCCGACCTTCTCCGCATGCTTCGGACAGGCATTCCTTGAGCTTCATCCGACGAAGTACGCTGAGGAGCTTGTAAAGAAGATGCAGAAGAGCGGAGCTAAGGCATACCTTGTAAATACAGGCTGGAACGGAACCGGCAAGCGTATCTCCATTAAGGATACCAGAGGTATCATCGACGCGATCTTAAGCGGTGCGATTCTGAACGCTCCGACGAAGAAGATCCCGCACTTCGATTTCGAGGTTCCGACGGAGCTTCCGGGCGTTGATCCGGCGATCCTTGATCCACGCGACACCTATGCAGATGCTTCCGAGTGGGAGACGAAGGCACAGGATCTTGCACAGAGATTCGTAAAGAACTTCGCAAAGTATGAGAGCAACGAGCATGGTAAGGCGCTGGTTGCAGCTGGTCCGAAGGCTTAAGCAATAGAATACGATCTGTTTTTCAGAATAGAGAGAGGCTGTCCAATCGGGCAGCCTCTTTTTCGTTGAGGAGAGCTTGGTGAGTTGCATTTTGCTCATGAAGGCGGTAAATCGAGCAGCAAAACAAAAAAACGGTTCATAAATAATAAAAACGGTTCAAAAACGGTTCAAATCGATTGACACGATTGAACCGTTTTGTTATGCTATGAATATCTGGTAAAACGAAGGGGGTGGCAGGATGCTTTTTCGGGAAAGTGAGACTGTGGAGCTAAAAGAAGTTGTTACAGATGAAATCAAGAAAGAAATTCTTGCTTTTGCAAATTGTGATGGCGGCAAAGTGTATATAGGCGTCAGGGATGACGGTACTGTAATCGGAGTTACTGATCCTGACAGCGTATCTCTCCAGATCAGTAATATGGTAAGGGACGCAATCAAGCCGGATGTGACGATGTTTTTGCATTATGATACCATTGAAGAAGATGGAAAGGACATTGTTGTCGTAGATATTCAACGTGGCACGGATCGACCTTATTATCTTGCAAAAAAAGGAATGCGGCCGGAAGGTGTATATGTCAGACAGGGATATTCCTCTGTACCTGCTACAGATGCAGCGATACGCCGGATGATAAAGGAAACAGATGGGGATCGCTTTGAAGCGATGCGCAGCTTAAATCAGGATCTTACATTTGAAGCTGTGAAAAAGGAATTTGCGCTTCGGAACGTGGAGTTTGGTCCACAGCAAATGCGTACATTGAAGATGATTGATCAAGACGGTCTGTATAGCAATCTGGGGATGCTTCTATCTGATCAGTGCATCCATACGATCAAAGTTGCTGTCTTTCAGGGCATGGATCAGACGATTTTCAAAGATCGCCGTGAATTTGGAGGATCATTGCTGCGGCAGATGAATGAGGTCTATGAGTTTATTGATTTTCGTAATCAGACCCGTTCGACGATAGAAAAATTGTTGAGGATCGATGTCAGGGATTATCCTGAAATTGCTGTAAGAGAAGCTTTGTTAAATCTACTGGTTCACCGGGATTATTCCTTCAGCGCCAGTGCACTCATTAGTATTTATGTGGATCGGATCGAGTTTGTGTCCATTGGCGGTCTGATGCCTGGAATCGAACTGGAAGACGTTATGATGGGAATATCAGTATGCAGAAATCAGAATCTCGCTAATGTCTTTTACCGGCTTCATTTGGTTGAAGCTTACGGTACGGGAATAGGAAAGATCATGAGGGCATATGAAGGCATGACGGAAAAACCGATGATCGAGACCTCGAAAAATGCTTTTAAGATCATACTGCCCAATATTAACATAAAATATGAAAGTGATGATCGTTTTGCATATACCGGAAGATCTAAGGAGAAAGATGCTTTTGAGACTGAAGCTTCGTTAAGTGACGGAGAGGAAAAGGTTCTGGAATATGCACGGATACATGGCGCAATTACAAGAAGAAATGTCAAAAATCTGTTGGAGGTGAGTACATCCACCGCAGCCAGAGTAATCAAAAAACTGGTAAGCAGCAATCTGTTAAAGCCGAATGGAAAAGCCAGGGCCACCAGCTACACACTTGTCTGATGAGAAAGAGAGCACCCCTCGGGATGATGCAACAGACATCCCGGGGAGGTGCTCCCAATTGTTTTAGGCTTTTATGAAACGGAGGGTTGTTCGGTTAGAGACCGACATTCTCCGTTTTTTGGATCAGCGGAACAGAAGCTCCGCGATCTGTACCGCGTTTGTCGCGGCGCCCTTTCTGACCTGATCCGCACAGCAGAAGAGGGTCAGGGATTTGTTATAGATCTCTGCCGGAGCTGAGAGGTCTCTGCGGACACGGCCCACATAGACGAGATCCTGATCGCTCGTGAGGAGCGGCATCGGATAGATCTTCTCGTCAGGCTCATCATAGAGCTTAACGCCCGGCGCGTTCTTTAAGAGCTCCTTCGCTTCCTCCGGAGTGATCTCCTTATCAAATTCGAGCGTGATGCTCTCGGAGTGGGAGCGGATGATCGGAACGCGAACGCAGGTGCAGTTTACGAGGAGCTTCTCGTCATGGAGCATCTTACGTCCTTCGTTCTGCATCTTCATTTCCTCAGAGGAATAGCCGAGCTCATTGAAGCCGCCGATCTGCGGAATGAGATTGTAGGCGATCTGATACTGGAAAATACGCGGCTCCTGTACCGGCTTTCCTTCCGCAAGCTCCTTTACTTCATTTTCCAACTCGTCGATGCCTTCTTTTCCGGCGCCGCTGACTGCCTGATAGGTGGAGACGATCATACGCTTAATGTGTGCGGCTTTGTGAAGCGGCATCACGGCGGTGAGCGCAATGATGGTCGCACAGTTCGGATTCGCAATGAGACCCTTTGAAAGCTTTACATCCTCCGGATTTACCTCCGGGATCACAAGCGGAATCTCAGGATCAAGACGGAAAGCACTGGAATTGTCTACGACCTGTACACCCATCTCGGCAGCAAGCGGAAGATATTTTTCCGCGATATTGTTTTCAGCCGCACCGAGCATCAGATCAAGTCCCCTGAAACGCCCGGCATCAGTCTCTTCTACGGTCCATTCTTTTCCGAAGGCGCTGATCTTCGTGCCGGCGCTTCTTGCGCTTGCAAACAGGCGAAGCTCTTCCACAGGGAAGTTTCTTTCCTCGAGCACAGTGATCATCTGCTGACCGACGGCGCCGGTCGCACCCAGAATTCCGATCTTTAAGTTCTTCATATTCAGTATCCCTCCGTCTTCTTAGTATATATTAGTTATCCCTGCTGAAACGATCGTAGATAACAGAGATGGTCTTGTCAAAATCCTTGTCTTCAACGCCGATAACGATGGTCATTTCATCACTTCCCTGTGCGATCATGCGGACGTTAAGATGGTTCTGACCGAGTGCATCGAAGATCTTTCCGGAGCAGCCGGGTCTTGCGTTCATGTTGCGTCCTACGATCGCGATCAGTGCGAGATCTTCAACGAGACGGATGCTGTCCGGTTCGATCGCGGCTTTGATCGCAGCGATGATCTCATAGATATTGCTTTTTACTTCATCTGCGTGGACAACGACGCTGAAGCTGTCGATGCCGCTCGGGATATGCTCGACACTGACGTTATATTTCTCAAAGACAGTGAGCGCCTTGCGGATGATACCGATCTTATTGGACATGTGGTTTTTGTAGATTTCCACCGCGCAGAAGTTTTTCTTTCCTGCAATTCCTGTCACGAGCGGTCCCGTCGCAGCATCCGAGATGTTGTCGAGAATGAGCGTGCCCTGATCCTGCGGTCTGTTGGTATTCAGAATATGGATCGGGATATTATACTCACGGATCGGGAAAATGGAATCTTCGTGCAGCACGCTCGCGCCCATGTAGGAGAGCTCGCGGAGCTCCGAATAGGTGATGCGTTCGATATTTTTCGGATTTTTTACGATGCGCGGATCTGCCATGAGAAAACCGGAAACATCCGTCCAGTTTTCGTATTCATCGGCATGCAGGCATCTTGCGAGAATGGAGCCGGTAATGTCGGAACCGCCTCTTGTCATGACGCGGATGCGTCCATCCGGCGTGCTGCCGTAAAAGCCGGGGATAACAAAGGTCTTTTTGTCCTTCAGGACTTCCTTCAGCTTTTCCGAGGTATCCTCATAATTAAAGCTTCCGTCATAGTGCATGGAAATGATATCCTTTGCATCCACGAACGGAAAACCGAGATAGTCCGCCATGAGCCTTGCGGTGAAATATTCGCCGCGGCTGACAAGTTCGTCAAGAGAGAGCTCGGGAAGCCGCCCCTCGAGCTGCTTTAATTCCGGTTCAATGGGCGTATTCAGTGAAAGTGCCTCCTTGATGTCAAGGAAACGCTGCTCAATGAGCCGGAACATCGGCAGATAATCCACATGATATTCGATATGTGCATGACAGAGATACAGAAGGTCAGTAACCTTGCTGTCTTTTGCGTCTTTTCTGCCGGCAGCCGATACGACGACAAAGCGGCGCGCCGGGTCACTTTCGATAATGGTTTTTACTTTTTTGAACTGCTCGGCATTGGCAACGCTGCTGCCGCCGAATTTGGTGATCTTGAGCATGTAGTTCTCCTTGTTGATATGAAATAATATAGCTGCCTGCCTTACAGAAGCTGATCAGGCAGGATCCGGCTCAAAGGCCATGAAAACATTCGATTGATGTGCAAGCGCCGTGAGCTCTGCAAGCGATTTTCCGGAAAGAATCTTACCATCCGCAAAGTAACCGGTTCCGGTGAGCAGCCCGTCATCATAGAGGAGCTTTTGATCGAGGCAGACAGGCTGAGCTGTGTTGTCCCGGATCTGCAGGAGATCCTGAAGCACTGCATCCGCTGTCGGGTAGCCGCCGGCACCCTGTCCGTAAAATTTGAGTTCACCAACCAGATCCCCGGTAAGTGACGCACAGTTATAATTCAGATGCACGTTTGCTTCAATGCTGTTTGATGGCAGTACGACCGGAGCAACCCCTACAGCATAGTGATTGTCTTTCCGGACGGACAGCATCATAAGCCGCAGGCTTTTTGACTTTGCGTGGAAGCTGTTCAGGATCTCTTTTGTCAGCTTTTCGATACCGCAGACCGGAAAGTCTGTACAGATCGGTGTCTGATAAGCGAGAGAGCAGGAAATAAGCGCCTTGTTATAAACGTCAAAGCCACCGATATCCGCTGTCGGATCCGCTTCCGCATAGCCGAGTGCCTGTGCGTCTTTGAGCGCTTCTTCAAATGTGCAGCCCTCGGTATCCATTTTATCCAGAATGTAGTTGCTTGTGCCGTTCAGGATCCCGGACAGTGCGGTGATCTTATTCAGGCGCGCTGCTTTTTTCAGGTTTTCAAGCCATGGGATTCCGCCGCCGCAGCTCGCTTCATATAATAAGGAAACGTTATGTTCCTTTGCAAGTGACAGAAGCGTTGGAAAATCCGCCGCGAGAGCCGCTTTATTAGAAGTAACGACATGCTTTCCCGCACGGAGTGCATCCCGGATATATCCGAGCGCGGGCTCTTTTCCCGGCAGTGCTTCCATGATGCAGCTTATGTCCGGATCAGCAAGGATTTCATCAAAGGAATCGGTCATCAGCGGTCCGGCTGCCGCACCGGGACGGCGCAGAATCTTCTTTATTGTAATGCCGATATCCTGCTTTGTCAAAAGCTCTGCGACACTTTTTCCTACAGTGCCGTATCCAAGCAGGGCAATATTCATAAGGAGACCTCAACTTTCTGAAAGTGTTTCTGGTGAAAAAACACTTGTTTTTGTGTAGCAAACATTGTATCATCTTGTTAACGCTTTCGCAAGCTAAATTGCCGCTTCTGTGCTATTATAAGACGAAGAACGGCGGAAGTACAGCATGGATACAGAGGTAAGGACATGATTTATCACAGTACAAGAAATAAACAGGAAACAGCAGACAGCAGACAGGCGGTGCTGAAAGGTCTCTGCGGGGATGGCGGATTATTTGTAAGCGATGCACTTGGGGAGAGAAAGCTCGATCCGGAGGAACTCCTTACGCTTTCCTATCAGGAACTCGCGCTCCGGGTCTTTTCCCTGCTGCTGGATGATTATACGGAAGAAGAGCTTTCTGATGCGATCGAAAAAGCATATGGAACGACTTTTTCAAAAAATGAGGTTACACCCGTAACAAAGATCGGAGACGACTGGCTGCTGGAGCTCTATCATGGTCCGACCTCTGCATTTAAGGACGTGGCGCTCTGTATGCTTCCGCAGCTGATGTCAAAGGCGCTTTCCGGAAGCGGGAAAAAGATCATGATCATCACCGCTACGAGCGGTGATACGGGAAAGGCGGCATTAAGCGGATTTCAGGATGTGGAGAATATCGGAATCACTGTATTTTATCCGGATGGAAAGGTGAGCGATATCCAAAAGCTGCAGATGGCTTCACAGGAGGGTCGGAATGTTGCAGTCTGTGCGATCAGAGGAAACTTTGATGACGCGCAGTCGGCGGTCAAGGAAATATTTGCTTCTGAGATCGGCGCAGAACTTGAAAAACGGAATATTGCACTTTCCAGTGCGAATTCGATTAACATCGGCAGGCTGATCCCGCAGATCGTTTATTATTTTGAAGCCTACAAGGCGCTCCGCAAAAACGGAACGATACAGGCAGGGCAGGAGATCGATTTCTGCGTGCCGACAGGAAATTTCGGGGATGTGCTAGCAGGATATTATGCAAAGCTTTTGGGACTTCCGGTTCATCGCCTGATCGTGGCAAGCAATGCGAACAATGTGCTCACAGATTTTATCATGACAGGCGTTTATGACAGAAACCGTCCGTTCCATAAGACGATTTCACCGAGCATGGATATCCTGATCTCAAGCAATCTGGAGCGGATGCTCTATTACCTGTCGGGAAAGGATGCGGACTATATTGCGTCCCTGATGCGGTCTCTGAAGGAGACTGGACGATATGAAGTGAGCGGAGAGCTCCTTTCGAAGATACAGGAGATTTTTTCCGCAGGCTGTGCGGATGATGCCGAAACAGAAGCTGCGATCCGTAAGGCGTATGAGACGGACGGAAGGCTGATCGATCCGCATACGGCGGTCGGATACAAGGTGCTTTCGGAGAGACGCACAGAGGGTGTGCCGGCAGTGCTGCTCTCGACTGCAAGTCCGTATAAATTCTGCAGGGATGTGTATGAGTCGCTTTTCGGAGCGGCTAATACGGGAGCGGATGGCTTTGCATATATGCGCATGCTTTCGGAGAAAACGGGAGTGGAGCCGCCGGAGCCGCTCCGGGAGCTGCAGGGGAAACCGGTACTTCACCGGGATGTGATCGATATAGCGGATATGAAGCAGTATGTACTGAATGCCGCGCTGGAAAAGCTGTAAAACTGTATAGCTTTTTGATTGTTATCAGAAACAAAGGATTTGAAAATGAAAAAAATCACTGTAAAAGTGCCGGCTACCAGCGCTAACCTTGGACCCGGTTATGACTGCCTCGGAATCGCGCTGTCTCTGCATTCGGAGTTTGAATTCGAGGAGAGCGAAACGCTCGTGATCGAAGGATGTCCGGAGGCATTTCAAAATGAAAATAATCTTGTATACCGGGCGTTCTGCCGGGTGTATGAAAAAGCCGGACGGATCAGTCCGAAGGTGAAGCTTCGCATTCACGCGGATGTTCCCGTTGCACGCGGGCTGGGATCCTCCAGTACGTGTATCGCTGCGGGTGTGCTCGCGGCTGATGCGTTTCTCAGGGAGGAAGGCGGGGCGGATGGATTTTTCGCAAAGCAGACGCTTTTTGAGATCGCGACAGAGCTTGAGGGACATCCGGATAATGCCGCGCCGTGTCTGTTCGGCGGGCTGACCGCTTCTTTTATGGAAGCGGGAGCGCCTCATACAGTTCCGTTTGTCTGTGATCCGGACTGGATTTTTGTGACAGTCATTCCGGATTATGAGGTAAAGACGGAGGAAGCGCGCAAGGTCGTGAAAAAGGAAATCGGAATCACGGACAGCGTCTACTCGACCTCTCATGCGATCGCCATGGTACGGGCGCTTGAGACAGGAGATGAGAGATTGCTTTCGCTGGCTGGCAGAGATGTGCTGCATGAGCCTTACCGGAAGGGGCTGATCAGAGATTACGATGCGGTTCGGGAGGCTGCGCTTTCAAAGGGTGCGGCAGCATTTCTTATAAGCGGTTCCGGCTCAACGATGATTGCGCTTACAAGATGTCAGGAAACGGCGGAGGCGATTCAAAAAGAGATAAAAAAGATGTATCCGCAGTTTGAAGTTCTGCTTTTGAAAGCGGAACAGGAGGGCGCTTCGGCGAAAGCCTTTTTATAAATAAAGAAGCAGAAATGAAAAATGGGAGGAAGAAAAGATGAGCAGAGTTTATAATTTCAGTGCAGGGCCGGCATGTCTGCCGGAAGAAGTCCTGAGAGAAGCAGCGGAGGAAATGCTGGATTACCGCGGCTGTGGAATGTCCGTTATGGAGATGAGCCATCGATCTTCCGTGTTTCAGAATATTATCGATGAAGCCGAGGCAGATATCAGAAAGCTTATGGCAATTCCTGACAATTATAAGGTCCTGTTTTTGCAGGGCGGCGCTTCCCAGCAGTTTGCGGCAGTGCCGATGAACCTGATGAAAAATGGTGTGGCAGATTATATCGTGACCGGTCAGTGGGCGAAGAAGGCTGCAAAAGAGGCGGAAAAGTACGGAACAGTACATGTACTCGCTTCCTCAGAGGATAAGACATTCAGCTATATTCCGGACTGCAGCGATCTTGACGTGGATGACAACGCGGACTATGTCTACATTTGTGAGAACAATACGATCTACGGTACAAAGTTCCATACGCTTCCGAATACAAAGGGCAAAGAGCTGGTGGCGGATGTCTCGAGCTGCTTTTTATCAGAGCCTGTTGATGTCAGCAAATATGGTGTGATTTACGGCGGCGTGCAGAAAAACGTAGGACCTGCGGGCGTCGTCATCGCCATTATCCGTGAGGATCTGATCCGTGACGATCTTCCGAAGGATGTTCCGACGATGCTTAAATGGAAGACGCAGGCGGATGCGGGATCCCTCTATAATACTCCGCCGTGCTATGGCATTTATATCTGCGGCAAGGTATTCAAGTGGATCGAACGCCAGGGCGGTCTTGCGGGCATGAAAGAGAAAAATGAAAAGAAGGCGGCGCTCCTTTATGACTATCTGGATGAGAGCCGTCTGTTCCATAATCCGGTTGAGAAGGGCAGCCGTTCCATGATGAATGTGACCTTTGTGACCGGAGATGAGGCGCTCGATAAGGAATTTGTAAAAGAAGCGGCAGCTGCGGGCTTTGTCAATCTGAAAGGTCACAGAAGTGTCGGCGGTATGAGAGCTTCCATTTACAACGCGATGCCTTATGAGGGTGTGGAAAAGCTGGTGGCCTTCATGAAGGAATTTGAGGCGAAGCACTAAGAGGGAAGGACAGACATATTATGAAAAAGATATTTTGCTTAAATCAGATCAGCCGCCACGGTCTGGACAGGCTGACGGATAACTATACACTTACGGATCAGATCGAAGAGGCAGAGGGCGTGCTGGTGCGTTCCGCCGATATGAAAGAACTTGTTTTTTCCGACAAACTGCTTGCAATTGCAAGGGCGGGAGCGGGTGTCAACAACATCCCGACTGACCGCTGTGCAAAAGAAGGAATTGTCGTGTTTAATACGCCGGGCGCAAATGCGAACGGTGTAAAGGAGCTGTTCTTTGCAGGCATCCTGCTTGCGGCAAGAGATATCGTGGGGGGCATTAACTGGGTAAGAGCCCAGGCAGATGATCCGGAGCTTGCAAAGAAGACGGAAAAAGAGAAAAAGAACTTTGCCGGAACGGAGATCGCAGGAAAGAAGCTTGGAGTGATCGGTCTCGGCGCGATCGGTTCAGAAATTGCGAATGCGGCGACTGCGCTCGGCATGGAGGTCTATGGCTACGATCCCTATATTTCCGTCAATGCAGCATGGAATCTGAACAGAGACGTGCATCACATCACCAATCCGGATGCGATCTACGCGGAATGCGATTATATCACGGTGCATGTTCCGGCTATGCCGCAGACAAAGGGCATGGTGGGAAGAAAGGAGATCTCGGAGATGAAGGACGGCGTCGTGCTTCTCAACTTCTCGAGAGATTCGCTTGTGGACGAGGATGCGGTCGCAGAGGCGCTTGAGAGCGGAAAGATGCGCCGCTATGTGACGGATTTTCCGGAGGCGAAGTCGGCGCACATGAAGAATGCGATCGTAATGCCGCATCTTGGCGCATCGACAGAAGAGGCAGAAGATAACTGCGCGGTGATGGCGGTCAATGAGCTCATGGATTATATCGAAAACGGGAACATTAAGAATTCTGTCAATTACCCGAACTGCGATATGGGCGTATGCCGTGCGGAGGGACGTATCGCCGTACTGCATCAGAATATTCCCAATATGCTCGGACAGATCACGGCGGCGCTTGCAAGACAGGGAGCGAATATTGCGGATCTGACGAACAAGGTACGCGGAGAATATGCTTATGCCCTGATCGATCTCAACAGCGAGGCGAAGCAGGAGACGATTGCGGAGATTGCCGCGATCGAAGGCGTCTGCAAGGTGCGCGTGATCGCCGGAGGAAAATAATATGGCAGAGATCAGACCATTCCGGGCCGTAAGGCCCGCGGCAGCCTATGCACAGCGGATCGCGGCGCTGCCCTATGATGTTTATGATGAAGCCGAGGCAAGAAAGGAGGCGGCAGCAGAGCCGCTCTCCTTTTTGTGTATCGACCGGGCGGAGACACAGCTTCCTGAGGGAACGTCTCCGTACAGTGATGAAGTGTATCAGACGGCGGCGGCGCTTTTTGAAAAGGAGCAGGAAGAGGGATATTATGTTCAGGAGGAGACGCCCTGCTACTATATCTATTCCCTTACGATGGACGGGAGGATCCAGACCGGACTTGCGGCCTGCTCTGCCGTATCGGATTACCTTGGCGGAATCTGCAAAAAGCATGAAAATACCGTCGTGAAAAAGGAAGAGGACCGCATCCGCCATGTGCGTGCGCTTGCCGCACAGACCGGACCGATCTTTCTCGCTTATCATAAAAATGAAGAGATTAGCGCGCTGATTGCAGAAAAGATGCAGGAGCCGGCGCTGTATGATTTTACTTCGGCGGACGGCATACGCCACCGCGTCTGGAAGCTGGCAGAGCCTGCTGTTACTGCACGCATCACAGAGCTGTTTGAGAAAAAGGTGCCCTGCACCTACATTGCAGACGGGCATCACCGTGCGGCATCTGCCGTAAAAGCGGCGCTCGCGCTGCGCGAAGCTGCAGATGCGAAAAGAGGCGCTGAAGCGGAGAATGTGTCCGGTCCGGATGCTGGACGCGCGCATGAGTACGATTATTTTCTTTCCGTTCTCTTTCCGGACAGCGAGCTTTCGATCATGGATTATAACCGCGTCGTGAAGGACTTAAACGGTCTGACACCGGAAGCGTTTCTTGGGCGGGCAGGGGAAAGCTTTGAGATCGAAGCGCTTTCCGAAAAGGATGTTCCAAATGAGAAGCCGAAAAAGAAAGGTGAGTTTCACGTTTATCTTGCCGGCAGCTGGTATTGCTTCAGGCTGAAGGCTGCGCTTTCAGAAGCGCGCGGGCAGGACGCGGTAAAGACGCTTGACGTTTCGGCACTGCAGGAGCTTATTCTGGAGCCGCTTCTTGGAATCAAGGATCCGCGTACGGACGAACGCATCGAATTTGTGGGCGGGATCAGAGGAATCAGGATCCTGAAAGAAAAAGCTGATGCATATGGTGGAATTGCATTTTCCATGCATCCGACCTCGATCGGAGAGCTGATGTCTGTTGCGGATGCAGGACGGCTGATGCCTCCGAAATCGACCTGGTTTGAGCCGAAGCTGCGGAGCGGACTGCTGATCCATAAGCTTTACGACTAAAACGCGAATAAAAAAAGACCTGCGGTTCAAAAAGAGGAGATAATCACTCTTTAAGAGACCTGCAGGTCTTATTGTTTTTGGAAACACGTATTGCGGAGCAATGGAGCCAGAGTTAGGCACCTTACAGCTTTTCCCGCAGGAGGCAAGGCTGTGCGGATCAGTTCTGCTGGCACTCGTCCACCTTTGCGCCGCCGCTTTCCTTCGGCTTTTCGTTTTCCGGATTGAGCTCAAGACGGTTTGCCCGGTCGAGCTGGGAGACATAGAGGAACTTGCGGACCGCGAACAGAATGGCAACTGCGATGACGCCGACCAGCATTTCCCAGGTATGCATGTGCTCGATGATGAGTTCTCTCGTGACAGCCATGAGCAGAATCTCCACAATGGTGTCGAGCGTCTGGTGGCAGAGCACGCGGATGAGCTCGAGCGCTATGATCATGTTAATGGAGTATTTTAAAAATCCGATTAGACTGTCTGAATCAATGTCCAGAAGCATGGTAAGCTGCTGCGGCAGGCTCCAGAATGATACGACGATGGAGACTGTGATGATAAATGCGATAAAATACTGGATATAGACAGAAAAAGCATAGATCATATGGCGCAGACGGTCAAGCAGGCGCATGTTTTTCATATCGGTTCCGGCGGGGTGGTCAGACATAGGTGCTCCTTTCTGAAACTTCTGAGACAATCTGGTGTAATATCATAATTATAACAGGGAAAACGGCGTAACCATATAGTTTTTTGTGTATTTTTATTAAAACAGAAGCGCTGATCGGACGGAAATATGGAGGCTTTGCGATTGGATGGATGAAAGAAAGGGCTGAAATATGCTTTTCACTGTACGGCGGGAATAAAATTGTGTAAAATAGTAGGCAGTACAAAGAAACAGACAGAGGAAGACAATTATGAAATGGAAAAAATATACGATACATACCACAACGGAGGCAGAGGATATCATCAGCGCGATGCTCTGCGATCTGGGTGTGGAGGGCGTGCAGATCGAGGATAACGTGCCGCTCACGGAGACGGATACGAAGGGGATGTTTATCGACATTCTTCCGGAGCTTCCGCCGGATGACGGCAGCTCCCGCGTGAGCTTTTTTCTGCGGGAAGCGGATGGAGAGGCGGAGAAAACTGCTTCTGACAGTACGAAGAAAAAGGAAAAAAATTCTTCCACAGCCGAAAGTCAATCATCAGAAGATAATTCTTATACCGTAAACGATAAAATATGGGAAAAAGACGAGATCGAAGCACTTCTTTGCCGAATCAGGGAAGAGCTTTCCGAAATGGCAGCATATACGGACATCGGGGAAGGACGCATCGAAATCGGAGAGACACAGGACACGGACTGGATGAATAACTGGAAACAGTTCTTCAAACCATTCCTTGTGGAAAATATGCTGATCAAGCCGACCTGGGAGGAAATCCCGGAGGAATACCGTAATGCTGTGGCGGACGGAAGTCTGCTTGTGATCGAGATGGATCCGGGTACCGCATTTGGCACCGGCTCACATGAGACGACGCAGCTCTGTATGAAGATGCTGAAAAAATATGTGCGTGGCGGAGAGCGTGTCCTCGATATCGGAACCGGCAGCGGAATTCTCGGCATTGCCGCGCTTAAGCTGGGGGCGGCAGCTGTTTGTGCGACCGATCTTGACGAGGTCTGCGAAGAGGCTGTCTGTGAAAATCTCAGAGCAAACGATATCACAGAGGAAAAATTCCGTCTTTTTATCGGCAATATTATCGGAGATCAGAAAACAGAGGATGCAGTCGGCTATGGCTGCTATGATATCGTTGTGGCGAATATCCTTGCGCCGGTCATCGTTCTGCTTGCGGGAGAGGGTGCTGCGGATAAGCACATTAAAAAGGGCGGAATATTCATCACCTCTGGAATTATCGACACAAAGGAAACCGATGTGCGGGCAGCATTTGAGAAAAATCCCGCATGGGAGATCCTTGAGATCAATCATCAGGGCGAGTGGGTCAATGTAACTGCAAAACGCAGATAAGAAAAGCAGGCAAGGGATACGGATAAAAGCGGGGAGCGAAGATCCGGCAGATGGAAATTGCTGCCGGAAGAAGAAAAAGAGGAAGCGGTTATGCATGAGATCATTACGGGAAGTCTTGCAAAACAGATAGATACGTACGCGATCGGCACACTGGGAATCCCGTCGCTTAAGCTGATGGAGCGGGCAGCGTATGAGGTATACGTACGTGTGAAGCACCGGGCAGAGACGTGCGGGCTTTCGGAAAAGGCGCGGATACTCATCTTTTGCGGAACCGGGAATAACGGGGCGGACGGGCTGTGTGCGGGAGCCATGCTGCTTTCGGACGGATATACAGAGACGGAAGCGGTCATCGTTGGAGATGAAATGAAGGGCTCTGAGGAATTCCGCTATCAGAAAGAACGCTTTCTTCACGCAGGCGGACGTATATCCGGCGAAACAGAGACGGCACAGGAAACGCTGCCGGAAGCGGACATTCTGGTGGATGCGCTGTTTGGCATCGGACTGAAGCGTGCGGTAACGGGTGTTTTTGCAGAGGCGATTGAGCGGATGAACCTCATCCGCAACAACAGCGGCGCTTACGTGATCTCGGTGGATATTCCTTCCGGGATCGACGCCGATCACGGCAGAAATATGTGCGCCCCGCTTCTTCCGGTACATGCGGACGAGACCGTGACCTTCGGCTTTGCGAAGACGGGGCATTACCTTGATTACGGATATGGAAACTGCGGGAATATCATGGTGTTTGACATCGGATATCCGGAAGGGATTGCAGCCGGGCTTTCAGACGGCAGAGATCTTCTGACTGATACAAAGGATGTTTTTCTGGAGCATGCGGATGCTTTTTTTGAACGGGACGCGCGGGCCAACAAAGGAAGCTATCTGCGGCTTTTGATCGCGGCGGGATCGGAAGGCATGGCGGGCGCCGCCTATCTTTCCGGACTTTCGGCATTCCGGCTTGGAATCGGAATGGTCCGGTATCTGGGAGCGGAGGCAAATCGTCCTGTTCTTCAGACACTTCTGCCGGAGGCAATGTATGAAGTGCTTCAGGAAGCTGATGCTGACAGTGCGCTGCGGATACAGGAGCAGATCGAAGCAGGGCTTTCGTGGGCGGATATCGTGATACTGGGTCCCGGGCTGTCGCAGGGCGAGGGGGCAAGACAGCTTGTAAGAAGCCTGCTCGAAGAAATCGCAAAAAGAAACCGCGCGGCGGATGCGGACGGAGGCAGAAAACCAATTTTTGCCGTCATAGATGCAGATGCGCTCAATATTATTGCAAAGGAGCGGGATCTTCTCGGACTTTTATCGGAGCACACGGTGCTGACACCGCATGTCGGTGAGCTGGCAAGGCTTACAGGGCATACGGTGCAGGAGATAAAGGAGAATTTCGTGGATACGGCTGCGGATTTTGCGGCACAGTATCATACGAACATAATTGCCAAGGACTGCGTATCAGTGGCTGCGGTATGGGACAAAGAAGCGGAAAAGCCCGCACTGCATCTGAACCTGAGCGGCAGCGCGGCAATGGCAAAGGCAGGGAGCGGGGATAGCCTTACGGGAATGATCGCCGGCTGCACCGCGGTAACGGGAAGCTTCGAAGCAGCCATTCCGGCAGCTGCTTATCTTCACGGAAGGGCAGGAGAAGCAGCGGCACAAAAGCACGGGATACATGGCATTCTGGCAAGAGAGCTGGCGGAAAGCATCGAAGACGTACTTTTAAATATCAATTGATACAGACGGGAAACGGACGGAAAGAAATGCACCATTTTTTTGTAAAAAATCATCAGATCTCCGGAACAGAGGCATATATTCTGGAGGATGACTATAACCATGCAGCCAATGTGCTGCGACTTTCAGCGGGGGAAACGATACTCTTAAGCGATGAGGATGGACAGGATTATCTCTGCAGCGTGGAGGAGATCCTGCCGGAGACAGAGCGGATACGGCTCTCTGTTCTCGAAGAACAGGCGGAAAATCACGAGCTTCCGGCAAGAGTATGGCTGTTCCAGGGATTGCCGAAATCGGACAAGCTGGAGCTCATTATTCAAAAGGCTACGGAGCTTGGCGTGAGCGATATCGTTCCGGTAGACATGAAAAACTGCGTCGTGCGCCTTGACGGAAAAAAGGCTGAGGCAAAACAGAAGCGCTGGCAGGCGATCGCGGAGAGCGCGGCGAAGCAGTCGAAACGAAGCTGCATTCCAACGGTGCATCCGGTCACGCGTTTTACGGATGCAGTGCGGATGGCGGAGAGCTTTGCCGTAAAGATCCTTCCCTATGAGGCGGAGGATGGAATCACAGGCATGTGCGAAGCGATCGTGAGCTTCCTGCCGGGCAGGGATATCGCGGTGATGATCGGGCCGGAAGGCGGTTTTGATCATATGGAGGTTAAGCTCGCTTCAAACAGGGGCTTTCGCCCGGTATCTCTTGGAAAGCGCATTCTCCGGACGGAGACGGCGGCGATCGCGGTGCTTGCCATGATCATGATCCGTCTCGAGATCGTGTCGGAGATGGACCTGGAGATCGGGTAAAGCCGGAGGGACAGCGAGGCGGGCAGGTACAGGCAATCGGCACAGACAGACAGGTACATACAGATAAGCACAAACAGATAAGTACAGACAGATAATTTGGAGAAATCAGATGCAGAACGTGCAGAAAGAAGTTTATTTTGATAATGCGGCGACGACCCGGGTCTTTCCGGAGGCGGCAGAGCTTGTCATGAAAATGATGGAGACGGATTACGGTAATCCCTCTTCCCGGCATATCCGCGGCATGGAGGCGGAGAATGCGGTAAAGGAAGCGGGGGAACGTGTGGCAAAGACCCTGCGCGTGAAGCCGTCGGAGATCATATTTACCTCAGGCGGAACGGAAGCGGACAATATGGCGCTGATCGGAACGGCGCTTAAGCGGCAGAAGCGCGGCAGGCACATCATCAGCAGCAATATCGAACACGCGGCGATCTATAAGCCGCTCGAATTTCTGGAGAAGCAGGGGTTTGAAGTGAGCTTTCTTCCGGTCGATGAAAACGGACACGTGAGCGCGGAGCAGCTTGCAAATGCCATAAGGCCGGATACGATTCTCGTCAGCATCATGTATGTGAACAATGAAATCGGTGCGGTGGAACCCATAGAGGAGCTTGCACGGATCACGAAGGAGAAAAATGCATCCTGTTATTTCCACACGGATGCGATTCAGGCATACGGAAAATACGATATCCGGCCGAAAAAAGAACAGATCGACATGCTGTCAGTAAGCGGACATAAGCTGCACGGACCGAAGGGCACAGGTTTTCTCTATCTGGATGAACGGGTGAATATAAGCCCGATTTTGCTTGGCGGGGGGCAGCAGCGGGACTTCCGCTCCGGCACGGAAAATGTACCCGGAATTGCGGGCCTCGGGCTTGCCGCGGAGCTCTATTATAAAAATCACGCGGCGCATGTGGAAAAGATGACCGCGATCAAAGACAGACTGATCGACCGTCTTTCCGCCATGGAGGGCGTACGGGTAAATTCCGGAAAGGGTCTTCTTTCAGCGCCGCAGATCGTAAGCGCTTCTTTCAGCGGCGTACGCGCCGAGGTGCTTTTGCATGCGCTCGAAGAAAAAGGCATCTATGTGTCATCGGGTTCGGCCTGCTCCTCAAACCACCCGGCGATCAGCGGAACGCTGCGCGCGATCGGGCTTCCAAAGGAACTCCTTGACAGCACGCTGCGGTTTTCCTTCGGGCTCTTCAATGAACCGGAGGACGCGGATATCTGTGCGGATGCGATCGCAGAGCTTCTGCCGGTGCTGAGGCGCTTTACGAGGCGATAAGGAAGGGAAAGCTTCAGCGAGCCGGTTTTTCGGTTTTTCCGTGGTTTTCCCGAAGATCATGAAATCCGGTTGATAAATCCGCCGCCTGCGGATATAATAAGCTGAATGTAAAGGAACCGGCTTTGCCGGCGGCTTCAGTGAAAGGAAATAAGATGCAATATCAGAGCTTTTTGATCAAATATGCCGAAATCGGCACAAAGGGAAAAAACCGCTATATTTTTGAAGACGCGCTGATGCAGCAGATCCGCTTTCACCTGAATAAGGTGGAGGGTGAATTTGCCATCCAGAAGGAACAGGGGCGCATCTATGTGAACGCAAAATCGGAGTATGATTACGATGAACTCATCTGCGCGCTGCAGAAGGTGTTTGGCGTAACGGGCATCTGTCCGATGATGCAGATCGAAAAATGTGATTATGAGACCTTGCGCAGGGAGGTGCTTGCGTTTGTGCAGCGGGAGCATCCTGAGCAGGCGTTTTCATTTAAGGTGCGGGCAAAACGTGCGGATAAGCATTATCCGGTGACCTCGGACGAAATCAACGCGGATGTGGGATATGACATTCTGACTGCGTATCCTAAGTCCCGCGTGGATGTGCACAACCCGGATTTCATCGTCTATATTGAAATTCGCAAGAACATTAACGTTTATACGAAAAATATCAGGGGAGCGGGCGGCATGCCGATCGGAACGAACGGCAAGGCAATGCTGCTTTTATCCGGAGGAATTGACAGTCCGGTGGCGGGTTACATGATCGCAAAGCGCGGCGTCCGCATTGAGGCAGTTTATTTCCATGCGCCGCCATATACCTCGGAGCGCGCGAAGCAGAAGGTCGTGGATCTCGCAAAGCTGGTGGCGCAGTATGCAGGACCGGTAAAACTGCATGTGATCAATTTTACGGAGATTCAGCTTTATATCTATGAAAAATGTCCGCATGACGAGCTTACGATCATCATGCGCCGCTATATGATGCGCATTGCCGAGCGCCTTGCGGAGACAAATGACTGCATCGGTCTCATCACGGGTGAATCAATCGGACAGGTGGCTTCTCAGACAATGTTCTCCCTGCGCACGACCGATGAGGTCTGCGGACTTCCGGTCTACCGTCCGGTCATTGGATTTGACAAGCAGGAGATCGTGGATCTGTCGGAGAAAATCGGCACATATGAAACGAGCATCCTGCCGTATGAGGACTGCTGTACGATCTTTGTGGCAAAGCATCCGGTGACGAAGCCGAATCTGAAGTCGATCAAAAAGTCGGAGGAGCATCTTAAGGAAAAGATCGAAGAGATGGTGGAGACTGCGGTAAGTACCGAAGAAGTGATCTGGTGCAGCTGATCCGGTCTCTTTATACAATAAAAAAATGCCCGGCAAAAGCCGGACATTTTTATCTGGAGACCCAAGGTCCGCCGCTTAGCCGACGATATAAGGCTTCAGGCACTCCATGATCTCGTCGATATTCTTATCCGCGTGGATATTGAGCGTGATCGGCTTTGACAGGTCGAGTGAAAAAATACCCATGATGGATTTTGCATCGATGATGTAGCGGCCGCTGACAAGGTCAAAATCACAGTCAAAACGATTGATGTCATTGACGAAGGACTTTACGCGGTCAATGGAGCTAAGAGAAATTTTAACGGTTTTCATAAAAAACGTACCTCCCGCAATGTCTCTCATCCGAACTGCCGGATGAACTTTTTTGCATTGTTATAGCTTGAATTTTACCATGTTCAAACATAAAGTCAAGGGTATGTTCAATATGTTCGAAGATAAAAAATATGAGTTTGGGAAAAAAGAAAACAGAAGAAAATAAGAACGGGCTGAATGAGCTGAGCTTTGCGATTCATACGCTCGGCTGCCGTGTCAATACCTATGAATCCGATGCGATCGCACAGGCGCTGAAGGCGGCTGGCTTTTCGGAGCGTGATTTTTCAGAGGCGGCGGATGTCTATATCGTCAACACCTGTACGGTGACCAATATTGCAGATAAAAAGTCCCGTCAGATGCTGCACCGTGCGAAAAAGAAAAATCCGGACGCGCTTGTCGCTGCCGTAGGCTGTTATGTGGATGCGGCGGTTAAAAATCCGCAGATGCAGGCAGTCCTTTCGGATGCATCCGTAGATCTGTTTATCCAGAACCGTGATAAGGCGCGCGTTGCAGAACTTGTGCTTGAGCGGATGGGGCTTTCGCCGGAGAAAACGGCGCTGCCGCAGGGGGCAACGGATACCTCGGCAGCAGAACGGGCGAACAAAAGCACGGCGGAAACCGGCGTACAGACCCTTTCGGACTGTGCGGAGCAGGATGTTGCGGGTCCCGCACTTTTTATGACGGAGCTCGACGGGCACACGCGCGCTTTTGTAAAAGTACAGGACGGCTGCAATCAGTTCTGCTCCTACTGCATCATTCCGTATGTACGCGGCAGGATCAAATCGCGTCCGGTCGAAGACTGCGTGGAGGAGATACGCCGCCTTTCGGAAAACGGCGTGCGGGAGGTCGTTCTGACGGGTATTCACCTGAGCTCTTACGGGAAGGACTTTTTGCAAAAAGAAGCTGAAAAAAAAGCCGGCACAGAGACAAAGGCGGAACGGCTTTCTGATGATATCGTAAATTCCGCGGATGCCCCGCTACTTACGCTTCTCAGAGCGGTGCACGCGCTTCCGGGAATCGAACGGATCCGCATGGGATCGCTGGAGCCGCGGCTTATGAGCGAGGAATTTACTGCAGCGCTTTCGGAGCTCCCGAAGCTCTGCCCGCATTTTCATCTTTCCCTGCAGTCAGGATGCCGGGAGACCTTAAAACGCATGAACCGTCACTATACGCCGGAGGAATACAGGGAGAGCTGTGAACGGCTGCGCAGGTACTTCAAGCATCCGGCGATCACGACCGACGTGATCGTGGGCTTTCCCGGGGAAACGGATGAGGAATTTGAGGAAAGCCGGCGCTTCCTTGAGGAGATCGGATTTTATGAGATGCACATCTTCAAGTATTCGAGACGTGCAGGCACACGCGCTGACAAAATGGAGGCGCAGGTGCCGGAAGATGTGAAGGAAGCGCGGAGCAAGGTGCTGCTTCATCTTGCAGACGAGATGTCGGATGCGTTCCGGCGCTATTATCTTGGAAAGGAAGTTACGATGCTCTGTGAGGAAGAGATCAGCCTTCCCGACGGCAGCTATGCGGCAGGCTACAGCCGGGAATACATCCGCTGTATCAGAAAATGCACTGACTTTTCCCAGAACGAGATCCTTTCCGGAACTGTTTCAGAAATTTGTAAGGAAAAAGCTGTTTACGAAAGCCTTATTTTGCGCTAGAATATATAACAGTTGGAAAAGGACGTGACGACATGGATAACATTCAGAATACACAGATCATAGGACAGATCAAGGAAATCGCAAAGCCGAATGTGAGCGACGTGCTTACACAGGTTTATAGTGCGCTGGTTGAAAAGGGATACAACCCGATCAATCAGATCGTGGGTTATATCATGTCGGGAGATCCGACTTATATCACCAGCCATAAGAATGCCAGAAGCCTGATTATGAAGGTGGAACGTGACGAGATTCTGGAAGAGCTGATGGCAGCCTATGTGGAGAGCAGACTGAGCTGATCGTCTGACGGACAGAGGCTAACCGGATAAGTGCGGAATAATTGAGCAGGGCTTTTTTTCAACATGTCGGCGCAGAGCGCTGACATGTTATTTCTATGTGAGGAATTATATGGGCAGAATTATGGGCCTTGATTTCGGGGCAAAGACGGTCGGCGTCGCCCTGACAGATCCGATGCGGCTGATCGTGTCGCCGGAAGAAACGATCGTGCGTGATAAGGAAAATAAAATAAGACCGACGTTAAGACGCATAACGGAGCTTGCCGCTGAGCGGGAGGTCGACTTTATCGTGCTCGGACATCCGGTCAATATGGACGATACGATCGGCGAGCGTGCGAGGAAGACGGAAGAATTTGCGGCACTTTTGAAACGGCGTTTTTATGAAATGGGAAAGGATTTTGAGATCGTGCTCTGGGATGAGCGCCTGTCCACGATGGAAGCTGACGCGGTTCTGGAGCTTTCAGGCGTAAGGAGCCGGGAGCGGAAGCAGTATATAGATAAGATCGCAGCTGCGCTGATCCTTGAGGATTATCTGAAAAACGGAATGAAGAATACCTGAACCAAAATAAAGAATATTTGAAATAAACACGAAAGACTTGAAGAAGAGGTGAATTGAGATGGAAGAAGAGAAGATCATCATGCTGATGGATGACGGAAGCGAAATAGAGTTTACGATTCTTGAGAAGACAACGCTCGGAGGAATCGATTATATCCTCGTAACGGATGCGCCGGATGACGAGGACGGTGAATGCTATGTTATGCGCGATGTTTCAGAGGCAGGAGACGAAGAGGCCGTGTATGAGTCCGTGGATGACGAGACGGAGCTTAACGCGGTATTTAAGATTTTTGAAGAAATGCTCAAGGATGAGATCGATATAGAAAGGTAATTATTTTATGACAGAAGAACTGAATATAAAGAGCGGTGCAGAAGCTGCCGGCGGCAGCGGGAACGGAAAGAAAACCGCGAACGGGGAACACGCGCAGGGAAGAAAGCGCGTGTATATGACGCGCAGAAAAAAGATGGAAGGTGCTGCACCGGCAGGTAAAACGGCAGAAAGCAAAGCTGCAGCGGGTAAAGCGGCGGCAGGAAAAAAGCCGGCAGGAAAAACAGATGCTGGCAAAACGGCAGAGGGAAAGCAGACAGCGTCACAGGCAAAGACGGAGCAGGGGAAGTCCCTGCAGAAACCGGTTTCCCGCAGGAGACCTGCTGCGGCTGCGGCGCAGAAGGAAAAAGCCCCGGCGGAAAAAAGCGTAACGGAAAAAACCACAAAGGAAAATACCAAAGAAAAAACCGGAAAGGGTCAGCCTGTAAAGGCGGATACGGAGAACGCAAAACCGCAGGGAAGAAGAACAACGCAGAGAAGCGCTTCCCGTTCGCAGAGAAAATCAGGACCGCATATGGAGATCCGCTCGACCTATCATCCGGACGGACATCTGAAGCTGCTTACCATGAAGCCGGATGAACCCGCGGCTGTGAGAAACAAGGTACCTCTGAGCGTGCAGGTGGATCAGCTTCTTGCCCAGCAGAGGGCGGAAAAAGAGCAGCAGGAAAAAGCGCTGCTCGCGCAGCAGAACGGGCAGGAAAAGGAAAAGCCTGCGGTAAAGCTCAGCAGACGCAAGAAAGGACACGGACCGAAGCACATCAAAATCATTCCGCTGGGCGGACTTGAGCAGATCGGCATGAACATCACCGCATTTGAATCCGACAACAGTATTATCGTTGTGGATTGCGGCATGGCATTTCCGGAGGACGATATGCTCGGCATCGACCTCATCATTCCGGATGTGAGCTATCTGAAGCAGCATATCGATAAGGTGAAGGGCTTCTTCATTACGCATGGTCATGAGGACCACATCGGCGCGCTTCCCTATATTCTCAGGGATATGAATCTGCCGGTGTATGCGACGAGACTGACGACGGCGCTGATTTCCAACAAGCTGCGCGAGGCAGATATTCTCGACAGTGCAAAGCTCAATATCGTCTCTTACGGGGATGTGATCGACGCAGGTGATTTCAAGGTCGAGTTCATCCGGACGAACCATTCTATTCAGGATGCGGCGGCACTTGCGATCCACAGTCCGGCAGGCGTTATTCTCCATACCGGAGACTTTAAGGTGGATTATACGCCGGTCTTCGGAGATGCGATCGATCTGCAGCGCTTTGCAGAGCTTGGAAAAGCAGGCGTGCTTGCACTGATGGCTGATTCCACAAATGCGCTGAGACCGGGATTTACGATGTCAGAGCGGACAGTCGGACGTACGTTTGACAGCATTTTTGCGGAGCATACGAAGAACCGCCTGATCGTTGCAACGTTCGCTTCAAACGTGGACCGCGTGCAGCAGATCATCAACGACGCGGAACGCTTTGACAGGAAGGTGGTCGTAGAAGGACGTTCCATGGTAAATGTCATCGGTACTGCCGTGGAGTTAGGCTATATCAAGATGAAGGAAGGGACACTGATCGATATCAATCAGATCAGGGATTATCCGGATGAAAAGGTCGTGCTCGTTACGACCGGAAGCCAGGGCGAATCGATGGCAGCGCTCTCCCGTATGGCGAGCGGACAGCACAGAAAGGTGACCATCGGACCAAATGATGTCATCGTTATGAGCTCGAATCCGATTCCGGGCAATGAAAAAGCGGTGTCCAAGGTAATCAATGAGCTGACGCAGAAGCATGCGAAGGTGATTTATCAGGATACGCACGTATCCGGACATGCCTGCCAGGAAGAGCTGAAGCTCATCTACGCACTGGTAAGGCCGAAGTTTGCGATTCCGGTGCACGGAGAATACAGGCACAGAGTGGGACAGAAGGAGATCGCAATGGCTCTCGGCGTGCCGAAGGACAATGCGCTGATCGCGGAAACGGGTGATGTGATCGATCTGTCAGAAGAGTGCTGCAAGATCGTGGATAAGGTACAGGCGGGACCGCTTATGGTGGACGGCCTCGGAGTGGGAGATGTCGGAAATATCGTTATGCATGACCGGCAGAACCTTGCGCAGAACGGCATTATTGTCGTAGTCTTAAGCCTTGAGCGCTATTCCGGAAGACTTGTTTCCGGTCCGGATATCGTAAGCCGCGGCTTCGTCTATGTGCGCGAGAATGAAGACCTCATGGAAGAGGCGAGACTCGTTGTCATGGATGCCGTGGACGACTGTCTGGTACACCACGTCAGCGACTGGGGCAAGATCAAAAATGTGATCCGTGATACGCTTAGCGATTTCCTCTGGAGGCGCCTTAAGAGAAATCCGGTGATCCTTCCGATTATTTCTGAAGTATAAGGAAAATTGTAAAACAAAAGGTGAAACAAAACCGCGGGATTTGCAATTCCGCGGTTTTACTTTCGGCGGCGGATATGATATACTGAAATACCATGAAACAGATTAAAGGCGGAAGATAACAGGATGAAAGACGATCGTTCGGCACTGGCAAAGGTAACGGGGCTCCTCGGGGGGATCGCGGGAAGGGTGATTATTGCAGCCCTTCTGCTTTTGGTCACCTTTGAGGGACTGAGTTTTTGTTTTGATTTTGGCCATGATATATTTTATCAGCAGCCGGTGGAGGCTGCACCCGGTACAGACCATGTCGTGACGCTTGAGGACGGCGTGACGATGGACAGCGTGGCGGATCAGCTCGAAGAAGAGGGGCTTATCCGCAATAAGACGGCATTTGTCATTCAGGGAGAGCTGTATAAGATCAACCTGTATCCGGGCGACTACACCCTTAACACATCGATGACGACAGGGGAGATCCTGACTGCGCTGAATACGGATCCCGAGGAATATGCAGCGAAGGTAAAGGCATCCGAGGCAGCAGCGGCGGAGGCAGCGGAAGATGGCGACGTGATCGATGCGGGAAGCGATCTGGTGGATGAAGAGCAGGCGGCGGCAGCAGCGGGCGCCGGCATTGAAGTGAGCACGGAGGCAGTATCCGCGGAGGCGGCGGAGAATGCCGGGACACCGGAAAGCAGCGCGGAGGCGGACAGCAATGAACCGTGACAGAATAGCGGATTACCTCTCATCCCTTGAACCGGAGACGGATGAGCTTTTAGACGAGATGAGGACGTTTGCGGTCACGCATGACGTCCCCATTGTTCGTTTGGAAACAGAGAGCTTCTTAAGGACGATGGTTCACCTCACACACCCGAAGCGCATTCTGGAGATCGGAACCGCCATCGCCTACAGCACGATCGTGATGGCGCGGGAGGCACTTTCCTTAAACGGACAGGCTTTTGTTCTGACGATCGAAAGCTGGGAGCGGAGAATTCCGCTGGCACAGGAAAATATAAGACGCGCTGGTCTTTCAGATCATGTAGAGCTTGTCCACGCGGATGCGGGGGCGGTGCTGCGGGAACAGGCGCTGAGAAAAAAAGCCGGAGACCTTCCGGAAGAAGCAGGCTATGACCTTGTGTTTCTGGATGCCGCGAAGGGACAGTACCTTCACTGGCTGCCGGATATTCTCTGCCTGATGCGTCAGGGCGCGCTTCTCATTGCGGACAATGTGATGCAGGACGGGACGGTCATGGAATCCCGGTTTACGATTCCGAGACGGGATCGCACGACGCACAGCCGCATGCGGGAATTTTTGTATGAAATAAAGCACCATCCGGAGCTTGAGAGCTCCGTGCTGCCGCTCGGAGACGGTGTCAGCATCTCCGTAAAGAAATGAAACAGCAGACAGGAGCAGAAAAACCGATGATGAAAAAACCTGAATTACTGATCCCCGCGGGAAATCTGGAGACGCTTAAGACTGCGGTGATCTACGGGGCGGATGCCGTATATATCGGAGGCGAGGCATTTTCCCTGCGGGCGAAGGCGGATAATTTTGATCAGGAAGCCATGCGGGAGGGAATTGCGTTTGCGCACGCGCACGGCGTAAAGGTGTTTGTGACAGCAAATATATTTGCGCACAACAGGGATCTTTCGGAGGCGGCAGTCTATCTGGAAGCGCTCGCAGAGATCGGACCGGACGCGCTCATCATCTCGGATCCCGGGATCTACCGCCTGTGCAGAAAGCATGCGCCGGAACTGGAACTCCATATTTCGACGCAGATGAATAATACGAATTACGAAACGTTTCTGTTCTGGCACGAACTTGGCGCAAAGCGCGTGGTCTGCGCCAGGGAGCTTTCCCTTGCGGAGATATCCGGGATCAGACGTCATATTCCGGAGGATATGGAAATTGAAGCCTTTATCCACGGAGCAATGTGTATTTCATATTCCGGGCGCTGTCTGCTTTCGAGCTTTATGACGGGACGGGATGCAAACTGCGGCGCGTGCACGCATCCGTGCAGATGGAAGTACAGTCTGGTGGAAGAAAAGCGCCCGGGCGAATATTTTCCGGTGATGGAAAATGAGCGCGGAACCTATATTTTCAACTCGAAGGATCTGTGCATGATCGAGCACATTCCGGAGATGCTTGAGGCGGGAATCGACAGCTTTAAGATCGAAGGGCGCATGAAGACGCAGCTCTATGTGGCAACGGTCGCGCGTACCTACAGAAAGGCGATCGACGATTATTTTGCCTCCCCGGAGCTTTACCGGGAAAATCTCCCGCTCTACCGGGAAGAGATCGGAAAATGTACCTACCGCGATTTTACGACGGGCTTCTACTTTGGAAAACCCGCGGAAGACGCGCAGATCTATGACAACAATACCTATGTAAAGAATTACACCTACCTTGGCTGTGTCAGGGAGCTTAAGGACGGCATGGCGCTGATCGAGCAGAAAAATAAATTCTGTACCGGAGATGTGATCGAGATCATGAAGCCGGATTTCAGCAACGTTCAGACAAAGGTGCTGGGAATTTTTGATGCTGAGACGGGAGAAGAACAGCCCTCCTGCCCGCATTCAAGGCAGATGCTGCTTCTGAAGCTTTCCGTGCTTCCGGATGCGCATGACATTCTCCGTGTAAAGGCGGCAAACCAGATCTAAGGAGCGCGTTTATGCAGGCTTTTTTCATTTTCCTAAGTGTGATATGTGTCCTATATTTCTGTGTGATCGTGGCATACAGCGGTATTACGACGGCTTTCTGCGGCATATGGATATTTTTTGCGGCTGTGTTTGCATTTATGGCCGTGCTCTGTGCGCGGAGAAAAAAGCACAGGGGCGAGCTTCCGAAGCGGCTGCCGGTCGCTGTTTTTACGACCTTCGCAGCTTTTGTCGCCGTCTTCGTTCTGCTCATGGTGCCGGTGCTCGGTACAGCTGCGATGCCGGCGGAGAATGGCTGTGATTATGTGATCGTGCTCGGTGCCAGGGTATATTCCGACCGTATTTCAACTTCGCTTGAAAAAAGGCTTGACAGGGCCTTTGAGTATTATCTCCAAAATCCCGAGACCGTGTTTATCCTCTCGGGAGGACAGGGGAACGGAGAGCCGGTTCCCGAGGCGCTTGCCATGTACAACTATCTGTACAGGAAGGGTATTCCGGCAGAAAATATGCGGATCGAGATTCTGTCCGGGAATACGGATGAAAATATCCGCCTGTCTTCGATCCAGATCGAGATCGATAAACAGAGACATTACCGCAGCAGCTATCCGGACCGTATGAAGACGGGAATACTGACAAGTGACTTTCATCTGTACCGTTCGCTCGGAATTGCGGAAAAGGAAGGGCTGACCAATGTCTATCCGATCGCGGCGCCATCGGACCGGATCCTTTTCGTACATCTTTGCGTACGGGAGAGTGCGGCGATTTTGAAGGATCATATTCTCGGCAATCTGGCGCTTCGCCCGGGTCCGGGGCTTTTCCGGGGCAGCGGAGGGAACAACGGAGTGTTTTTGCCGGAATTTCATTAAGGAGGAAGCAGTGATATGCAGGAGTTTTTGAAACGCTATGAGCTTTTGGAGGAATGCGACATTCCCGAGTGTGGAGGGAAGTCTTATATTTACAGACACATCAGATCCGGAGCGCGTATTTTTACACTGAAAAACAAGGATAAGAATAAGGTGTTTTATATTGGTTTCCGGACGACGCCGCAGGATGATACAGGCGTTGCGCACATTCTTGAGCACTCGGTGCTCTGCGGGTCTGAGAAATTTCCGCTGAAGGATCCGTTTGTTGAGCTTGCAAAAGGATCGCTCAATACGTTTCTGAATGCGATGACCTATCCCGACAAGACTGTTTATCCCGTGGCATCCTGTAATGACAGGGATTTCATGAACCTGATGGATGTATATCTTGACGCGGTCCTGCATCCGAAAATTTACAGCGAAAAGCGTATCTTTGAGCAGGAGGGCTGGCACTACGAGCTGTCTCCCGAGGACGGCTCGTTAAGCTATAACGGTGTCGTGTACAATGAAATGAAAGGAGCGTTTTCCAATCCCGACTCTGTACTCGAACGCTATACGATGCATACGCTGTTTCCGGATACGACCTACGGATTTGAGTCGGGCGGCGACCCCGAGGCAATTCCTTCGCTCAGCTACGAGGCATTTCTGGACTTCCATAAACGCTATTATCATCCGTCCAATTCCTATATCTATCTTTACGGGGACATGGACATGGAGGAAAAGCTTCTGTGGATGGATGAGCAGTATCTTTCTGCCTACGACAGGGAAGAGATCAGATCAGAGATCGGCGTGCAGCAGGCATTTTCCGCTCCGCGCAGCGAACGGATCTTCTATCCGCTCGGGGCAAATGAAGAGACGGTGGGGAGAACCTGGTTTTCAGAAAATTATGTGATCGCCGACGTGCCGGATGCGAGGCTGAATCTGGCTTGGCAGGTGCTTGAATTTATTCTTCTGGACGCGCCGGGAGCTCCGCTTCGGGAGGCGCTGATCAAGGCGGGCATCGGAGAGGATATTCTGGGCGGCTATACCTATGGGCTTCGTCAGCCGTATTTTTCCGTGACCGCAAAAAATGCGGATGCAGAGGATGAGGCGCGTTTCCATACGGTGGTAAGGGAGACGCTGTCGGGAATCGTGAAAAACGGCATTGACCGGAAATTCCTTCGCGCCGCGCTCAACTACATGGAATTTAAATACAGGGAGGCGGATTACGGAAGGCTTCCCCAGGGACTTGCATATGGACTGACGGCGCTTGAATCCTGGCTGTATGACGGAAAGCCGTACACATATCTGAAATACAAAGAGACGCTTGCATTTTTGAAGGAGCAGGCGGACACCGGCTATTTTGAGACGCTTCTTTCGAAGGCGCTTATCGATAATCCGCACAGGGCGGATGTGACAGTCATCCCAAAACAGGGACTGACGGCTGAGCGTGACGCGGCGCTTAAAGCCAGGCTTGCGGGCGTGCGCGCGTCACTTTCGGACGAGGCTGTTTCGGAGATCGCGGAAGAAGAAAAAAGACTTCGCGCCTATCAGGAGGAGCCGGTGAGTGAGGCGGATATGCAGAAGCTCCCGCTGCTTCGGATTTCCGATATCGGAAGAGAGGCGGAGAAGAACTGCATGCAGGTCTGTGCGGACAAACGGCTGCTCTGGTCGCGGTTCAATACGAACGGCATCGCCTATATCCGTGTACTTTTTGAGACGGATATGCTTTCTGAGGAGGAGCTTCAGTTCGCATCCTTCCTGCGTTATCTTTACGGAGAGCTGGATACAAAGAAACGCAGCTATCAGGAGCTTACCAGCGAGATCCTCGAGAAGACGGGCGGAATTGATTTTGAGATCGGGTCCTTCCCGGATGTGAAGAATCCCGGCGCATACAGAGGGTTTTTCTCGGCAGAGCTCCGGATCCTTTCTGAGAACATGGGAGAGGGGCTTTCGCTTGTTTCGGAGATCTTAAATGAATCGCTGTTTACGGATGAAAAGCATATCGGGGAAAAACTGCTCGAGGCAAAGAGCAGGATGCAGATGAAGCTCGACGGAAGCTCGCACAGTGCGGCTGTCACCCGGGCGGGCTCCTACTTCAGAGCGGATCAGCGCTATGAGGATGTGACCGGCGGAATTGCGTTTTATGATTTCCTGAATGCGGCTTCAAAGTTTTACCAGATACCCGGAAAACGGAGACATTTCATCGCTTCCCTGCAGGCGGTCGCCAGGAAACTGTTTGTGAAAAAGCAGATGACGCTTGCGCTTTCCGGAGAAAGACAGGAAAAGCTTGCGCTTATGGCGCATATGAAGGCATTCGTACAGACCTTCCCTGCGGCGAAGGCTGAGCGGAATGTAAGCGAGGCAGAGCTTGGCAGGAGAAAGCGGCTGTCCGTGCATGCACAGGGAAAGGTCAACGAGGGCTTCCTTACGACCTCGCAGGTCAATTACGTGGCGCGCTGCGGCAGCTTTGCGGATGCAGGACTTCCGTATACCGGAGCGCTGATCGTACTCAAGGGATTTCTGAATTACGAGTATCTCTGGCAGAGGCTTCGCGTAAAAGGCGGCGCGTACGGCTGCATGTCCGGATTTGTGAAATCGGGCAGAGGATACCTTGTATCCTACCGGGATCCGCAGGTCGGAAAAACGGACGGGGTCTATGAGGCGCTTCCGGATTATCTCGGCACGCTCGCGCTTTCAGAGCGGGATATGACAAAATACATCATCGGAGCCATTGCAGAGCTCGACCAGCCGCTGTCGGCATCCATCCGGGCTTCAAGATATCTTTCGGCTTATTTTTCCGGAATTACGGACGGGGATTTCCGGAAAGAACGCGATGAGGTGCTCGGCTGCACCTGTGAGACGCTGAAGGGGCTTAAGCCTTATGTCGAAGCGGTGCTTGCGGGCGGCTACCGCTGCGCGATCGGCAACGCGGAGAAGATCAGGGAGAATGAAAAGCTGTTTGCATCCGTGCGCGAGCTGTACTAAACGGCCGGATCAGAGGGATATAAAAGGAGAATTTGAATGAAATCAGGATTTGCAGCACTTGTCGGACGGCCGAATGTGGGAAAGTCAACGCTTATGAACTGTCTGATCGGGCAGAAAATAGCAATTACCTCAAACAGACCGCAGACGACGCGCAACAGAATAGAAACTGTCTATACGGATGAACGCGGACAGGTCATCTTTGTGGATACGCCGGGAATACACAAGGCAAAGAACAAGCTTGGCGAATATATGGATACTGCCGCGGAAAAAGCGTTCGGGGATGCGGATGTGATCTGCTGGCTTGTGGAGCCGGTGACGCATATCGGCGCAGGCGAGGAGCGCATTGCAAAGCTGCTTTCCTCCCTGAACCGGAGCGGAAAGGAAAACAAAAAACCGGTCATCCTCGTGATCAACAAGGTAGATACGCTGAAGCAGAAGGAAGATATCAATGCCGTGATCGCAGCATACAGGGAAAAGGCCGAATTTGATGAGATCGTGCCGGTGTCCGCCATGTCCGGAACAAATACGGACGTGCTGATGGATACGTTGTACCGTTATCTTCCGGAAGGACCGCTTTATTATGACGAGGAGACGGTCACGATGGTGCCGATGAGAAGCATTGCGGAGGAGCTGATCCGGGAGCAGATGCTGAGACTTCTGAAGGAAGAAATTCCGCATGGCGTCGCAGTCATGGTGGATGAATTTAAGGAGCGCAGAAAAGGGCTTTTTGATATTACGGCGGACATCATCTGCGAACGGGACAGCCACAAGGGAATTGTGATCGGAAAAGGCGGTTCGATGTTAAAAAAGATCGGAACGGCAGCGCGCCTTGAGATCGAAGACCAGCTTTCGGCGCATGTCAATCTGAAACTGTTTGTAAAGGTGCGCAGGGACTGGAGGGACAACGAAACCTTCATGCGCAGTTATGGATACGATATCAAAAAGCTTTAAGGCGGAGCAGGGAAGCCTGAAGCGATGGAGGCGTTCGGACGGATGCAGGGACAGGATGTAACGGCAAAGGGCATTATTTTATCGGCGGCGCCGCAGGGGGAATACGGGAGACGGCTCAGTATTCTGACGGACCGTTATGGAAAGATCTGCGTATTTGCGCAGGCGGCTGCCAAACCGAAGTCGCACCTTCTGGGTGTGACGCTGCCCATGACCTGCGCGGAGTTTACGCTCGCCCGCGGAAAAGGAGCATGGAACCTTCACGGCGTGCGCCTGATCGAATCATTTTCCCCGCTGTTTGCGGATCCCGTGCTGTCCTGTTATGCGCTCTATTTTCTGGAGGTGCTTTCCTGGTTTTCGCAGGAGGGGATGGAAGAAGCTGAAGCAAAGCAGCTTTTGAATCTTACCTTTGTAGCGCTGAAAGCGTTGTCCAGAGAGGGAGAGCGGGAGAAAAAAGAAACAGAAAAGCAACAAGAAGCAGAAATGAAACAAGCGGATGGCACTTTGCGGCTTCTTCTGATCAGACGGATGTATGAGCTTCGCATGCTTGTGATCGA
>JAUNHA010000020.1:33965-39590 GCA_030524135.1 Eubacteriales bacterium
CTTTGCGGCTTCTTCTGATCAGACGGATGTATGAGCTTCGCATGCTTGTGATCGAAGGCGAGTATACGGAACGGCCTGAGGGCACTGTAACGGAAGAAGTGCTTTCCCTCTGGAAGCATGCGGAATGCGCCGGGCTCTCTTTGCTTTACGGGGAGGGATATCTTACTTCATTTCCGGATGAAGCGGTACAGACCTTCTGCCGCCACGCGGGCGCGCTTTTTAAGCGTATGGTTCCCTGCAAATTTAAAACCCTTGAAGTCTTGCAGGAATTTAGCTAATCATGTATACTTGTATGTAACATTTTCAGGGTTTTGCTTTATTCCAAAGCATTTTTGCATGCGGCGAAAGCCCATGGAAAATATAAGCGGAGCAGTCCGCAAGAGGGAGGAACAAGTATGGACAGAGAAAAGAAAACAATGGAAAAAATCGTGGCGCTCGCAAAGTCGAGAGGCTTTGTATATCCGGGTTCCGAGATTTACGGAGGCCTTGCCAATACCTGGGATTACGGAAATCTCGGTGTTGAGCTTAAGAACAATGTAAAGCGCGCATGGTGGAGAAAATTCGTTGAATGCTCGAAGTTAAATGTCGGCGTTGACTGTGCCATTCTCATGAATCCGCAGACCTGGGTGGCTTCGGGTCACCTTGCAGGATTTTCGGATCCTCTTATGGACTGTAAGAAGTGCCACGAGCGTTTCCGTGCGGACAAGCTGATCGAGGACTTCTGCGAGCAGCATGACATCAAGCTTCCGAACAACTCCGCTGACGGCATGAGCGCAGACGAGCTCAAGGCATTTATTGACGAGCATAAGATCGACTGCCCGACCTGCGGCGCACACGACTGGACGGATATCAGAAGCTTCAACCTGATGTTCAAGACCTTCCAGGGCGTTACCGAGGATGCAACAGCTACGATCTACCTGAGACCGGAGACCGCACAGGGTATTTTTGTTAACTTTAAAAATGTACAGAGAACTTCCAGAAAGAAGCTCCCGTTCGGCATCGGTCAGATCGGAAAGTCCTTCCGTAACGAGATCACGCCGGGCAACTTCACCTTCCGTACCAGAGAGTTTGAGCAGATGGAGCTTGAGTTCTTCTGCAAGCCGGATACGGATCTTGAGTGGTTTGCTTACTGGAAGGAGTTCTGCCAGAACTGGCTTAAGGCACTCGGCCTTAAGGAGGATGAGCTCCGTGCGCGTGACCACAGCAAGGAGGAGCTGTCCTTCTATTCGAAGGCTACGACGGATCTTGAGTTCCTGTTCCCGTTCGGATGGGGCGAGCTCTGGGGTATCGCGGACAGAACGGATTATGACCTTTCACAGCATCAGCTTGTCAGCAAGCAGGATATGAGTTATCAGGATGACGAGACCGGAGAGCGTTATATTCCGTATGTTATTGAGCCGTCGCTCGGTGCGGACAGAGTAACACTTGCGTTCCTCTGCTCGGCTTATGACGAGGAGGAGCTTGAAGGCGGAGATGTGCGTACGGTGCTTCATTTCCATCCGGCACTTGCTCCGGTAAAGATCGCTGTGCTTCCGCTTTCAAAGAAGCTCAACGAGGGTGCGGAGAAGGTATTCGATATGCTGCTGAACAAATATTACTGCGAGTTTGACGACCGCGGCAGCATCGGTAAGCGTTACCGCCGTCAGGATGAGATCGGTACGCCGTTCTGCATCACCTATGACTTTGATTCGGAGACCGAGCATACCGTGACGATCCGCCACCGCGACAGCATGCAGCAGGAGCGCGTAGCAATCGATGAGCTTCTGAATTATTTCTCTGATAAATTTGATTTTTAAGCGATCCCGTTTATACGGACCCGCGCGCCGGAGAGCGGCGCGGTAAGTGTATGGACAGGTAACTTCACATGCGGTTCGGTAAGGCTCCCGGAGGGGACGGCACGCCGGACCGTATGTTTGCTTATAGGGCAGGATGAATGCCGTGTGGATTTCAGAGCGGCTGTAACGCGGATTTTGGCGCAGGAGAGTATGCGATTATGAAATTATTTACCAGACTTGCTATCATGTTTTTGATATCGACGGTGCTTCCGCTTATTTTGCTGCATCTGATGATGAGCGGGAAGATACGCTATGATACCAGTATGTTTCTGCTTGTGGCGGCGGGATTTCTTCTGCTGTCCTGGGTCTATTCCTCCATCCTGCGGCCGCTCGATGAGCTGCGGCGCGCTACGCAGAAGATCAAGGACGGAGACCTTGATTTTACGCTGGAAGCGGAAAATGTGGATGAGATCGGACAGCTGACGCAGGATTTTGAGGAAATGCGGCTGAGACTGAAGGAGTCCCAGGAGGAAAAACTCCGTTCCGACAGGGAATCAAAGGAGCTGATCAGCAATATCGCCCATGATCTGAAAACACCGCTGACGGCGATACAGGGTTATTCGGAGGGCATTCTGGACGGTGTGGCAAGCAGCCCTGAACGGATGGAAAAATATATCCGGACGATCTATAATAAAGCAAATGATATGGCGCGGCTGATCGATGAGCTGAATTTTTATTCCAAGATCGAGACAAACCGTATACCGTATAATTTTGCAAAGCTCTGTGTGCGGGAGTACTTTGACGACTGTGCGGAAGAGATCGGGCTTGATATGGAGGGAAAGGGCATCACCTTTTCTTATCAGAACGGCGTGGATGCGGACATCACGGTGATCGCGGATCCGGAACAGCTAAGGCGCGTCATTAACAATATCGTTGGAAATTCCGTCAAATACATCGATAAGAAGCCGGGGAGCATCAGCATCAGGGTATCCGATGTCGGGGACTTTATCCAGTGCGACATTGCGGATAACGGGCGCGGCGTGGCGAAAAAGGATCTGACGCGGATCTTTGAACGGTTCTACCGCACGGATGCGAGCCGCAATTCCAGTCTCGGCGGAAGCGGCATCGGACTTTCCATCGTAAAGAAGATCATTGAGGATCATGGCGGACGGATCTGGGCCTCCAGCGAAGAGGGACAGGGGCTGACGATACATTTCCAGCTCAGAAAATATGTAGAAGCAAGGACTGCGGAATAGAAAAGCAGAGGAGAAGAGGGACAGGATTTATGGACGACAAGAAGCTTTTAATCGTGGAAGATGAAGTCAGCATTGCGGAGCTTGAGAAGGATTATCTGGAACTTTCCGGCTTTACGGTGGACATTGAAAATGATGGGACGGAGGGGCTTAACAGGGCGCTTTCCGAGGACTATGACCTGATCATACTGGACATTATGCTGCCCGGGACGGACGGATTTGAGATCTGCCGGAGAGTGCGCGAGGTAAAAAATACGCCGATTCTTATGGTGACGGCGAAAAAGGAAGACATCGACAAGATCAGGGGTCTCGGGCTTGGTGCGGATGATTATATCACAAAGCCGTTCTCCCCGTCTGAGCTTGTTGCGCGCGTGAAAGCGCATCTGAGCCGCTATGAGCGTCTGACGGGCGCTGAAAAAAATGCAAATGATATCATCGAGATCCGCGGAATAAAGATCGATAAGACTGCGCGCCGGGTCTGGGTAAACGGTGTGGAAAAAGCGTTTACGACGAAGGAATTCGATCTTCTTACGTTTCTGGCAGAGCATCCGAACCGTGTTTTTACGAAAGAAGAGCTCTTCCGTGAAATCTGGGACATGGACAGCATTGGAGATATTGCGACCGTAACCGTACATATTAAAAAAATAAGAGAAAAAATCGAATATAATACGGCAAAACCTCAGTATATTGAGACGATCTGGGGCGTTGGATACCGGTTCAAGATTTAAGCTTTCAGAATTGGGATGCCAGAAGCTCTGATCACAATTTTGCCAAATGCCGGGATCTGTGGTATAGTAGTCAGGAAGGCTGACGGACAGATTTTCCGGCGGCTGACAACCTACATATAAGATAAAGGAGAATAACGAAATATGAAATGTCCATTTTGCGGAGGCAGCTACCGGCTGTTGAAGACACCCGGAGATCAGGAAAAAGCATTTTTTGTGCCGAGCTGCTATCTGAACGGCCAGGCTGAGGGTCAGGGCGCAGGTATTATCTGTGACGTTTATGTATGCCATGGCTGCGGAAACCTCCAGCTGGTTGCAAAAAGAAAGCCTGCGGCGGAATAAGACTGCCGGTCTGCTTTGGGGAGAGCGGACAGACGGGGCATGAACGGAACTGAAAATGAACCGGTCATAAGGAAAAAGGGAAGGTTTGCATGAAAGTATTAATGATCAACGGAAGCCCGCATCCGGAAGGGAATACGGCGATCGCCTTACATGAAATGGAAGCTATTTTTACGCAGCAGGGGATCGGGACCGAGATCATTCAGGTCGGGAATAAGGATATCCGCGGCTGTATCGCCTGCGATGCCTGCAGAAAGCGCGGCAAATGTGTATTCGAGGATCTGGTGAACGAGACGGCGCCGAAGTTTGAGGCATGTGACGGGCTCGTGGTTGCAAGTCCGGTATACTATGCATCGGCGAACGCGACGCTGATCGCCTTTCTCGACAGGCTGTTTTACAGCACGCCGTTTGATAAGACGATGAAGGTGGGCGCAAGCGTGGTCGCTGCAAGAAGAGGCGGACTGTCTGCGACGTTTGATGAACTGAACAAGTATTTTACGATCGCAGGAATGCCGGTCGCGTCAAGCCAGTACTGGAACAGCATTCACGGCAGAGAGCCGGGAGAGGCAGCTGAGGACGCGGAAGGTCTGCAGACGATGCGGACACTTGCAAGAAATATGGCATTTTTGATGAAGAGCATCAAACTTGGAAAGGAAGCCTATGGCCTTCCTGAAAAGGAGCCGATGCAGCCGACGAACTTTATACGCTGAAAATTGAACTAAGAATAAACGAAAGCTTCATTCTGCAGATAAGTGCGGGATGAAGCTTTTTTAGGAGTGTGCCTGACAGCGCTCGTTTCGTTATGAGTTGATAAGCCGTTTATAATCCGAGGATCGGCAGCAGTTTTTCCAGACTGTCGATTTCATAGGTGGATTTCGGTCCGTCCGGGTTTTGCCTGTGCGTGACGTTCAGCCAGCAGCTGTCGATCCCTGCATTATTTGCACCCTGAATATCAGAGGAGAGCGTATCTCCGATGAGCAGCGTTTTTTCGCTGTCAAAGCCGGGAATGGCAGCGAATACCTGGTTGAAATATTCCATGGAAGGCTTCTGCGCGCCGAGATCTTCGGAGACAAAGAAGTCCCGGAAATATTTCCGGCTGTCGGTTCCGTCCAGCCTTGAATATGCCACGCGGCTGACACCGTTTGTCACAACATAAAGCGCATAGCGGGGTGCAAGGGTTTCCAGTACGTCTCTGGCATGCGGCATCAGAAAATGTCCTTCCCCGAGCCCGTCCATATAATCTTTGGCAAAGGCGTGTGCATCAGCGGAAAAATGAAATTCGGAAAACAGCTCTTCATAGCGCCCGACCGTACATTCTTCCTTTGTGATTTTACCGGTTTCATATTCTGCCCATCTGCGGTGATTGATCTCCTGGTAGCGCCGGATAATCTCATCTGTGAGCGGCAGCCCGTAGTCTGCAAAGGTCTTTGCAAAAGATAATTCCTCGGCCTTTGAAAAGTCAAGAATAACGCCATCTAAATCAAACAGCAGGATGCTGTATTGCTTCATGTATGTTTCCTCCTGTCGCAATCA
>JAUNHA010000021.1 GCA_030524135.1 Eubacteriales bacterium
GGGCTGAACTCCATGATCCTGTTCTTTTTTTCCTCGTTCAGTACGACCACAAATTCCCAGGGCCTTGCATTTCTCGCACTCGGTGCCATCATCGCGGCTTCCAGAATGCTCTCGATATCCTTCTTCGGAATCACCGCGCCGGCCTCATATTTTCTGATGCTTCTTCTTCCCCTGATCGCCTCTCTTACATCCATTTTGCTCTCCCCTCCGTTTTCTTTTTATTTTAGCCGAAGCGCAGAAATTTGTAAACGCTCATTCCAGACGGAGAATGATCCGCGATGGAAAATCCCCTCCCGTATGGATCACATTATGCGCGATTCTCTGTTCCCTGCTGTCGTACCCTTCTCCGGTGTTGCAGTTTGGAAAAATAAAATTTTTCGCGGAAGACGTTACAGTAAACCGCAGTCTGTGTCCTGCGAGAAAACAGTTTGAGAGCTTTGTTGTCCGGATCCGGATCTTATAAACCTCACCCGGTTTCATAAGCTCCGGGCGGTCAAAGCCGCCCCGGTACCTCACGCTCAGCATTCCGTCCGCAAGCTTTACGGATCTGCCCGTTTCGTCTACGTCCGTAATGTGCACGATGAGATCGGTATCCGGGCAGTCCGAAGAGAGGTACAGCACGGCGGTCATATCGCCAGTCACCGTAAGCGGTTCCGTAAGCACTTCTGTCGAATAAACCATCACATCCGCACGCTTTTCCTCTTCCGTGTAATCCTCCGGCACTTCCAGTTCATTTTCCGACAGATCAATGATGTGCACCGCCGGATGCGCGGGATCATAGTCATATGCATTCTGCCCCGGCAGGGAAGGCGCCGTTTTCTGAAGGCTGCCGTCTGCCTGCAGATACAAAGACAATTCCTCCGCCGCAGGAAGCGGCCAGGCATCCGCCGTTTTCCAGCGATTTTCCGAAAGCGTATAATACTCCACTGCCGTGTCCGTGAGCGGAATTTCTCTGCCGCGAAGGAAGCGCTCCAGCCACGCAAAGCACTGAACATCCATGTCATAGCGGAGCGCGCGTTCCCCTAAAAACACACCGTGCAGATCATAATTTGCATTCCCGCTGTGCATCCACGGACCCAGAATTGCCTTATAATTCCCCGGCGCATACGAGCGTACAAGCTCTAGCGCCTCCGTCGTCCCCATGCCGTTATCATCAAACCAGCCCGACATAATGAGCGCAGGGACTTCGATCTTCCTTCCGGTCCTTTGTTCTGTTTCCCGCCATGCAGCCTGCCAGCTTGAGCGCTTCCAGAACGCATCCTCATCCCTGTGCGAAAACCACTCATCGAGGAACGGCACCGCATGCCCCAGCGCCTTCTCCGGGATATCCCCAAGCGGCCGGATCTCCAGCACCTCATCCCAGTCGTCCCGCACCATGAGATCCGCTCTCATGCGCTGTTCCGTCATTGCAAATCCCCAGGCAAGCATTCCGGAGCAGAACGTGCCGCCCCTTCTCGGCACATCCACAAACGCGCTGCCGGCGCACACGCTGCTGAGCATCGCCTTCAGATACGGGCTGCCGCTTGCCGCTGCCGCCCACTGCACATATCCGAGATAAGAGCCTCCCGTCATCGCGATCTTCTGATCGCTCCAGCTCTGCGCCGCGATCCAGGCGAGCGTATCGCGGCCGTCTTCAACCTCATAATAGTTCGGCCGCCATGCGCCCGTGCTGTCCTCGCGCCCCCTCACGTCCTGCAGCACGACCGCATAGCCCCTCTGTACAAAGCGGAAATACTGCTCTTTCCCGTTTTTCTTTCCATAGGGCGTGCGTACCAGAACCGCCGGAAACGGACCTTCTTTGCCCGCCGGAAGATAAACATCCGTTGCGAGAAATTCATGATCCGCCGTCTCTACCCGGAAGCTCCCCAGAAACCGCACATGTGGACGGTTTTCTGCCGCTTCCCTGAATTCCGGGTTCTCCGCGGGATAAAGTGCATCCCAGCATTTCAGCGGCGTATATGCCTCCATACCGTCCTGAACGAGCACTGCCGTATAGTCCCTGCCCGGCATCAGCACGGCATAAAGTTCTCCATCCCGGGAAAGGAGATCCCGCACATATTTACGGTTTCGCTCAATGTAGGCCGTTTGTGCGCCGCTCCATTCCGCCTCGTATTCCCCGGCTGCATGTCGCCGTGAAAAGACACCGCCGTCAGACGACGAAAAGCGCTCCTTCCCGTCTGCCGAAAGAGCCGAAAGCTCTCCCAGCATGAGAAAAAGCGCCCTTATATCCCGGTTTGAGAGCCTCCGGTACAGATTGTCCCCCGGAAGCTCCTCCCAGTCTCTTTTTTCGCCGGTCTCCGGATCGAGGCTCGTATGCTGCACGCCTTTTTCCGAAGCCCGGAGACTTCCATAGTATATTCCTGAATAATAAAAGTTCCAGATTTTCATCCGATCCTACACTCCCGATACGACCAGATCCCCGGCAAAGAGCGCCGGTGCAAGCACGCACGCAAGATCCGGTGCCGTCGCCGCAGGCTCATCTCCCAGGGCTTTTGCCTGCAGCAGCATTTCGAAAAAGCTGCCTGCGATCGTCACCTCGCGGAAGGATTCGCACAGCCTGCCGCCTCTTACGACCCGTCCGCGCGCAATCAGTGAAAAGCTGCCTTTTTTCGCGTCTGTTCCTGCAAAGGTTCCGTCGATCGCCGTCACATATAAACCGTCCTGCATGGCTGAAAGCAGCTCTGAAAGCGGCTTCGTATGCTCTGCATCCGCCAGAAGCAGCACATTTGTCACGCCCGTCCCGATATCGGACTGCGCATCCGGACGAAATCCGTTTCCGGTGCTTTCGCCGTCTTCTTCCGGCGTGCTGCCCCGTTTGGAAAGCGCAGTTTCAAATATACCGTTCTTCAAAAGATATTTTTCTCTGACCGGCGTTCCCTCGTCGTCTACACGGCGCGTGACACGGCCGCCGGAAAGGAACGGAACTTCCCTGAGCGAAAGAAAATCTGCCGCGGCAGCCTTTCCCTTGAGACCGCAAAGCGCGCTCTGTCCCTCTTTCAGATTCTCAGCATAAAATGCCGGCAGATATGCCTCCAGAAGCTCTGCCACAACAGAATTTTTCAGCACGGCAGGATATACCCCTGAAGGGAGGCTCGCTCCGAACAGTCCGCCAGCCGCAAGTTCTGCGGTTTCCCGGCAGAGCGCTGCTGCCTTTGTATCTCCGACTGAACTGCCGTAGCGGCAGCCGAAGGTATACTCCGTGCTCTCCTCTCGCTCATTAGGTCTGTCTGCCGCGGCACGTTCCGCCTTTGCGATCACAGCTGTCCGCATGCAACGGTAACCGCTCGCATCCGAGAGAAGGATGCTGCCATTCTCAGAAAACAGCCTGACAAGCTTTTGTTCCTGTTCATAGCGGCAAAGATCCACAAGCGCTGTCTCAGGCAGGGCAAACGCTGCCCTTTCCGCATCGAGCAGTACGGTCTCCACCGCCTCATGCGTCTCAAAATCAGCAAGATCCGCTGCGCCTGAAACCGCCTGTTCATCCGCCTCTGCTTCCTTTGCGAAAGCGCCTGTTTCCTTTTCCGCCCGCTTCTGAAGCTGCTGCTCATCCCGCTTCTCAGAAAGCTGCGTATCCGCCCCGCTTTCCGCATTCGCTGCCGCCATGACCGCAGCATTTTCCTGAAGCATATGTGCTGCCGTCTTTGCGTCAGGGAACTCCGTAAAGCTTACCGACACCTCTCTGCCGTCCACGCATCCCTTGATCACGAGCAGGCTGTCCTCTGCATCTGTTCTCGTATAAGACATTCCGCCGCGCACGGATGTCGTCCGCCGTCTCGTCTCCTCAAGGCTGTAGGAAATTCCTGAAATTCCCTCTTCCCGAAGCCCCTTGGAAAGCGCCTGAAGCAAAACAGCTGTTTCCGGCGCATGTTTCATCATTTCCGTCATGCCTCATCACCTCCGACCGTCATTTCCGAGATCTTTACGCTCGGCTGCCCGGCGCCGATATAAATCGCGCCGCTGCCCGCATAGCAGAAGCCCTGACCGATGTCATAATCGTCCCCGATCATCTCCACACGCTTAAGGATATCCCCGCCCGTACCGATCAGCGTCGCGCTGTGCACCGGCTTTGTGATCTCGCCGTGTTCGATCAGGAATGTTTCACTCGTATTGAAATTGAATTCTCCGATCGGCGGATTGACGGAACCCGCATTAATGCTCTTCACATAGATGCCCCTGTCGATGGAGGCGATCATATCGGAAAGCTTATCCGTCCCTGCCATAATATAGGTATTGGTCATGCGCGAGGTCGGCGCAAAACGGTAGCTCTGGCGTCTCGCGGACCCCGTAGGCGCAAGTCCCAGGCGCTTTCCGTTCCAGCGGTCTGTCATAAAGCCGCGCAGAATGCCGTTTTCAATGAGCACATTTTTTCTCGTGGGAATGCCCTCATCATCAATGTGCAGAGAGCCCCATGCATCCGGCATGCTTCCGTCGTCGATCAGCGTAAGACCAGGTGCCGCCACCTGCTGCCCGATTTTTCCGGAGAATTCCGAAGCGCCATCCGCTGCCGCGCTCGCCTCAAGAGAATGCCCGCAGGCCTCATGGAAAAACAATCCGCCAAAGCCATTTGCGATCACGACCGGCATGCGTCCTGTCGGACAGGGAACCGCATGCAGCATCCGCACCGCATCCTCTGCTGCTTTCCCGGCATAGCGCTCCGGATTCAGTTCCTGGTAAAACCCAAAGTCCCGCATCGCGCCGGGACCTGTATAGCTTGACTGCGTCTCATTTCCATCCTGAGCAGTTGCCGTGATGTGAAGACGCGTCTTTACGCGCCGGTCATGCGCCATGACACCCTCGGTATTTGCGATCAGCACGCTCTGATCCATATCGATATAGCGGGTGCGCATACGGCTGATCCGCTCCGAAGCCGCAAAGCCCGCGCGGTTTATCCTGCAAAGAAGCGAGGCTTTCCCCGTAAGGGACGCGCCGCAGATTTCCCCTGCGTAGCCCGATTCGTTCCCGCATGCCTTCCCGCACTGCAGGTTTCCATCCATTGCGGCAGGCGTCTTTCCCCATTTCTCCTTAAGAAGACCAAAAAGCGAAGCTTCGTCCTCTGCGTTCGTATAAAGATAGATTGACGCGCCGCCCTGAAAGATCCGGATCCCGGTACCGGCCTCACAGCCGGAGGAGACTGCCTCGGGCCGGAAGTGCTCCCGGCCCTGGGAGATCATATTCATCTGCGTATACAGCTTCTGCTCGCAGAAAACCTCTCCGAAGTCTCCTCCATGTGAAAGAATATAGTCAAGTATTTTCTCTGCTGTCGTTTCCTTTATCATTCTGCCTTCAGCTCCCCCTGCAGCTTACCGTTGTCGTCATAGAGATGGCAGGCTACAAAGTGATTTGGCCGAAGCTCTCTGAGCTTTGGCGCTTCCTGTGCACAGCGTTCCGTCGCAAAACGGCAGCGCGTGCGGAACTTGCAGCCTGACGGCGGATTTAACGGGCTCGGCACCTCACCCTCGAGCTTGATGCGGTCCTTTGTATTTTCCGTATCGGCATCCGCCTCCGGAATTGCGGAGATCAGCGCCTGTGTATACGGATGCATCGGCTTTCCGTACAGATCCTCGCTGTCCGCAAGCTCCGCCATGGAGCCCAGATACATAACGCCCACGCGGTCGGAAATATGCTTTACCATGGAAAGGTCATGGGAAATGAACAGATAGGTAAGTCCCATCTCCCGCTGCAGCTTCATCAGAAGGTTTACGACCTGGGCCTGAATGGATACGTCAAGCGCCGAGATCGGCTCATCGCATACGATGAATTTCGGCTCTACCGCAAGCGCGCGCGCAATGCCCACACGCTGCCTCTGTCCGCCGGAAAGCTCATGCGCAAAACGGTTTGCATACTCCGCGTTAAGGCCTACCTTTGCAAGCAGCTCCATCACGCGCGCTTCCTTCTCTTTTGCGGAGAGATTTTTCAGGTGAACATCCATTCCCTCCGAAATGATCTCTCCGATCGTCATACGCGGATCAAGTGAAGCATACGGATCCTGGAAAATGATCTGCACATCCTTCTTAAAGGAAAGCAGCTCCTTTCCTTTAAGCTTTGAGATATCCCTTCCCTCAAAATAGATTTTTCCGGAGGTCGGATCATAGAGGCGCATGAGCGTTCTGCCGCAGGTCGTCTTTCCGCAGCCTGACTCTCCTACAAGGCCGAGCGTTTCTCCGCGCTTCATGCGGATGTTGACGTGATCGACCGCCTTTACCGTCTGCTTTTTACCCGCTTTAAAATATTTGCAGATGTCCTCTGCAACGAGGATCTCATCAGCCTGATCTGCATTCTGTGTCTGTTTCATTTCCTGCATCATGCCTCTGCCTCCTTCTGTTTGTCGTAGAATGACTTAACCTTCGGCGCGCCCTCGTGCATCAGCCAGCAGGATACCTTATGCGTGTCGCTCAGGGAAGTCTCCATCGGATTCTGCTCCTTGCAGATCTGCATGCAGTATTCGCATCTGGATGCAAACGGGCATTCATTCAGCGGAAGGATCAGATCCGGCGGCGTGCCCTTTAAGGCATAGAGCTCTGATTTCGGCTTGTCGCCTGCCTTCGGGATCGAGCTTAACAGCGCCCAGGTGTACGGATGCTTTGCCTCGTTGAAGATCTCCTTCGTCGTGCCACGCTCGAGTACCTGTCCTGCATACATAACCTGGATGCGGTCGGCAAAGTTTGCCACAACGCCAAGGTCATGCGTTACGAGAATGATCGCCGTATTCATCTTTTCCTTGAGCTCGCGCATCAGATCCATGATCTGCGCCTGAATCGTCACGTCAAGTGCCGTCGTCGGCTCGTCCGCGATCAGGATCTTAGGATTGCAGGCAAGCGCCATCGCGATCATAACTCTCTGGCGCATTCCGCCCGACATCTCGTGCGGATAGTTATCCACGCGCTTCTCCGGGCTCGGAATATTTACGGTGCGCAGCATCTCGATCGCTTCCTCTCGCGCCGCTTTCCTGTCAAGATTCTTATGGAGCATCAGGCTCTCCATGATCTGCTCTCCCACGCGCATGGTCGGGTTCAGAGAGGTCATCGGATCCTGGAAGATCATACTGATCTCATCTCCGCGGAAGGCATAGAGCTCCTTCCTTGACATCTTCATGACGTCCTTGCCGTCGCAGATGATCTTTGATTCCGGCTTGATCTCTGCAAACGGCGCCTTCAGAAGACGCATGACCGCCTTCGAGGTTACCGATTTTCCGCAGCCGGATTCGCCTACGAATGCAAGCGTCTCTCCGCGGGACAATTCAAAATCCACGCCGCGCACGGCCTTTACCTCTCCGGCATAGGTATTGAAAGATACGCGGAGGTTTTCGACCTCGAGGATCACATCCTTCTCCTGCGCGCTCTTTGTATTGATTTCATTCTGATTATTTCCCATCTCCATACCTCCGGTTACTTTCTCTGCTTCGGATCAAGCGCATCCCTCAGACCGTCTCCCATCAGGGTGAAGGAGAGCATGGTCAGCGCGATCATAAGCGCCGGGAAGAAAAGCTGATACGGATAGAACATAAATTTTTCCTGTGCCGCCGATGCCAGCGCGCCCCAGCTCGTCTGCGGGGACTGGATGCCAAGGCCGACATAGCTTAAGAATGCCTCCGAGAAAATGTATCCCGGAATATCGAAGGTGATCGCAACGATGATCAGGCTTAATGTATTCGGGATCATGTGCCGGAGAATGATCTTCATCGGGGAAACGCCGAGCGCGTTTGCCGCAAGCACAAACTCCTGCTGCTTAAGCTGCAGCATCTGGCCTCTTACGATACGCGCGATGCCGCACCATCCGGTCAGCGTCAGCGCCACAAGCATGGTTCCGAGGCTCTTGCTGTCCGTGAAGACGGAGATCAGGATAACGATCAGCAGGTACGGAATGCTCAGAAGGATCTCGACGATACGCATCATCACGTCATCTACAGTACCGCCGAAGTATGCCGCGATACCGCCGTAGAGAGAGCCCACAAGGCTCGATACGAGTGCTGCCACAAGACCGATGATGATGGAAATACGGCCTGCCTGCCACACACGAGCGAACAGGTCTCTGCCGAGTGAATCCGTTCCAAACCAGTGCGCCGCACTTGGAAACTGGTTGATCGCGCTCTGATCCATGGCCTCATAATCATATCCGCTCATCATGGGTCCGAAAATGATAAAAAAGATCAGAATGACAAGAATGACTGCCGCGGCAAGCGCGATCTTATTTTGCTTAAAGCGTCTCCACGCGTCCTGCCAGTAGCCGATGCGCTTTCTTGCAAGCGCCTCGCTCTCCTGCTCGTTGATCCCGATTATGCGGAATTTATCCGCCGGAATAGTTGTTCCCTGTTTCATATTTCCCTCCTAGCGTACACGGATACGCGGGTCCAGAAGCCCGTATGCGATATCGATAATGAGCTGTGCGATGACAAACAGTCCCGCCGCGAATACTGTCGTGCCGATGATCATCGTATAGTCACGGTCATTGATGGAGCTGATGAAATAAAAACCGAGACCCGGAATACCAAAGATCTTCTCTACGACGAAGGAACCCGTGAAGATGCCTGAGATCTGACCGCCGAGCAGCGTGATGCACGGCAGGAACGCATTTTTCAGGACATGCTTTCTGATAACATTGAATCCGCTTACGCCCTTTGCTTCCGCAGTAAGGATATAATCCTGGCCCATGACATCGAGCATGTTGGACTTCACGTAGCGGGCATAGGTTGCGATCGTTCCGAAGCACATGCAGGCTACCGGGAGCACGACATTTTTCGGTTTGCCCCAGCCGGTCGTCGGCAGAAGCTGGAATTTAACGGAGAAGAAATACTGGAACAGTGAAGCCAGGACGAAGACCGGCATCGTGATGCCGAGCACGGCGATGAACATAACGACATAGTCCGGCCATTTATTTTTGTGAAGGGAAGCGATGATGCCAAGCGTCACGCCGATCACAAGACCGATGAGAAGCGCAAGACCGCCCGGAACGACGCTGACGCTGGAGTTCGTAAGAATCGTATCGGTGACCTCACGGCCCGGATAGCGGAGGGACTCTCCGAGGCTTCCCGTCGTAAAGAAGTTTTTGAGGAACAGGACAAACTGTTCCGTCACCGGCTTGTCAAGGCCGTACTTTGCATAGTAGTTTAACCGCGTCTGCTCGGGCAGGTTTCTCGCCATATAGGAAAGCGGGTCGCCCGGGATACTGTGCATCAGGAAAAAGGTCGCCGCCGTTATGACAAACAGCGTGAGCACCATATACAGGATGCGCTTTGTGATGAATTTTCTCATGGATATTATCCCCTTACCTTATTGAAAAAGGGCGGCCGCGCCTGCTTTCGCAGGCTGTTGCGGCTGCCCCTCCTTCTGTCATAAGCCGTCCGGTCTGCTGCCGGACAGCAGATGCTTCTGATACGTTTATGGATTTTTGTTTCCGTATGTTGGCGAAACGCTTATCTGCCGCTGATGAAAAGCTTCTTTACTCCCATCGTGGTGAACGGCGTGGTCGCCATGTTATTGACGTAGTCATAGTTGTATGAATGAACTGCCTCGTTTACAACCGGGCATACCGGAAGCTCGGAAAGCAGGATCGTCTCCGCCTCTTTGCAGAGCTCAAGGCGCTTTGCCTCATCCATCTCCGCGGAAGCCTCGCCGATCAGCGCGTCAAACTCTGCGTTCTCCCAGAATGTCGGGATGGAACCGGCGTCAGACTTCATGATCTCAAGCATGGAGATCGGGTCGTTGTAATCAATTCCCCAGGACATATAAGCCATCTGATAGTCGCCGGAGTTTGTCTTCTGCTGGAAGGTACCCCACTCGTTCTGGTCGAGTACGATGTTCACGCCGAGCTTCTGCTGATAGATCTGCTGGAAGTACTCACCATAGGTCTTGAGCCACTGGTTCGTGCCGCCGAGCGTAAAGGTTACGGTGATCGTGGACGGATCGCTGCCAAGGCCAAGCTCTTCCATACCCTTTAACAGGAGCGCCTTCGGATCCTCGCTCATCGTATCGGTCATCATCTCGCCTGCTGCCTCGCGGTAGTTGGTATCGCCGAGAGATACGGTAGACGGAACCCAGCCGGTGTACGGCGTCATGTTGCCGAAATAGATCGTCTGGTTTACATCCTCACGATCGATCGCTGCGGAGAACGCCTTTCTGATGTTCTCGTTCTGGAACAGCGCATCCTTCGTATTGAAGAAGTGATAGCGGATCGTGCTGTTGTCATAGTCAACGCGGCTCACACCGTTCTTCTGATCGAAGCGGTCCATCCACTCCCTCGTTCCCGTCGATACAGCATCAAGGGAACCGTTGTCAAAGGAGTTGAAAATTGCCGATTCATCTGTCAGAATTTTGAAAACCACTTTATCCAGATAAACATTTTCCTGATCATAGTAGTTCTCGTTCTTTACAAGCACGAGCTCGGAGTTGTGTGTCCAGGTATCAAGCTTGAACGGGCCGTTTCCGATGTACTTGTCAGCATCCGCACCGTAGCTGTCGCCGTACTGCTCGATAAGATCCTGTCTCTGCGGAAGCAGCGCGCGCGTATCCGTCAGGGAAAGGAAGTACGGGGTCGGGTTCTCAAGCGTGATCTCAAGCGTCTTGTCATCCACTGCCTTTACGCCGAGCTCACTCGGATCCATATCGCCGCTATTGACAGCCGCTCCGTTCTTGATGCAGGTGATGAGATAGCCGTTCAGGGAGCCGGATGCCGGATCGAGCGTACGCTGGATACCGTATACATAGTCGGAAGCCGTTACGGCCTGGCCATCGCTCCACTTGTTGTCACGAAGGTGGAAGGTCCATACGCTTCCATCCTCGTTGCTCTCCCAGCTCTCCGCGCCGGCAGGAATGCGTACGTTCTGTCCGTCCTGCTCATCCATACGGGTCAGCGGCTCCATCGTATTAATCAAAATATTCCAGCCGTAATTGTCATTGCCCTTCGAGATATCAAGCGTGGAAGGATCTGACATCAGATAGGTATTATAGGTCTGATCCGCATCGAGAACCTTGCCGTCCACGGTTTTCCCCGCGGATGCGCTCGTCGTCTGTTCGCTTCCTCCGCCGCAGGCTGCAAGCGACAGCGCCATCGTTCCTGCCATGAGGAGTGCCAATGCTCGTTTTTTCATTTCCTTTACTTTCCCTCCTAAGTTTTAAAGTAAACGATAAATTGTTTATGACAAAATTATAGCATTCACTTTAAACTAATGCAATATGATACACGAAAATGAAATCTTTCTCGCATGTTTTCGTGATAACCAACAAAAAAACGGCAATTTTTCCGTCTGAAAAACCGCCGTTTTCTCTATTTTTTCACAAAAATATTTTTTATTCTGTAAACTTATGTTAATTTTCCTGCAGCTGTTTCGGGAAGCTATGTGACCCTTCCTTCCTGATTTCCCTTTTACGCCGCTCCCGTTCGCGCGCTTTCTTCTCGCTCTGCAGAATGTTGAGCGCCGAACCGAGCAGGTTCATCAGCATCATAACCGGGGAAAGCGTGTTCAGAAAGCAGCGCGTCGTCGTCGGGACCGTCAGGAGAAAATCCGCATACTGCGCAAGCTCCGCGTCCTCCCGGTCGGTGATGACAAGCAGCTTTGCCTTTGCCTCCATCGCGTATTTTGCAAGCTTTGTCGTCATGAAATAGTAGTCCGGAAATGAGATCGCCACGATCAGCGTATCCTTTCCGACCCCTGCGATCAGGCTGTAGGTGCTGTCATTTAGCTCTGTGTTGACCGTTGCCGTAAAAATATCCGCATAGGAGAGATAATTTTTCAGAAGCTCCGCAGTAAGATAAGAAAATCCCCGCCCGCAGAGTATGATGCGCCTGTAGGAGAAAAACAGCTCCGCTGCCTCAAAGATCCGCTTTACATCCACCTTTGACCAGTAGTCCTCAAGCTGGGCGATCTCCTCGACGCCGATCGTATGCAGGAACTGCTCTCTGTCCGTAAGCTCATAAGCCGGCACCGTCTCGTTATAATCGTTCTTTTCTTCCAGCACATCCGTCTTCTCCGCAATGATCAGCTCCTTGCGGAACTCATACTTGACGTCATTCAGACCGCCGTAGCCAAGCGCCTGGCACGCGTTCAGAATGGTGATCTCCGTCACCCCGACCCGCCGGCTCAGATCCTTCAGCGTCAGATAAGCCATCTCATCCGGATGCATCATCATGTAGTCGGCTACCATCTTCTGCTTTTTGGTCAGTTTTTTTCCTTCCTGTCTGATCGTATCTACAATTCCCATCTTTCCATTCTCACCTCCGTCCTTATATCCAGCCCCCGTCGAAGCGTATGACCTGTCCCGTCAGATAGATTCCCGCCTCGCAAAGCTGCAGGCAGAGCTCAGCTGCCTCGCGCGGATCCGCCATGCGTCCCGCCGGTATCTCACACTCCAGCGCCTCCCTTTCTTCAATTGAAAGCTGTCCGTTCATGCTCGTATCAACTGCGCCGCAGGCAATGGCATTGACCGGAATTCCGCTCGGCGCGAGCTCTTTCCCGAGCGCCCTCGTAAAGGCATTGATCCCGCCCTTGGTCGCCGAATATGCCGCCTCACAGGAGGCGCCCACAACACCCCAGACAGAGGAAATATTGATGATCCGTCCGCTGTGCGTGCGCAGCATGTGCGGGATCGCTTCATGACAGGTATTAAACACCGATCCCAGATTGATATTTACGATACGCGTCCATTCCTCCGGACTCATATCCTGCAGAAGTCCGATATGGGAAATGCCTGCGTTGTTGATCAGAATATCGACAGGCTGCAGGAGGCGAAGCTCCTTTGCAGCCCGCGAAAGCTCCAAAAACAGTTCTTTTACAAACTGAAAATCCGACACGTCTCCGGCTGCTGCCATACAGACGCCGCCCTTTGCCGCGATCGCACGCGCCGTTTCCATAAGCGCCTCTTCATCGCGCGCATTCAGCACGGTCAGATACCCCCGCTCCGAAAAAAGCTCCGCGGCTGCGCGTCCGATTCCGCGGGAGGCTCCCGTGATCAGCACGATCTTTTTCTTCGCAGGCCGCACCGATGCCGCATCGATGCCTGAAAACTTCCAAAGCTCCATAAGACGCGCCTCCTTATCCCTGCATCAGAAACTGCAGGAGCGGGCAGTTGATGATGCCGCCTTTGTTGATCTTTGTCTCCGGATCCAGTGAGAGCACCATCTTGAAATAATTGTCCCGGATCTTTACGAGCGGCTGGAAGGCCTGTTTTACCGCCTCCTTGTCTTCGATCGTCTCGCAGCAGTTCAGATAGGTACGGTCCTCCTGCTTTACGGCCATAAAGTCAATCTGATGTCTGCCCTGCTTCCCAACATATACCTTAAAGCCTCTCGAAAGAAGCTCCATATACAGAATATTTTCCATTGCGGCCTTTGTGGAAAGCTCCGAGGTCCCGAAGGCTGCATCGCGCATCCCGAGATCGCAGATATAATACTTCTCCTGTGTCTCGAGCGGCTTGTCATTTTTAATATCATAGCGCGGCACGCGGTAAATCAGCCCCGAATCCATCAGCGCGCTGAGAAAGGAATAGACCGTATCCACCGAGATCGTCACGCCCTGCGCCTTCACATAATCCCGGATCGTTTTCGGGGAGAAGGTCTCGCCGATGTGCCCGAGAATAAAATGCATGATCTTGTCGATGTGCGCGATATCCCTTAGCTTATGGCACTCCACCACATCCTTCAGGAGGATCGCGCGGTAGGTATCACAGAGATAGATCTGGCGCGCGCTGTCGCCACAGTGCATATCATAGACCGCAGGCATCGTACCTCTTCTGCGGAAGTCCGCAAACAGCTCCTCCTGCGTACAGCCAGCCAGAAGCTCATCCGTCCTCGCAAGCTCCAGATATTCACTGAACACAAGCGGATAGACCTCAATGCGCACATAGCGGTAGGACAGCGCCTTTGCAAAATCATCGCCGAATATCTGCTGATTGGAAGAGATCACGAAAAACTCACAGTCATAGCGTTCCATAAGCTGTGAGAGTACCAAAGCCCAGCCCTTGATATCCGGAAGCTCATCAAGGAACACATAGGAATGCCCCTGCATGCTGTTTAAAAACTCAGACAGCATTTCCATCAGATCCTGCGAAGCCCTGAAATAAGAATATAAAAGGCTCTCAAAATTCAGATAGAGGATGTTCTCCTCCGGCACGCCCCCTTCCTTCATTTCATCGATCAGCTGATGAATGATCGTCGTCTTTCCGCAGCGGCGCACGCCGGTAATCAGCTTTACCACATCGCGCCCCACGTACATTTCAATCCGTTTCAGATAAAGGTCTCTTTTCAGCATCTTTGCCCCCTGTACTTATGTGATCGTTTTACAGCGTTTCCTGAAAAATTATGAGATAAACGCCCCGGTGCACTGTATTTTTCTATTATAATAGTATATTTCGCAAAAAATGTCGAGTTTTTCCGGCATGGAATAATCAGAAGAAATGTGATATACTCTCTGACAGGGCAAGTTTGGCGTGACACGTCTTCTGCCTCATGCCGCAAAAACAGTACAAGGCGGCACGGACATATCGTTTGATCATTTTATATATGGGGGTATTTTTATGACACGCAAAAATCCACAGACTGTTTTAAATACGTTCCGCAGCACTGTTCTTCGCCGGGCAGTCGTATTTGCGGCGGCAATAAGCCTTTTTTCCGCCTCTCCCGCGTTCGCCGAATGGCAGAATGAGGCAGGAGGTCCTGGCGAGGCTGTCTGGATCTCGGACGGTGCCGATACGGCACAGCCTGCTCCGGGCGCGAACAATCAGTATCTGACGCCTGACGGAGGCAGCTATACCTATGTAGACGGTCATCCGGTACATGTCACCGGCCCGGACGGAACAGTACAGGAGGCACCTGCTCCGGGTGCTCCGGAGGCAGAAGGTTCCGGAAATCCGGAGACCGGCGTAACAACACCCGGGGAGACACCGACGCCCGAGGGCAGTGCGCAGACACCTGAGACCGCGCCGGAAACCTCCTCGGTTCCTGAAACTGTGCCTGAAAGCGTTCCCGAAACTGCCCCGGAAACCACACCCGAAGCCGTACCTGAAACACAGAATGCGGGTACAGCTGATACTTCCAATTCCAATCTTGTCATGAGCAACGGACGGCAGCTCGATCTCACGAAGCCCATGATCGCGCTCACCTATGACGACGGTCCCTATGCGCCGGTCGGAAACCGCATCATGGCCGCAGCCGAGCAGCACAACGGACGCGTGACCTTTTTCATGGTCGGCAGCCGCGTACGCTCCTATACGACAGAAGTAAAACGTATGGTCTCCGGCGGACACGAGGTGGCAAACCACACATATGATCACAAATATCTGAATAAACTCGACGCCGCCTCGATCCGTTCACAGGTCGTAAAATGCAATGACGTCATCGAAGAGGTCTCCGGCGTGAGACCGACACTCATGCGTCTTCCGGGCGGCAACAAAAATAAGACCGTGCTCTCAAACGTCAACATGCCGATCATCCTCTGGAACATCGACACACGCGACTGGGCGACCAAAAATACACAGAGCACGATCAACGCGGTCCTCGGTAAGATAAAGGACGGCGACATCGTGCTCATGCATGAGCTCTACAGCTCGACGGCAGCTGCCACGGAGGCGCTCATTCCGGCGCTCGCAAAGCAGGGATTCCAGTTTGTCACGGTCAGTGAGCTTGCAAAATTCAAGGGAAAGACACTCGGTGCAAACCAGATTTATTATTCTTTATGATGACACAGAACCAACATCCAATCGAAGAATATCTCTCCTGCCGGCTCTGCCCGCGTGCCTGCGGGGTAAACCGGTATAAGACAACGGGTTTTTGCGGCGCGGGTACGGTACCAAAGCTTGCGCGCGCCGCGCTCCATCTGTGGGAGGAGCCTTGCATCAGCGGAAAGCGCGGCAGCGGCGCGGTCTTTTTCTCCGGCTGCACGCTGCGCTGCTGCTTCTGCCAGAATTTTTCCCTGAGCCATGAAAATTTCGGCAGGGAGCTGCCCGGAGCAGACGGCGGAGTTTCTTCCCTCTCGGATATTTTCCTCCGGCTTCAGGACGAAGGCGCGGAAACGCTCAACCTCGTAACGCCGACCCAGTATCTCCCGACAGTCCTGCGTTCGCTCGACCGGGTAAAACACCGCCTCTCCATTCCAATCGTCCTGAACTGCGGCGGATATGAGACCGTAGAAACGATCCGCTTGCTTAACGGCTACATCGACGTCTATCTGCCTGACTTCAAATATGCTGACAGCGCTCCGGCAAAGCGCTACTCCGCTGCCAAAGACTATCCGGAGCGGGCGCTCGCCGCCCTCACGGAGATGATCGCACAGTGCGGAGAGGAGGAGATCGACACACCGCCGGAAGGCGAGATCTTAAAGCGCGGCGTCATCATCCGCCACATGGTGCTCCCGTCCCTCAGAAAAGACAGCATTACCGTACTGAATCTCCTGCATGATACGCTGCCGGAACATCACTGGCTCCTAAGCCTTATGAGCCAGTACACGCCGTTTTATAAAGCAGCGCTGTTTCCGGAAATCAACCGCAGACTGACGAGCTTTGAATATGACAGCGTCCTGAAAGAAGCACGGCGCCTTGATCTGCGCGGCTATATGCAGGCGCGCACGAGCGCAAAGGAAGAATATACGCCGCCGTTTGATTTAAGCGGCGTCCCTTAATCAAAAGCGGTTCCTTACAGTCATAAGATCCGGTTTTATAACAAACGAAATAGCTGAACTAGTTCATGCGAGTTGCCATCTGTTCCGGCAGCTCGTTTTATATTAAATCTTTGAAAATGATTTTCCTGATAAAAATCTAACAGTGCCTCTTTATCCTCAGCTTCCAAAAAAACTACCATGCCACCAGCAGAGTACTGAAGCTTTTTCAGCTGCGACCATGCAAGTCCTAAAAGATGTTTTCCCTGTATTCTTTCATTTACACAACGAGTGTAATTCTTACCAATTTGTGCAATCAAAAATGCAGACGAAGTATATGTTCCGGTTATTTCATCCAACTTACTAACTCTCTGTAGTTTTCGTTTAACTGAATTGCTTACGATATTTCCATTAATTGTGATAGGTTTCAGCGCTATTGTAAAATAGCCCAGAAGTGCTGCATCTTCATTTGAATAAACAAGATATGTAACAGATTGGCTCTTTTTCGTAAATTCAATCGCATTGTTTTTCAAAAATCTTTCAACATCTGTATTCCTCGGACAAGAAAAATCGGAGATTGCTTCATGCAGGTCCGCTTCTCCGATTTCATCACAATCTTTCTGTCCGAAATAATCACGAATGTTGACATAAAAGTATTTCTTCAGATCATCCATTCGCTGCTTTTCCTTTCAGCTTAAGCATTAAAGCCTTGATTTCTTTCGGATCTGTCATCTGCTGACCCAGTACCGGAAGCGGAGATGCATGCACATTGACGGCTTTTTCCAGAGCATCTGCAAATTCCTCCACGTCTTTTTTGTCCGAAATAAAGAAATTCTTTATAATACTTGACGTTGCCATTTTAAACACCTCCTTATCAAAAATTATATATTAATATTAGTCTATCGACCACTTAATTGCAATTAAATTTCCCTAAACCTTTTGAAAAATTTTAACAAAAATATACACCGCAAAAAGCAGCGTCATAAGCTCTGCGGCAAATGGCGCAAGCCAGATTCCATCTATGCCCAGTAAGGCGGGAAGCAGAAAGATCGCGACCGCCTTTATCAGGATTCCTCTGCTTACCGCAATGGCGGTTGCCTCCCCGGTTCTTTTCGTAGAAAACATAAATGCCGTGAAAATCAAATTAAGCGCCATCGGGATAAAGGACAGGCAAAAAAGCGGTAATGCAAGGGACGCTGTTTCCACAAGTTCCGTATCTCGGTTGAAGATACTGATGATTTCTCTATCGAATACTGACAACAGAATATAAACGCAAATGGACAGGACCAGATTTATGACAAGCCCGCATTTTAACAGAAAACGCATTTCATTTGTATTCTGCCTGCCAAAGCTGTTTCCCCACAGAGGCTGCAGTCCCTGTGCCGTGCCGGACAGGATCGCATTCGCAAGGGAATAAATAAAGCTTAAGATGCTGAAGGTCGATACCCCGATGTCTCCGACTGCCCGTGCCAGCACCAGATTATAGCACAGGGCGGTAACAGGGGTCGCAAGCTGGGAGATCCGTCATTTCTCACAAACACAGACAGGCAGGTGCTCATCAGCATCGGAACGGAAAACGCCGAGTAATAAAACAAATAATCTGACGACAGTTTCCGCATTTCAGCACTTAAGCCCCGGGCACCGCTCAGATCAACGATTTCCTGTGCGAATACCATACCCGCAGCCATCAGCAGGATGGAAAAGAACAGTGTCAAAGTAAACGCTGTCATAAAGGCATGATTCGCCCCTTCTCTGTCGCCTCTTCCCATGCGGATCGCTACAACCGTCCCGCCTCCCATCGGAAACACAGCTGCAAGCGCAACCACAAATGTGATAAAGGGAACGCCGATATTAACGGCGCCCAGAGCCTGTGCACCGACACCCTGACCGACAAAAATGCCATCTACAACATTATAAAGATAAGTGACAAACAGACCTCCCATTGCAGGAAAAATATATCCGCACAGGGATCTTACTCTCATATTCATGCGCTCTCCTCCTCGCAGGAAGCAGGTGAAATCCGACAGAATGATATCCCTTATAAAACGAAAAGCGGGATAAAACCCTGTTCGGTCTTATCCCACTTCAACAATCTATCCTTGATTGCAAGTCCTCTGACAAGCTGATTTAGTGTAGCACAGCTTATTTTCTAAGTCAATGAAAAATCCTCGAGCTTTTCATGGATCGGCCTGAGTGATCTGCCCGGCCGTTCCGCTCAAATATTCAGCAAAAGCTTTACTCCGATCAAAATCAGGATCACGCCGCCAAGCACCGCGGACTGCCGCTCAAACCGATCTCCGAAGACCGTACCGACCTTTACCCCGATCACTGCGATCGTAAAAGTCGTGCATCCGATCAGAAGAGATGCCTTCGGCACATTCATCTGATATCCCGCAAAGCTCACGCCCACCGCGAGTGCATCGATACTCGTCGCGACCGCAAGTGCCAGCATGGTACGAAAGCTCACGTCCGCCCCGGAGCTCGGGCATTCCATTTCCCCGGACTCTTTAATCATCTTTCCGCCTATAAAACCCAGCAAAATAAATGCCACGATCCCGGAAACCCGTGTGATATACCCGCTCACGGTGCTCCCCAGCAGGTATCCAAGCACCGGCATCAGAAACTGAAATCCGCCGAACCACAAGCCGCAGATAAGCGCTCTGCCGACCTGAAAACGCTTCATGGCGAGACCCTTGCAGATGGATACGGCGAACGCATCCATCGAAAGGCCCACGCCAATAAAAAACACGTCAAAGACTGTCATATCTTTCCCTCATCCCCGCAGCTGCAACCCCGCAGGGAATATACCTATCTGTTATCTATCTGTCTCTCTCAGATAAAACACGCCGAATGAAGCACAGGATCACATCCGCTCCGGCGCGCTGAAGCCAAGGATCTCAATAGAGCTCTCAAGCACCGCCTTCGTCATCGCAAGCAGCGCGATATAGCCGCGTTTTTTCTCCTCATCCGGCTCCGCCAGGATCTTGGTGTCATGATAGAAGGAATTAAACGCATTGGACACCTCATAGATGTACTGGCAGATCTTATGCGGAGCCAGCTCCTCCCATGCTCCTGCCAGCACGTCATTATAGCGCGCGAGCAGCAGAGAAAGCGCCTTGTCGGACTTTCCTCCCGCCTCGGAAAGGCGCAGCTTCCCGTCCGCTTTCGCATTTGCAAGCGCCCCGGAAAGCGTCTCACGCGAAGTCGTCTCAAAATACTTATTCAGGATACTTCCGATCCGCACGATGGTATACAGGATATACGGTCCTGTATTGCCCTCAAAGCTCGTAAAGCGGTCAATATCAAAGATATAATCCTTGGATGCCTGATTGGAAAGGTCTCCGTACTTGATTGCGGCAAGACCTACCATTCTTGCGATCTCCCTTGCCTCCGCCTCCGGGATCTCCTCCTCGGAGCGCGTCTCACGGATCTTTTCATAGACCTTATCCGTAATATCAGAGATCAGCACGGAAAGACGCATCACGCCGCCTTCGCGCGTCTTAAACGGCTTTCCGTCCTTTCCGTTCATCGTACCAAAGCCGAGGAAGGTAAGCTTTTCCTCCGGTCTTACGATCCCACTCTTTCTTGCGACACGGAAAAAGCTCGTATAGTGCAGATTCTGTCTGAGATCCGCGATATAGATATAGGAATCCGGTCCGTAAAACTGCTCGCGCTCCACCATTGTCGCAAGGTCAGTCGTCGCATAGAGCGCCGCACCGTCTGACTTTCTGATGATACAGGGCGGAAGCTCCTTCGTATCCCCAGGCTCCTGTACATCCACGACGAGAGCGCCCTGGGATGTATAGGCAATGCCGCGTTTTTCCAGATCCGCGATCATCTCCGAGATGTACTTCTGCGCATCTGATTCGCCTTTCCAGAGCTCAAAATACACATCCAGCCCATCGTAGTTCTTTTTCAGATCCTTTAGGGAGAGCTCCATGATATGCTCCCAGATCTTCCTGCATTCCGGATCCCCGTTCTGCAGAAGGCTTGTGGAATGGAGCGCGCGCGCCTTAAAGCTTTCCGCTGCCGGCGTAAGCTTTCCATCCGCATCTGTCTCCTTCGCCTTCTTGGAGGCCGCAGGATAGATCTCCTCAAGATCCGCGATCGTAAAGTCCGTCTGCTGCCTGTCCTTAAGCTCCTCGATGATAAGCCCCATCTGAAGGCCCCAGTCTCCCAGATGCACATCTCCGATCATATGATGACCCATGCGTGCGCCCATGCGCTTGATCGCCTCACCGATGACCGCAGAGCGCAGATGCCCTACATGCAGCGGCTTTGCCACATTGGCTCCGCCGTAGTCCACGATGATCGTCTCCGGCTTTTCCGTAAAGGAAAGTCCGAGCGCAGGCATCGGCGGCAGCGCATAGCTTTGCACGCCGTTTTCTCCGTCCGCACTGTGGGATATCAGGCAGGATTCCTGTACGAGCTCCTCGCCCTCTTCCATCCGGTTTAAATAGGATGAAAGATAGGACGGCGCGATGTCCAGATTGATAAATCCCGGCATGCAAACCTCTGCCTTTGCAAAGGCTTCATGATCCTTAAGCTTCAGAAGCACTTCCTGCGCAATATCAAACGGTTTTTTATGCGCCGCCTTTGCAAGCGCCATCGCACCGTTGCACTGGTATTCGCAGAGATCGGGACGGTTGCTCAGATTTACCCTTCCGTATGCCGCATCATATCCGGCAGCTTCAAATGCCCCGGCGCATATCTTATTTAAACTCTCGATCAGCTTCTCCATGATAGGGGTTTCCTCTCCTCTTTCTTGTTTCTTAACAAACAACAATTGCATGATACGCCGTACCATGCAATCGTCTTAATCCGCATCTGCCTTCCGGCATCCTGCTGCCTATTAAACTCTGGAAAGATACTCGCCTGTACGGGTATCGATTTTTACCTTGTCTCCTGTATTTACGAACAGCGGTACGGAAATCTGTGCGCCCGTCTCTACAGTCGCCGGCTTGGAAGCGCCGGTTGCGGTATCGCCCTTAATGCCCGGCTCGGTCTCGGTGATCTCAAGCTCTACGAACATCGGCGGTTCTACTGAGAATACATTTCCGTTGTAGGAGCAAACCTTGCACACGTCGTTTTCCTTTACGAACTTCATTGCGTCGCCTACAAGCTCCTCGGAAAGCGCGAGCTGCTCGTAGTTCTCGGTGTTCATGAAGTTGTACTGGTCGCCGTCCTGATAGAGATACTGCATATCAACTCTGTCGATACGGGCAGACGGGAACTTCTCCGTCGGTCTGAACGTCTTCTCTACTACGCCGCCGTTGATCACGTTCTTTAATTTCGTTCTTACGAATGCAGCGCCCTTACCCGGCTTTACATGCTGGAACTCGATAATCTGCAGTACCTGTCCGTCAATCTCGACGGTAACGCCGTTTCTGAAATCACCTGCTGAAATCATGCCTTTATCCTCCAAAATCTTTCCTATACTTGATTTTCTGTTTTACTGGCGGGAGCCGGCCGCTGCCGTCAGAATCTCCCATACATTTTATAAGAAAATGTGCGTAAAAGCAAGCATTTTCTCACGATATCCCCGATATACGGCCCGGGAAATCCGTTTCCGCATAAAATGTCACGCTTAAACCGCACCTGCCGGACGCTTTTTCCGCCGGTATTCCGAGAGCACGAGCTTTTCGAGCACGCGCTTTATGCGGATCCGAAGGATATCTGTCCGCCTGTCCACGGGCTCTGTCAGAATGCTGAAGATCCCGGCGCGGTTTGCGCCCCATACATCCGTAAAGATCTGATCCCCGATCAGTACCGCTTCCTTTGCGGAAATATTCATCTTCGCAAGAGCCCGCAGATAACCGTCCGCAGATGGCTTATGTGCATCGAAGATATAGTCGATTCCCAGCACGTCCGCCAGGCTCTTTACGCGCGGCTCATGATTATTTGAAACGGTCATCACCTTGAAGCCCGCTATCTTAAGACGCTCCATCAGCGCAATGCTGCGCGCATCCGGAGGCGCATTGTGCGGCACCAGCGTATTGTCGATATCAAATATGAGCCCCCGGATGCCTTTTTGATACAGCCTGTCATAGTCGATCTCGTAAGCGCTTTTTACCCGTGCGCCGGGATAAAACCGCGCAAACATCAGGCTTCCGTCCGGTTGCTGCTCTTTAAGAGCTTGCCGATCTCCTCCACAAAGGTATTGACATCCTTGAATTCCCGGTATACGGAGGCAAAGCGCACATAAGCGACCTCATCGAGATCCTTCAGATGCTTCATTACCTTTTCACCGATCACAGTCGTCGGGATTTCCTTCTCCTCCATGTTGAAGACCTCGTTCTCGATCTCGTCGATCATGCGGGAAATCTGCTGTGTGGACACCGGACGCTTATGGCAGGAATGAATAATGCCGGCTTCTATCTTCGAGCGCTCATAGGCCTCTCTGGAATTATCTTTCTTGATCACCATAAGCGGCATCGTCTCCAGCTTTTCATAGGTCGTAAACCGCTTTCCGCAGCTCTCGCACTGGCGTCTTCTCCGGATCGAGGCATTGTCGTCCGCAGGTCTCGAATCAATTACCTTTGTGTCATCTGCATTGCAGTAAGGGCACTTCATAGCTACTTATCTCCTCATTCTTACTCATTATCCGATTGTATGTTGTCCTGATTGCCTTCCGGCGCAGGTTCAGGCTTGTTTTCCGGTGTATGTTCCGCCGTGTTCTCAGGTATTCCCGCTGTTTTCTCCGACATGTCCGCCGGTGTCTCTTCCATATGCTCCGGTGTCACGGGTACCTCTTTCTCTGTCCGGACTGCTTCCTCCTGTACACGCGCTTGCGGCACTTCAGCAGCAGCTTCCGCTATCTCAGGAATTTCGCGCGGGATCTCTCCCGCTGCGTCCAGATAGAAAACCATGCCCGTGCAGGAAATATACGGCGTGATCCAGAGGGAGGCGAGCCCGCCCGTCAGCCAGAGCGGAATATTCCAGAACAGGAAGCTCAAAGCCATCCACAGATACTTAAGCCGTCTTCCCTTCATGAGACGCATGCTCTCGGAAAATGCTTTTCCCACACGCGTTCCGGGCCTGTCGATCAGCACCGTCGTCACCTGGGAAATTCCATAGCATACATAGATATACAGGAAAAACCAGACGGCTGACCAGCCATAGATCACAGTGGCTGAACTTGTCGGAGCAAAATACCCCGCAAGAACGATGCCCGCGCCGTAGATCAAAATCATCAGCAGCGCGATCAGCACGCTTAAGAGCTGCGCGCCCAGAATGGCAAGCGGATGTGAGCCGTGCCGGAACGCATAGAACAGATCTCCAAAGCGGTAAACCGCCCCGCGGCTGATATTGAGATACAGCCGCTGCATGCCGATCGACAGAAGAAATATAAACACGAATACCAGGCAGATGCAGAGCGCTGCAAGGATCGCAAACAGCGCCGTGCTTCCAAGCACCATCCCGTCAGAAAGCCGCAATCCGTGTGCACCCAGACCATACATTCCTTCCGCCATGTTCATCCCATAGCTGTGATAAGCGGCAAATCCGATGCCGCACAGTATGAAAAGCAGCATCGGTATAAGCGGAATGAGCGAGATCAGTCCCGACACAAGGGAGACGCCGATCACAAGACCGTATTTACCCGAAAGCGCCTTACGCGCCCTGGTTTTATATTCTTTTACTTTCATATCGCATTCTCCATCCTGTCATTCCGTTTTAAAAGATAAACAACAGCCAAAGCCGCGCCATATCTACAAATCCGCTCATAAGTCCGCCGCCGGACAAAAGCGCTGCACCGCTGCCGGAATAGGACAAAAGGAGCGCGGAGATCACAAATGAAGGCACAAGCGCAAACAGCGAGCAGACAAGACCTGCCACGGCTACGCCGCTAAGCTTTCTCTCTCCGCGTGACAAAAGCGAAAAGGTGATTCCAAGTCCCGCAAACATCCCACCAAGCAGCAGGAAGCTCGCGGGGATGGCAATGATCCCCATGATCAGCGACGCGATCGCCATTCCGTTCGCCTTCGGTCTTTCTTCTATTCTCTCAGCCATACCGCATTCTCCCTGTGATACTTTTATTTGCAGAGCTCCGCAATCGAAAGCGCGAAGATGTTTGCTGCAGTCTTAAGCTCTTCGATCGGCATAAACTCATTTGCCCCATGCATGTGCGTATCGGTAAATTCACCGACCGCGCCGAAGGCTACACCGCGCTTTAAACTGTGTACATAGGTGCCGCCGCCCATGTAAGTCGTGCGTCCCGGCTCGCCTGTCACCGCCTCGTAGGATGCGAGAAGCGTCTTAATGAACGGGCAGTCCGCATCTACGACATGCGGCGGGTTGAAGCTTGCATCCACGGAGAAGCCATCCGCCTCAAGAAGCTTCTTCACCGGATTCACCGTATTCTCCTCATTTGCGGAAGCACAGCTTCTCGAATCAAATCTTGCAAACAGAGATTCCTCGTCGATCTCAAGAATATTAAGCGATACCGTCGTCTCTCCTGAAAGCTCATCGGAAAGCTTTGCGCCGATCGCCTCGCCGAGATGATCTCCGTACGGGAAGCGTGCCGCAAGCTTTTCCACATAGGTCTTCTGCTCACAGTCCGCAAGCGGAAGCGTCGCTGCCAGCTTTAAAAGCGCGAGCGCGGCATTCTTTCCGCCGGCAGGCATGGAAGCATGCGCAGTCTTTCCCTCAGCAATGATCCGGAAGGTTTCCGTAAGCGCGATCCCGTCGTCCTCTGCCTCAAGCTCGAAGGAAACGCCGGTCTCCGCCTGTACGCGCGTACAGGCTGCCTCAAGATCTGCCTGGGAAACGCCCTTTACCACTGCCTCTGCAGCGCCCGGAACGATGTTGGTCGTGGTGCCGCCCTTTAAGGAAACGAGCACCGCGCCCTGTCCGCGGTCCGCAAACTGCTTTCTGATATCCGCGCGGAACTGTCCCTTTTCCACATTTACAAGCGGGAATTCCGCATCCGGGCTAAAGGTCATCTCCGCCTCCGGCTCCTTCGCATAGTAATGCTCGATATCGGAGGATCCGCATTCCTCGTCGGAGCCGAGGATGAGACGGCAGTTTTTATTCATCGGAAGACCGAGCTCCTTTACCGCACGCATTGCATAAAGCGCTGCCATCGCCGGTCCCTTATCGTCCGAGCTGCCGCGTCCGAAGATCTTTCCGTCCTTTACGACCGGCTCATAAGGCGCTGTTTCCGTCCAGCCGTCTCCCTCCGCCACAACGTCCATGTGTGCCAGAATATCCAGGTGGCGCGGCTTATCATTCAGATCAGCCGTAATGACATAGTTATCATAATTTGTTATGGAAAATCCGTAGCGCGCGCAGATATCCTTCGCCGCCATCAGGGCCGCATACGGACCCTCGCCATAGGGCATGCCTTCCTTCGCCTCGCCCTTTACAGACTTTATACGGCAAAGCTCCATGATATCCGCTACCATTTCATCGGTATGCGCGTCAATATACTTTTTGATTTCCTCTTTGATATCCATTTTTATATGCCTCCTTGTAAAACCGTGCTGATGCACGGAACCGATTATCTGCCTGTTTTCTCTCCCGAACGGGAAATGCCGTCCGTACTGCGCGTTTCTTAGCCGCGTCCAAACTCGGAAAGCTTAAGCCCCTCGTTTCTGTCAAGCACCATCTTGACGCTCCACTCATGCGCAAAGAGCAGAAGCGGGTTGTCCTTCAGGTCCTTTACCTTCTTCATATCGCTTGTACCGGAGATCTTATCGAGATTGATCTCCTGCGGGTTCTCCACCCAACGGATATATTCATAGGGGAGCTGTTCAAGCTTTACCTCTACATTATACTCGTTTTTCAGCCTGTAAGTCAAAACCTCAAACTGCAGCACGCCGACCACCCCGACGATGATCTCCTCCATGCCCGTATTAAACTCCTGGAAGATCTGGATCGCGCCTTCCTGCGCGATCTGCATCACGCCCTTTAAGAACTGCTTGCGCTTCATGGTGTCCATCTGCCGCACTCTTGCGAAATGCTCCGGTGCAAACGTCGGGATACCCTCGTACTTAAATTTGGCATTGGAACTGCAGAGCGTGTCGCCTATGGAATAAATGCCCGGGTCAAATACGCCGATGATATCGCCCGCATACGCCTTTTCAATGATCTGGCGCTCGTCTGCCATCATCTGCGTCGGCATCGTAAGCTTTATCTTCCTGCCGCCCTGCACGTGATTTACTTCCATTCCCGCCTCATACTCTCCCGAGCAGATGCGCATGAATGCGATACGGTCTCTGTGCGCCTTATTCATATTTGCCTGAATCTTGAAGACAAACGCAGAGAACTTTTCTTCCACGGGATCGATCTCTCCCTGGTCGCTCATGCGCGGAAGCGGCGGGGTCGTCATCGAAAGGAAATGCTTAAGGAACGGCTCCACGCCGAAGTTCGTAAGCGCCGAACCGAAGAATACCGGAGACAGCTTTCCCGCCTGCACCTTTTCAAGATCCAGCTCATCCGCCGCTCCGTCGAGAAGCTCGATATCCTCCATGAGCTTGTCATAATTCTGAAAGCCCACGATATCGGAAAGACCCGCGTCTTCAATATCATATTCGTGCGTTTCAAGCTCCTTTGCGCCGCCCATTTCTGCCTTAAAGGTAATGACCCTGCGGTCGCCGCGCTCATACACGCCCTTAAAGTTTTTGCCGCAGCCGATCGGCCAGTTTACCGGCGCCGTGTGGATGCCGAGCACTTCCTCGATCTCCGAAAGCAGTTCAAACGGATCCCTCGCCTCACGGTCAAACTTATTGATAAAGGTGAAGATCGGAATGCCGCGCATGACGCAGACCTTGAACAGCTTGATGGTCTGCGCCTCAACACCCTTCGAACCGTCAATGACCATGACCGCGGAATCCGCAGCCATAAGCGTCCTGTAGGTATCCTCCGAGAAATCCTGGTGCCCCGGCGTATCCAGAATGTTGATGACCTTGCCGTCATACTGGAACTGCATCGCGGATGAAGTCACCGAAATACCTCTTTCCTTCTCGATCTCCATCCAGTCCGACACCGCGTGCTTTGCGGCTTTCCTTCCCTTTACGGTACCCGCAAGATTGATCGCACCTCCGTAAAGCAGGAATTTCTCCGTAAGCGTCGTCTTTCCGGCGTCCGGGTGCGAAATGATCGCAAACGTCCTGCGGCGCTCAATTTCATTTTTAATCTCTGTCTGTTTTTCCATAACTCAATTCCGTTCTGTATTTCTGTTGTTTTTTATCAGCCGATCCCGATGCATTCAAGGCAGATCGTGACGGCTTTCCGGTAAATAAGCTGCATCTCCCCGTTTGAGAAGCCGCAAAAAATCATAAACGCTGCCAGAAGAAGAACCGCCGTCCGCAGCAGTATGCGAACGCGTCTCTCTGAAGCGCTCCCCTTAATTCTGCTGCCCTGTTTTTTCAAGCTTTTCATCAATGATCACCTTCCAGTTATCCGCAGAGCGGGATCCAAGCACCGGTTTTCCGATCATATTTCCCTGACTGTCCACAAACAGTGTAGTCGGAACGGACTGCGCCTGTCCGGACGCGACCAGGCTGTACGCAAAATCACCTGTCGGAATCAGGTGCAGATAATCCGCTCCGGTCTGCGTGATCAGCGATCTGGCTGTCTCTATCATCTCCGGATCCTCCGTAATTCTGCCGTCAGCTTCTACCTTGAAGCCGTCCATCACGAGCCCGATGATCTGAAAGCTTTTTCCGGCTTCCTGATATTCTTTATTAAGCGCGCCGAGATCCGGCATCTCCTTCAGGCAGGGATTGCAGAAGGTGGCCCAGATGTTGACCATCGTCAGGTCACTGTCCGAAAGCACCGCCTCCGTCACTTCATTCCCGTCCGTGTCGTTTAAGGTGAAGCTGTGAAAAATATCCTCAAACGGCGTAATCTCAGGCGTATATGTTTCACCGGTACCGCCGTCCGCCGCTTCCGTTTCCGTTCCCGTTTCGCCTGCTGTCTGCTCCTCCGCCAGCGAAGCGGTCTCTGTTTCTGCTGCCGGCTTGCCGTCTGACGCGGCAGTCTTTGCACCGCAGGCAGAAAGAGAAAGCAAGAGCGCCGCGGCTGCAGCAGCCGCCGTACCTCTTACTGTTCCCGCGCTCCGTTTATTATTTCCGGTCTGTTTTCTCATATCAGTTCTCTCCGTTTATTCCAAAGGCAGCATCCAGTACGCAATGCGCCGTCTCCTCTTTTGAGAGGATCGGCAGCCCCTTTTCTCCGTTTTGATCGATCAGTGTTACGATATTGGTATCCGTTCCAAATCCCGCACCGGGCTCCTTCAGATTATTCGCAACGATCAGATCCGCATGCTTTTCCCGGAGCTTTTTGCGCGAGTTCTCTACAAGATCCCTTGTCTCCATGGAAAAGCCGACAAGCACCTGACCGGGCTCCTTATGAGCGCCAAGCCAGGACAGCACGTCCTCCGTGCGCTTTAATCTGAGCGTGTAGATCTCCTGTCCGGACTCATCCGTCTCCGGCTGCATCTGCGTTTTTTTCAGTTTTTCATCTGCCGGATATGCAGGGGTAAAATCCGCAACGGCCGCGGCCATTATAACACAGTCCGCCCCTCTGCTCTCCGCTTTTACCGCTTCCGCAAGCTGTACCGCGGAGCGTATCCTGACGCGGCGTACCCCGGCGGGCATCAGCACCGCTTCCGGACTGCTTCCGGTTCCGGTTCCGCACAGCAGCGCGTTTTCAACGCCGTCCCCCGCCTCCTGTACATGACCGCTGATCAGTACAACACAGGCGCCGCGCTGCGCTGCCGCCTTTGCAAGCGCATATCCCATCTTTCCGCTGGAGTGATTTGTGAGAAAACGCACGGGATCGAGCGCTTCCTCCGTAGGTCCGGCAGTGATCACGATCTTTTTGCCTGAAAGATCCTTTTTGCAGCCGATCATGTATTCGATCTGACGGTAAATGACGGACGGCTCCGGCATCTTTCCCTTTGCGGAAAGCCCCTCTGCCAGATGCCCGGTATCCGGCTCCAGAAGCGTAATGCCGCGCTTTTTCAAAAGTGCAAGATTGTCCACGGTCGCCGGATTGTCATACATATTGACATTCATTGCCGGTACGATCAGCTTTGGACAGGTACAGGCAAGAAAGGTCGAGGTCAGCATGTCGTCAGCGATCCCGCAGGCAAGCTTCGCAATGAGATTCGCCGTAGCCGGCGCCGCAACAAACAGGTCTGCAAGGTGCGCAAGCCGGATATGCGGGATCAGGAATTCGGATGATTCAAAGGTGTCCGTGATCACACGATGTCCCGAAAGCGCCTCAAAGGTCGCCGCACCCACAAATTCCTTTGCGTGCTCTGTCATCAGCACGTAAACGTCCGCTCCGCCCTGTTTCAGCGCGGAACAGAGCGCCGCAGCCTTATATGCCGCGATTCCTCCGCTCACGCCGAGGATGACCGTTTTTCCGTTCAGCATAGCCTTACTCCTTTTCCGGCAGTTTTTCATTCTGCCTGTACAGCGCCAGAAGCCCCTTCATCAGAAGCTTGTCGTCCATTACGATCTTATGCCTGCAAAGCGGCACGACAAAACGCGCAAGCCCGCCCGTCGCAACAACGCTGCAGCGCTCTCCAAGCTCCTCCTCCATACGGCTGATGATGCCGTCGATCTGTCCGGCATTTCCGTACAGAATACCGCTCCGCATACATTCGACCGTCTCATTTGCGATCACTCTGCCCGGGCTTTCCAGGCTGATGGACGGGAGCTGCGCCGTATTTGCAGACAACGATCCGAGGGAGACCTTAAGTCCCGGCAGAATCACGCCGCCAAGATAGCGTCTGTCGCGCGCAAGCACCGTGATCGTCGTTGCCGTACCCATATTTACCACAATGACCGGTTCACTGTAATGCAGATATGCCGCCTCGAGCCCTGCAAGCAGATCCGCGCCGATTTTCTCCGGATACTGCATCGCGTCCAGGCGGATATGCATCTTCAGCCTGTTTGATACGATCATCGGCTGCTTCCCCAACACCTTCCGGACCGCCGAGGAGAGCGTCCCTGTGAGCGGCGGTACGACAGAGGAAAGGATCGCGCCTTCGATCAGCGCCTTATCAATGCCATGGAAGGTAAGAATGGCCATGATATCCATCGCATACTCCATGCTTGTCTTATCCCGCGCCGTCGTAACGCGTTCTTCTATAATATGTTCCTCATCCTTCACAACACCGATCTTGATGTTGGAGTTTCCCATATCGATTGCCAAAAGCATATTTATTTTCTCCCGTCTTCCTTACAAGCTGTCCTCTGCTCTCAGTTTGTCTATTATAGCAGATAACCGAAGCTCTGAAAAGAAAGACCCGCAGGAAAAACCAAAATGAAAATCAAAAAGGAAGCGATGTTTCCGCTCCCGCAGGGAAGCTCCGGCATGATGCCGGACCGCTTCCTGGAACAGTTACATCGCTTCATTTGTATTTTGCCGTAATCCTTAGTTGATTTCGATCTTTACAGCTTCTTCCGGGAAGAAGGAGTTTCTCAGATCATAAATGTTGTGGTGCGTATAGTCACGCAGCGCACGGTCTCCGAGAAAATAGTTGCGCTGATACTTGCCTTCCTTGACGAGAAGCCAGTTCTCGCGATCCCAGGTAAGATATCCGTCCGCATCCGTACGCGGCTTGTCAAATACCAGATCGACCTGACGATTTGAATCAATGAACTTTACAAGCTCGTCCTCATTTACTTCGATTTCCTTCTTGGCCTGAACATCATAAGCCTTCATAATATAATTCCTCCCCAATCTTTCTTTATAGTACAGACTTTACAGTCTCTGCTACCTTTTCCACGGTAAATCCAAACTTATCAAACAGTTTTGCCGCCGGTGCAGATGCGCCGAAGCCATGCATCGTCACATACGCGCCGTCAAGGCCGACATACTTCCCCCATCCGAAGTCGCTGAGCGCTTCTACCGCAACACGCTTTCTGACTGCCTTCGGAAGTACCTTTTCCTTATATTCCGCATCCTGATACTCGAAGAGATCCATGCACGGAACGGAAACAACCCTGACATCCACGCCTTCCGCAGCGAGCGCCTCCTTTGCCTCAAGGCAGAGGGAAACCTCAGAGCCGGAAGCCATCAGGATCGCATCCGGTGTCTCCTTCTTCGAATCGGCAATGATGTATGCGCCCTTCAGTGCGCCCTCACGGCAGGATCCCGCAAGCTGCGGCAGATTCTGTCTGGAAAGCGCAAGCGCCGTCGGATGCTCCTTTGAAGTAAGCGCCGCATACCATGCAGCCGCCGTCTCCGTATAATCCGCCGGACGGAACAGATGCACGCCCGGTGTCGCACGGAGCATAGCCGCCTGCTCGATCGGCTCATGCGTCGGGCCGTCTTCACCGACACCGATGCTGTCGTGTGTCAGTACATAGATTGCCGGAAGCTTCATCAGCGCAGCCAGCCTGATCATCGGCTTCATATAATCACTGAATACGAAGAAGGTCGAACAGAAGCCCTTAAGACCTCCATGCAGCAGGATACCGTTGAGCTCAGCCGTCATGCAGAGCTCGCGAATGCCGTAATGGAGATTTCTGCCGCCGTAATTATCCTTATCAAAATCGCCCTCATCCTTCATATAGGTCTTGTTGGACGGTGCGAGGTCAGCGGAACCGCCGATCAGATTCGGAAGCAGATCCTTCACCTTTCCGATCACATCGCCGGAAACGGCTCTCGTTGCGACCGCCTTATCCGGAACTTCCCAGAGCTTTTCGTCATTCCAGAGCTTTTCCGCGGCATTTTCATCGAAATACTGATCCCAGAGCGCCTTTAACTCCGGATACTTTGCAGCATACTCTGCAAACATCGCATTCCACTTCTCTTCCGCCGCACGGCCAGCATCTGTTGCTTCCTTACAGTGCGCATAGACCTCGTCCGGAACCGCAAAAGCCTCCTGGGATGCCCAGCCGAGATTTTCACGGAGTGCCTTTATATTTTCCTCACCAAGCGGCTCGCCGTGCGAGGACGCGCTGTCCTGCTTTGCGGAGGCATAACCGATATGCGTGTGAATCTTGATGAAGGATGGTCTGGTCTTGTCGGCTTTTGCTTCCTCGATTGCCTTTCCAAGGGCATCAAGATCATTTCCGTCAGCCACTTCAAGCACCTGGAAGCCAAATGCTGCCATACGCGCAGAAACATCCTCGGTAAATGCGAGATCCGTGCTGCCTTCAATCGTGATATTGTTGCAGTCGTAAAGCACGATCAGCTTTGAAAGCCCCAGCGTGCCCGCATGGGAGAATGCCTCATAGTTGATGCCCTCCTGCATGCAGCCGTCGCCGCCAAGCACGAAGGTATAATGATCGATCACCGGATAGCCGTCTTTGTTAAATACGGCTGCCATATGCGCTTCCGCCATCGCCATGCCGACAGCCATCGCAGTGCCTGCTCCGAGCGGTCCGGTCGTGGCTTCAACGCCTGTCGTATGGCCGTACTCCGGATGTCCCGGTGTAAGAGAGCCAAGCTGACGGAACTGCATCATATCTTCTCTGGTCAGGCCGTAGCCAAACAGATGCAGGAGCGAATAAAGCATTGCGGAACCATGTCCTGCTGAAAGAATAAATCTGTCTCTGTTGATCCAGTCAGAATGTTCCGGATTATGGTTCATGTGATGCGCCCAGAGCTCATAGCCGATCGGCGCTGCGCCGAGGCAGATGCCCGGGTGCCCGGAATTGGCCTTCTGTACCGCATCCACTGACAGGATTCTGACTGCGTTTACGCATTGTGTATCAAGTGTGTTCATTTGTGTTTCCTCCCCACAAATCATTTCTGCCCTTCGCCCTGCGGGCCCGGCTCGTTTGATTCACTGTTTTTTATTGTAGCACATAAAAAAGCGGAATGAAAGTATCCCATGTTATCGCGTTTTCAAAAAATCGAGTTCTTTCTGCGCGGCTTCATCATCCGCATACTGATTCAGATAGGCATCAAAGGCATCTTCCGCCTCCGAAAAACGTCCCAGATATTCAAGGCAGACAGCCCGGTTAAAATACGCAGTCCTTCCGACCATGCCTCCGTTCAGATCAGAAAGCAACTCCAGACTGTCATATGCCTCCTGGTAGGATCCCGCTTCCATCAGTTCTGCCGCCTCGGAGAGCCGGTCGATCCCCGTGATCTCCGCAAGGATCTCCTGGTAATGCCACTGATTATCAGCATTTTTGTCGAGTTCGGAAAGCACCTCATAGCTGTGTCTTGCATCCTCAAACTGATTGAGGCGCACCTCGCATTCCGCACGATATTTTACAATATCATACTGAAGCTCGGAAACCTGTCCGTTCGATGCCTCGAGCGCCTCGGCAAACCGCTGCTTTGCGCCCTCATAATCTCCCGCGCGCATCGCTTCTATCCCGAGGTCCCGAAGCTCATACTTATTCATCTGTCTTCCGCAGCCCGAAAGCAGCGCGCACAGGGCGATTCCCAAAAGCATCCGCACCGGGGGATGCTTTCTGCCGCCGTTTTCCGCACGTTTCGGATCGTTCGTTTTTTTCATTTCCTCTGATATTCCTTATCTCACCACATCCGTACTGCCGAAACCGCCGTTTCTAAGAGAAGCGCAGTCATCGTCTTCCGTAATGCCATACATAACAAAAATTCCCTGTGCAAACGCCTGACCCGCTTTGATCTCTACGGTCTTTCCTTCCGGATTGGAATTTATGATCTTGATAAAAATATGCCCCTCATTATCGGAGTAATAATAATCGCTGTCGATCACGCCCACGGTGTTATTGAGTTCCAGCTTATACTTGAATCCAAGCGAGCTTCTCGGTACGATCAGAAGCACCCAGCCGTCGCTCATCTCCACGCGCATGCCCGTGGGAATCTTAATGCTTTCTCCCGGTTTCAGGCATACGTCGACCGGCGTATAAAAATCATAGCCCGCGGATCCTGCCGTTGCGCGCTTCGGAATTTTCAGCTCCCTGTAAAGCGTTTCCGCCTGTACGCGAAGTCCCTCTGCCCCGAGCTCTGTTCCTTCAAACGCGCCGCACCAGTCCTTAATCCATCTCGCTTCTGTCACCGGTGAAAATTTTGCAATCCGTTCCATTCTTTCCTCTTTTCCAGTCGATATCGTGCGGCAGTTCCGCACATCTTAAGCTGCTTACTTTTTCGTCTCTTCTGTCTGTTCTGTCTCTTCTGAAGGGCGTTCCTCGATCACCACGCCATCTTCCAGCACATCCTTAAGTTCGATCTGCACCTCATCCATAAACTCTTCCTTCTGCACCTCGCCTGCATCCGGAAGCTCCTCCCTGCTGCTTACGCCAAAGCGTCTGTAAAAGGCATCCGTCGGCGCAAACAGAGCCGGCCTTCCCGGCGCATCCAGACGACCGGTCTCCTCAATCAGACCGTACTCGATCAGCCTGTTCACCGCATGATCTGATTTTACGCCGCGAATGCGCTCGATATCCATTTTAGTCGCAGGATTTTTAAAAGCGATGATTGCAAGCGTTTCCATGACCACATCGGTGAGCACCGGTTTTTTCGGCACCGATACGAGGCGGATCAGATTGGAATAATAGCGCGGATTGCTGCATAACTGAAAGCTACCGTCATATTCACGCACCAGAAGCGCCCCGTCCTCGTCTGAGAGCCGCTTCATAAGATTCCTTGCAGCCTTTCTTGCCATTTTCGTATCGCATCCGCATGCCTTTGCAAGCGCCGGTCCCTCTACGGTCCCTCCCATTGCAAACAGCACCGCCTCCACGATCTCCTCAAGGCGCCGTGCCGCATTCTTATCTGCCTGCAGCTCCGGAAAAAGCTGTTCCTGCTGTTCCTGTTTTTCCCTGATCTCCTGAAAATCTGTCTCCATCAATTATCCTCTATTGAACTGAGATCCAGTCCCTCTTCCGTATCCGCCGTATCCGTCGCCTGCACCTCGATATCTGCAAATGCCGATGACTGCGTCACCTCTATCTTTCCCATCTTCATAAGCTCCAGAATCGCAAGAAATGTCACGACGACATCCATGCGTTCATGCGCTTCGGAAAGCATTTCCCGGAACGAATAGCGCCGGTATTTTCTGGTATAGCGAAGCACTGATCCGATCCGCGCAGACAACGAGACCCGGTCCCTCCGGATCACGCCGAAGTTTGAACGGACCCTGTCGACCTTTTCTTCCCGTCTCGCCATGACCTCGCGAAATACCCGCTGCAGATCGGAAAGCGTCACGCCCCCAAACAGCGCGTCCAGATCCACCGGAGGAATATAGTTTTTCACCTCCTCCGGGATCTGCTCCCCGCCGTATAGGAAAAAGGAAGCCCTGTCCTCATAACCGCAGAGCTCCTCTGCGATGTATTTAAAGCGTTTGTATTCAAGCAGCCTTGCAACAAGCTCGGCACGCGGATCTGCCTCTTCCTCTTCTTCAGTCTTTTCCTTCGGCAGAAGCATCTTTGCCTTGATCTCAAGCAAGGTCGCCGCCATCACGAGAAAGTCAGAGACGATCTCCAGATCGTCCTCTTCAAGCTGCTGTACATATTCCATGTACTGCACCGTGATCTCAGAGATTGGGATATCATAGATATCGACCTTGTTTTTTTCCAGCAGGTGCAGCAAAAGATCAAGCGGGCCGTTAAAATTCAGTTTTTCCAGGCGGTAGACCGGCTGTTCCATGTATAAGCCCCTTATAAAATATATGTTATACGATATCCGGGATGACCTTGATCAATGAGATCTCCGGAAGATTATTAAACCGGATGCGGATCGAATGCGTTCCAAGCCCTCTGCTCACGATCATGGAAGCATGTTCGCAGTCAAATCTGCCCGCGCATTGCCGGATAAAAAACTGGTACTGCGGAGTCATCACGCCGCCGACAAATGGAAGGCGGATCGTTCCTCCGTGAAAATGGCCTGAAAGCACCAGATCTGCGCCCCAGGCGCAGGCCTCCTGAAAATACAGCGGAGAATGCAGCAGAAGAATATTAAACTTCCACTTATCCGGCGTTCCGATCTTTTGTTCAAGATATCCGTCCGGCATCGCTTCCCGCCTGCCGAACCCCGGCTTTAACGCATTAAAAAACTTCTGTTCAAGGCTCACGCCGCTGAGCACGATATCATCCTCTTCGTCCTCGATCAGGTCCTCCGTGTCAAAAATCTCTGTATCATTGCAGAGATATTCTACGCCGAGCTGCATCAGATGATCCGTGAACATCTTATAGGTATCCGGAAAGCGTTCCTTCATGCGGGTTTCATGATTGCCCTCCGCATAATAAATACGATACCGCTCTGACAGCTGTTCCAGCAAATGCAGGCAGACGTCTGTTTTCGGAGGCACCGGTGTACGCTTTCCGCAGGTGATCATATCCCCGCCGATCAGAACCGCATCCGGTGAAAGCCCGTCAATGCGATGGAGAAGCTCACAATTATTCTCTCCAAAAGAAGCACTGTGCATATCCGTCAGAAACACAAAGCGTGCTCCCTCGCGCAGTTTATCCGTTCTGATCTCATAGGTTTCCACGCTGAGACTGCGCTTTTCCCATTCGCTCCGAAAGAGCGCCAGCAGCACAGCTAACAGCAAAACAGCCAACATGATCCCCGCAGGGTGCATAATCCCTCCTGTACGCAATTGAAAACAAAAAAACTCATAAAATTATATCATATTGGAAAAGAGCTTACAAGGAGAAAGAATTTAAGCTTGCAAAAGAAGGGACGATTTGATATAATCCATACGTTGTTTCCGTAGTTCAACGGATAGAACGTTAGCCTCCGGAGCTGATGATGTGGGTTCGATTCCCGCCGGAAACGTAAGCAAAGACATGACTGACAAGGATTTCCCTGTCTGACATGTCTTTTTTCATATAAAAACGAAGTCACTTCGCTTAATAAGGCTTTTTCTCCGACCTAAAAAAACGAAGTCATTTCGTTTTTTACATACTTTTGGAATTCCAGAATCAAAAAACTTCTGCTTACGCAGAAGTTTATTTACGCCCCAACTAGGACTTGAACCTAGGACCCCCTGATTAACAGTCAGATGCTCTAACCAACTGAGCTATTGAGGCACGTGATATCGACAGGACAATATTATAACGGAAAGCCATACTACTGTCAACCGTTTTTTCATGAAAAAAGCAGTCCTTAGTGGACTGCTTCAAGTACCTTCAAAACCGAATACCGGAGAACGGAAAGAGTAAAAACCAATGGATAAAA
>JAUNHA010000075.1 GCA_030524135.1 Eubacteriales bacterium
TCCTGCTGATATTCCCGTTTGCGGCAATTTCGTCCAGTGTAAGCTTTTCAGCATAGCTTCTGTAAATAAAATCTGCCATTTTGCGGAATAAGACCGTATCTGTATTGATCACGGAGGCCGCGGCGCCGATTGATTCCTGATAAAGGATAAACAGCTTTTGAAAAATCATATGCAGACATGCAATGACAACAAGCTCATACGCGTCCGGCTTAAGACGCTCCAGATCTCCGATCGAATTCATGAGATTGACGATCTCCCGTACGGCCGTCCGCTTCGCCGGTGCAATGATATGGGAAAAACGTTCGTCAGAAAGAACCGGATCTATGTATTTGCGGCAGATCTGCCTGTCGCCGGTAAACAGCTCAGGATCAAGCATAAGTCTCTGAAAAACGCAGTCACCTTCCTCTCTGCAGTAAATTCTGTGAACCCGCTTCTGATTAATAATACATAAGGTTCCCTCCGCAAGCTTAAATTCCTTCCCCTGGAGCAGACAGCAGAGCGCGCCCTCTTTTATATAGAGCAATTCAATTCCCTCATGCCAGTGTGCAAGAATATGGCTGTTCTTATCCGCAAGGATTTCCTCTGAAAACAGGTCTCTGCTCATCTCTCCCTCCTTTTTTCTGATACAAATACGATCGTACTATTAATTTGTATTAAATTGCTATAAATATATTTTTCTGTGTAATATGATAGTATCACAGGCAGAGATGCATGTAAATATCATTTTGAAGGTATCATTTGAAGGGAGATATATTATATGAGAAGTTTTACAACACTGGACCTGCAGTATGCACACAGATTTTATGGATTTAAGGGAGAGGCACAATATCTCCACGGGCATACAGGCATTCTTACGATCGAGGTAGAGGACACCATAGAAAAGGGCGTTAACATGGTATTCCCCTGCAACGAGATCAAAAAAACCGCATGGGAGGTGCTTCAGAATTTTGATCATGCACTGATCCTGAGGGAGGACGATCCGCTCCTGCCGGCAATTCTTAAGGTATATGAAGAGCAGGGAATCAGGGACGGAGCTCCGACCAACAAACAAAAAGGCCCGGCCTTCAAAACCGAGCTTGCGACCGCATATCCGGAGTGCCGCCTGATCGTCACAAAGGAAACCATGACCGTAGAAGGGATGATCAGGATCGTCCATTCACTTCTGAAGGATAAGCTGAACATCGTAAAGATCACCTTTACCAGCGGTGTAAACGGAGCATCTGAAGTATATCCGCCGCAGAAGGAACGGGTACGCTGCCCGCTGTGCGGCATCGAGCTTGATGAAAATGGCGTATGTCCGAAATGCGGATATAGAAAATAAACCAAACTGAATAAAAGCAGTTCGAGCATCCTTAAGGCCGGTTTCTGATAAAACCAAACCGGCAAAGGATGCTCTTTTTAAATACAGCATTAAGGCAAAAGCCAAAAACTTTATACGATCTTAATCTTAAAAGCGCTAAACTAGCAGGCATCAGACGACATATCAAGTTTAAGGCACAAAGAAACCGTCTGAAAGCAACCGGTTTCAAATAACGAAACAGATATCTTTTGGGATGTCTGCAGTATAAACGGAGGCCAGCATTTATGATTGTATTTCAAAATCTTTATATTGCTTACCAAAATAAAACGATTCTTACAAATATCGATCTGACGATCCGGGATAGTGAATTTTTTGTCCTGATCGGATCCAGCGGATGCGGAAAAACAACCCTGCTGAAGAGCATCAACAAATTAAATCCCATAAAGAGCGGAAGCCTCACGATCAACAAGCGTTCCGTGACTTCGATACGCGCAGGAGAACTGCCAAATCTGATCGGCTATGTAGTGCAAAACGGCGGTCTGTTTCCTCATCTTTCGATTGAAGAAAACATCGCACTGACACTTGAAATTGCGAAGTATCCGAAGGAAAGGATCGATGCACGGATTGATGAAATGATGCATCTGGTCAATCTGGAGCCGCAGGTTTACCGCAACCGCTATCCTTCCCAGCTCTCGGGCGGACAGCAGCAGCGTGTCGGTATTGCAAGAGCATTTGCCGCCGATCCTCCGATCGTGCTGATGGACGAGCCATTTTCCGCGCTGGATCCGGTGACCAGAACGGAATTACAGGCAGAAATTCATGACCTGCAAAGAACAACCGGAAAAACAATTGTTTTTGTCACGCATGATATGGACGAAGCAATCAAACTGGCGGACCGCATCTGCATCATTCAGAACGGACGCATTGCACAGTGTGATATTCCTGAAAACATTCTGAAGCATCCAAGCAACCAGTATGTCCAGGATTTTATTGGAAAAAACCGCCTTTGGGCCAATCCGGAATACATCCGTGCGGCGGACATCATGCGGCTGCGTCCGCTGTCCATCAACCGGGGACGTACCGTACTTCAGGCACTTACGATCATGCGTCAGTACGGAATCGACAGTCTGCTGCTCACCGATGAAAAGAACCGCCTGCTCGGGCTCGTTCGCATTCAGGCTCTGATGGATGAAAAAGATTCGTCAAAAAAAGTAGACAGCTTCTGCATTTCGGACTGTACGACAGTTCATCAGGACACAACACTGCAGAAAATCATTTCGACGATCGATTATGACAGCTCAGGCATTATACCGGTCATATCGGATGACAGAACAGTGCTCGGTTACCTTACAAAAAGCAGCCTGCTTGCGACCATGAGCAGACAATTCGTACCTGAACGGGCAGCAGAAATAAAATAAATAAAAATAACTTTCGAATCTGCAGGAGGTATTGATTCATGCATGATACATTAATGGATTATCTTCGGATTTATCCGGAAAAATGGGACGAACTGACAGAAGAATTTCTGCGTCACCTGTCCATGACCGGTCTTTCAGTTATCCTTGCACTGCTCCTTGCCGTACCGCTGGGCATTGCGATCACACACAGAAAAAAACTTGCCTCAGTCATCATCGGAATTGCAAACGTTATGCAGTCAATTCCATGCATGGCACTTCTGGGTCTCGGTATTCCCTTCTTTGGAATCGGGGAAAAACTGGCAGTATTTATGGTTTTTGTCTATGCGTTTCTTCCAATTCTTAAGAACACTTATACAGGTATCGCAAGTATCTCGCCACAGTCTTTGGAGGTAGCGCGCGGCATTGGAATGACCCGGGTACAGCAGCTTTTCCGCATTGAGCTGCCAATGGCCTTTCCATATATCATGTCCGGGATCCGTATCGCAGCAGTCGCGGCCGTTGGTACCATGACGATCGCTGCTTTTGCCGGTGCAAACGGACTTGGCTGGTTCATCGTACTTGGCATGAATTCCCGCAATTACCCGATGATTCTGATGGGCGCTGTTGCTTCTTCCGTAATGGCACTCGGTCTTGATTTCCTGCTTGGACTTGTAGAACGGGCTCTCACAAGTGAGGGACTGCTTCCGCCGTCACAGATCAGAAATCTGAGCAAAACAGTTAGACAAAGAAGAAAAACCATGGCTTTTCTTCTCTGTGCAGCCATGGTTTTTGTTTCTCTCTTCGGTTATATAAAAAGCATTGCGCCTGCGGCAGCTTCCGGAGAAGCCGGGCAGACGGGTGAGGCTCCTGTCAGCGACAGAAAACTGGTTGTCGGTTCTTCGAATTTTACCGAATCCATTCTGCTTGGAAACCTGTATGCTGAGCTGATCGAAGCAAATACAGACTATCAGGTCGAGCGAAAGTTCGGGCTCTCCGGCGCAGCCGTCTGCTTTGATGCGCTGCAAAACGGAGACATTGACATGTTTGTTGAATACACAGGGACGGCGCTCATGAATCTGCTCGGGCAGCCAATGGATACGGATAAAGACCGCGTTTATCAGACAGTGCATAAGCTGATGCTTGAAAATTATAATATTGCTACATCCAACCCGCTTGGCTTCAACAACACCTATGTCATGAGTGTAAAACCGGAAGTCGCCCAAAAATACGGACTGGAAAAGCTGTCCGACCTTATCCGGCAATCACCGAAGCTCAGGCTCGGCTGCACGGTAGAATTCATCCAGAGGGAAGACTGTCTGCCCCTCCTCGAACAGAAATATCAGGCAAACTTCAAATCGGTTTCCGGTCTGGACGCAAGCCTGCGCTACGATGCAATCGAGGCAGACGAAGTGGATGTGATAGACGCCTTTTCTACGGACGGGCTGTTGGCAAAACTGAACCTGACACCGCTAGAGGACGATCTTTCCTTTTTCCCACCCTACTATGCGGTCAATTTTGCCGACAATCAGCTCCTTTCCTCCGACAAGGAACTTGCAGCACTTTTGTCAAAGCTCGATGGAAAAATCGACGAGCAGAAAATGGCTTCCATGAATGCAGCGGTTGACATTGACGGAAAAGATCCTGCTGACGTTGCGCATAATTTCCTTAAAGAAGAAGGACTCTTGACGGATTGATGACCCGGATCACGCATGCATCGTTGCAATGCCAGGCTGATTCAGAAAATCACGGCAGGATACAAG
>JAUNHA010000022.1 GCA_030524135.1 Eubacteriales bacterium
CTCTTGCAGTGCGGGCAGTCATTTAAAATCATCATGGTAATTTCTTTCATGTTAAAAGCTCCTTTCATTGATTATGCGTTGTATTGCAGCGCATGGAGGTTTCTTTTTACAGATCACCTGCATCTGTATCATAAGCAAAATGAGGGGAAAAGTAAAGAGCTGTTTAAAGACTGTTCAAAGCCCTGCGAAAACTGATTGACAAAAACGAAAGGTTTCCGTATAATATAAAAGCTGTCAGAAACGAAAGACAGCACATGCCGCGAGGCGCAATTGCCGATATGGCTCAATTGGCAGAGCAGCTGATTTGTAATCAGCAGGTTGAGGGTTCGAGTCCCCCTATCGGCTTTGATGGTTCCTTAGCTCAGTTGGTTAGAGCAACCGGCTCATAACCGGTCGGTCCCGGGTTCGAGTCCCTGAGGAACCATTTTTTGCTTGAAAGAGTAAAAAATGGTTGCAAAAGAAGCTCCGGACACTCCGGGACTGTGTATAAGAGCCCGACAGAAGCGGAAAGAACTGGCATAATTCAATATGCCGGCATGGCGGAATTGGTAGACGCCTGGGACTTAAAATCCCATGAGCAGTAATGCTCGTACCGGTTCGACCCCGGTTGCCGGCAGTCGTGATTTTGGCGGAAAATCCTTATTTTACGGGGTTTTCCGCTATTATTATGTAAACCAAAAAGCTGTACAGAGTTGTACAGCTTTATTTATAGCCGTTTCAGGCATTTATTTATATCAAATTTGCAAAAATCACATACTTGTGCTGAACTACAAAATATGGTATACTCCCGGATGGAAAAATACAAAAGGAAAGGGAACAGGTTAAAAAATACTGACCTGTTTAGAGTGAAAAGCTTTTATGAAGGCATTTATTGAAGAGTTTAAGTCGTTTGCCATGAAGGGCAACATGCTGGATATGGCAGTCGGTGCATTTATCGCGACTGCATTCTCGGGACTGGTTACATCCCTGTCTGATAATTTTATCCAGCCGATCCTGAATATCGTATCAGGGGCTAATATCTACAGCCTGCAGGAGTGGATGGGCTTCGGCTCCGCTTTTGTATCTAACGTGATCGACTTCCTGATCAAGGCATTTGCACTGTTCTGCATCCTGAAGGCAATCAACAAGGCGATGGCGATCGGTCATAAGGAAGAGGCTCCGGCTGCTCCGACCACAAAGATCTGCCCGTTCTGCAAGTCTGAGATCCCGATCGATGCATGCAGATGCAGCCACTGCACGAGCGAGCTTCCGGCTGAGGAAAAGAAGGACTGATAACAGATAACAACAATCAAAAAGGATGTGCTGTCATGAACTGATCATGCGGCGCATCCTTTTTTGATGCCGTTTCGGTGTTTATTGTTTCCGGGCTCCTGCGGATCAGCCGAGCACGGTGCGGTAGACCCGCAGCACGTTTTTATAAAATACCTTTTCGATCTCGTCATCAGAGAAACCGGCTCTGTGCATACCGTCAGCCAGCTTCTGCATCTCTCCGGCGCCATTGATCTCAAGTCTGTCTCCAATTCCGTCAAAGTCCGTTCCGAGACCAATGATATCGAGGCCGGCTGTTTTTTCGATGTATCGGATATGCGCGATCATATCCTCAATGCGGCTTTGATATCCTGTGCTCTGGGAGAGCACATTCCGGTCCTCCGTTAAAAATGCGGCATAAAAGTTAATACCGCAGACACCGCCGCGCTCAGCGATCTGCCGGAGCATCTCATCGCTCAGGTTTCTGGGATGAAATGCCTGCCCTCTGGCATTGGAATGGCTTGCGATCACGGGCGTATCCGATCTGGTGTGGAGGAATACGTCACGGATTCCGGCGTCATTCAGGTGGGAAATATCGATGAGCATGCCGATGCGCTCCATTTCCTCTACAAATGAGATTCCAACAGGTGTAAGACCGTTCACAAGGTCAAGCCTGCTTTCCGGCGTGACATGGACGGCAGCGGCTTTTGCAGGCGGATTCGGAAAGCCGAGTTCATTTTCATAATTCCAGGTAAGTGTGGATTTCCTGACGCCTCTCCGGTAAAGCTCATGGAGATGGTCCAGACTTCCTTCGTAGACGCCGCCTTCTTCGACAGTTTTCAAGGCGGAGAGATATCCCTCTCTGAAATTTTCCTCGATCTGGGAGGCTGAGACTGCCGGACGGATCAGATCGCTGTTTTTCCCGACTTCCCGGTCGAAGGTATCGGAAAGCGCGAGGACGTGCGCGAATGGTGTTTCGCCGGCGGCCTTTATTTCTTCAAGGTCGGTATAGAGTGCAAAGCTCTGGCACATATAACCTGCGGATTTCATCCTGAGAAGGTCGACGTGCAGACTGTTTTCGCGAAGTCCCGTGTTCCTGCGCGCTCCGTTTTTCCCGGAGGCGTGCCACCCGTTCAGAACGGCAACGGTATCGCAGTGCATATCAATGATCGGAAACATAAGTATGCCTTTCTGTGTATAATTTATTGCTGTGATTATAGCACATACAGCGGCAAATGTGATATGATGTTTCTGATTTCAGGCGGTAGCAGGGAAGGAATGGAGATCGGTATGCTGAATAAGGAAATAGAACAATATATCAAAGAGCATGAGGCGGAAGCGCTTGCGCTTTTAAAAGAGCTCGCACGTATTCCTGCCCCTTCGAACAGGGAGGAGAAGCGTGCGCGTTTTTGTATGGAATGGCTGAAGGCACAGGGCGCGGAGGGGGTGTACTGTGATGATGCGCTGAATGTGATCTACCCGGTTGATGCGGAAGGCGACGGTCCGCTTGAAGTATTTGCGGCGCATATGGACGTTGTATTCCCGGATGAGACGGAGTTGCCGCTCAGAGAGGAAGACGGCAGAATTTACTGCCCGGGCGTGGGAGATGATACAGCCTGCCTGGTCTGCCTGCTGCTTGTGGCAAAATATATTGCAGCGCACCGTGAGGGCGGTGAATGGAAACGGCTCCGTCCAAAAGATGCCTCCGGTCTTCTGCTCGTATGCAACACCGGAGAAGAGGGGCTTGGAAATCTGCGCGGCACGAGGGAGATCTGCCGGGCCTACGGTTCGAGAATCTGCAGCTTTTGTACCTTTGACGCCTGCTTCGGCCACATTGTCAACCGGGCTGTCGGTTCGAGACGCTACCGGGTGAGCGTGGATACAAAAGGCGGGCATTCTTTCGGAAACTTCGGTGCGGATAATGCGATCGAAAAGCTGTCGGGCATCATTCAGAAGCTCTACCACATAGAGGTTCCGAAAAAAGGGCATACAACCTACAACGTCGGAACCATTACAGGCGGCACATCCGTAAATACGATCGCCCAGCATGCGGAAATGCTGTATGAGTACCGGTCCGATACGGCCGCTTATCTGGATTATATGGAAGAGCGCTTTGCGGAGGTTCTGGAAGAGGAAGCGCGGAGAGAGGTGAAAATCAGCAGGGAACTGCTTGGCGAGAGACCCTGCGGATGCGCGGTGGATGAAGCAGGGGAAAAACGGCTTGTACGCCGGGCGGTCTCCGCAGTCAAGGCTGCAACAGGCAAAGTGCCCGTGACGGGAGCCGGCTCCACCGACTGCAATATTCCGTTGTCCCTGGGGATCCCCAGCGTATGCGTCGGCTGCTATGAGGGTCAGGGCGCGCACACGCGGGAGGAATATGTAGAAACGGCATCCCTGAAAAAGGGATACCGCGTGGCATTTGATATGATACTGGGATACGAGACCTGATCCTGCATAACGGCGTCAGGAGATCGTGCCGCCGCCGACGACCGTATCGCCGTCATAGAGAACGACTGACTGACCCTTTGTGACGGCGCGCTGCGGCTCGTCAAAGCGTACATGCAGCGTATCGGCATCCGGCTGTGTAACGGTGGCCCACTGTTCTTTCTGACGGTAACGAATCTTTGCTTTTACGCGCATTTCTCCTTCGATCCGGGGAACAGAGATCAGATTAATGCCGTGTGCGGTCAGGCTGTCTGAATACAGACCGCTTTCGGGAGAGAGCGTGACCGTATTGCGGACCGGATCGATGGCACAGACGTACAGCGGCTCCGGTACGGCAAGCCCGAGCCCCCGCCTCTGACCGATCGTATAATGGATGATGCCGCGGTGCCGTCCGAGCACTCGGCCATCCCGGTCAATAAAATCACCTTCAGGGAAGTTCTTTCCCGTGCGTTTCTCAATAAAACCCGCATAATCCCCGTCCGTCACGAAGCAGATATCCTGACTGTCGTGCTTGCGGGCATTGATGAAACCCTGTGCCTCGGCAATTTCGCGGGCATGGGTCTTTTCCATGCCGCCGAGCGGAAACAGGGTATGCGCCAGCTGATCCTGTGTCAGCGTATACAGCACATAGCTCTGGTCCTTCGTATCATCTGCTGCTTTTTTCAGGAGATAGCGGCCGCTGTTTTCATCCTGCACGATTACGGCATAATGCCCTGTGACCACATAATCATAGGACAGGGCGGCTGCCCTGCGGTAGAGACCGTCAAATTTCAGATAACGGTTGCAGTCGATGCAGGGATTTGGCGTGATGCCCTGTTCATACGCCGAGATAAAACGGCAGATGACATCTTCCTCAAACCGTTCTGAAAAGTTAAATACATGATAGGGGATGCCGAGCGTATAGGCCACGCTTCTGGCATCCTCCACATCATCGAGGGAGCAGCAGCTGTGCGCGCGGGGCATTTCATCCCCGTCATCGGTAAAGAGCTTCATGGTAACGCCCATACACTCAAAGCCACGTTCTTTCATCAGATAGGCTGCCACGCTCGAATCCACGCCGCCGCTCATTGCGATCAGCGCGCGTTTTTTTATATGATCTGTCATAAGTAACCTCTCAAAGATAAAAATATGCCTGAACTTATGCGTTCCGCAGCCGGGAAACGCATTCTGAAACCGCGCAGACGATCTGGTCTGCTTCATCTTCAGTCGTTTCTCCGGAGAGCGTGAGCCGGAGTGCGCCTCTGGCTTCCGTCGGGGAAAGACCCAGCGCGAGGAGTACATGGCTCGGTTCCATAGAGCCTGAGGCGCAGGCGGAGCCGGAGGAAGCGCAGATCCCGTGCTCCGAAAGAAGCAGGAGCAGCAGTTCCGCTTCAATGCCCTCGAAGGAAATGTTGATGTTGCCGGGGAGCCGTTTTGTGAGGCTGCCGTTTATCCGTGTTCCCGGGATGGCGAGAAGTCCCGTAAGCATCCGTTCCCGCAGGATGGAAAGGTGTTTGTGTGACCGGTCAAGAGATGCGTTTGCTTCGGCAAGCGCCGCTGCCATGCCGGCGATTGCGGCGACATTTTCCGTCCCGGCCCTCCTGCCGCGTTCCTGTTCGCCGCCAAGGATCAGGCTTTTCAGTGGGGCATTCACATCGGCGTACAGAACACCGATTCCCTTTGGCCCGTGAAACTTGTGAGCGGAGAGCGCAAGCAGATCTATTCCATCCCGCGGGATATTGACCGGAAGCTGGCCTGCAGCCTGCACCGCGTCTGAGTGGAACAGGATGCCGCGTTCCCGGCAGAGTGCGCCGATCTCCTGAACGGGCTGTATTGTACCGATCTCATTGTTCGCATACATTACGGAGACAAGTGCCGTATCCGGCCGGATGGCTGCAATAAGCTCTGCAGGACGTACAATGCCATCCGCGTGAACCGGAAGCAGCGTGATGTCAAAGCCCCGTTTTTTTAACTGCTCCAGAGGTTTCAGTACGGCAGGATGCTCGATCGCTGTGGATATGATGTGCCGTTTTCCGCTGCGTTCTCCGATCGCGGCTGCGGAGCAGAGCGCCTGATTGTCCGCTTCGCTTCCGCCGGAGGTGAAATAGATCTGCTTTGCGCTGCAGTGAAGGACGGCGGCGATCTGCTCGCGCGCATGCCAGAGCGCTTCCTGTGCGCGTCTGCCTGCTTCATGCGGACTGCCGGGATTTCCGTAGAGCGTATCAAAAAAAGGAAGCATAGCCTCAATTGCCGCCTTACTCATTTTGGTTGTAGCCGCGTTGTCAGCGTAGATCATGGCTGTGTCTGCCTGTCCTTTCTGAAGGATGGAAAGCAAATGCGCTTCCAAAGATACTGTCCGTCGAAGCTGTGACGGAGGTTGCTGTCAGCCTAGTATACTATAAGATAAAAAAAATATCCAGAAGCTTGCAAATGATGCTTGACAAAGAGAAAAAAGGTGCTATTATAAAACCTATAAATTAACTAGGTTTAATAAGAAATGTAAAGCAAAGAACGAAAACCGAACGCAATGAGGAGGACATGATCATGAAAACATACGACAGAATTACCGACCTGATCGGCAGAACCCCGCTTTTGAAGCTGACGAACTATATCGAAGCGCATGAACTGCCGGCGGAGATCTATGCGAAGCTTGAGTATTTTAACCCGGCGGGAAGTGTGAAGGACAGGATCGCGAAGGCGATGATCGATGACGCGGAGGCAAAGGGGCTTTTAAAGCCGGGAGCGGTGATCATTGAACCGACGAGCGGAAATACGGGCATCGGGCTTGCGGCAGTGGCAGCCTCCAGAGGATATCGTGTCGTGCTTACGATGCCCGAGACGATGAGTGTGGAGCGGCGCAACCTGCTGAAGGCATATGGCGCAGAGCTGGTGCTGACAGAGGGAGCGAAAGGTATGGCGGGCGCGATCGCAAAGGCGGAGGAGCTTGCAAAGGAGACGCCGGGAAGCTTTATTCCGAGCCAGTTTACCAATCCGGCGAACCCGAAGGTTCACCGGGAGACGACCGGTCCTGAGATCTGGGAGGATACGGATGGAAAGGTCGACATCTTTGTTGCCGGCGTCGGTACAGGCGGTACCCTTTCGGGTGTGGGCGGATATCTGAAGAGCAAAAATCCGGATATTAAGATCTATGCAGTAGAGCCTGATACCTCTCCGGTCCTCACAAAGGGAACCGCAGGACCGCATAAGATCCAGGGAATCGGAGCCGGGTTTGTTCCGGAGACGCTGGATACTACCATATATGATGAGGTTCTTGACATCGACAGTGAGGATGCATTTGCGGCAGGCAGAGAGCTTGCGAGAAAGGAAGGCCTGCTCGTGGGCATCTCCTCCGGTGCTGCGGTGCATGCGGCAGCACTGCTTGCAAAGCGCCCGGAGAATAAGAGCAAGGTGATCGTGGCGCTTCTGCCGGATACCGGAGAGCGGTATCTTTCCACGCCGATGTTTTCGTGATAAAAACGTAATAAAGCATGATAAAACGTAAAAAACAGCAGGTCAGGGGATCACTGCCCCGGCCTGCTGTTTTCATAAAAGATTCTTTATTTTAAAAGGAATAGCTGCCAGTTTAAAAAGCTTCAGATCTTCAGATCACAAAATCATTCACAAACCCTGCCCTTTTCCGGTCGAGGATGTCCTGCAGCGTGATGCCGTCCAGATATTCATTGATCACCTGATAGAGACCCTCCCAGACGGGGAGCGTGGCACAGTCGTCACAGCGCTCACAGGGGTTTGGTTTACAGTCAAGGCAGGCAACGGGAGCAAGGCTTCCCTCCGTCATGCGCAGAATATCTCCCACCGTGTATTCAGACGGCGCCTTTGCAAGCTGATAGCCGCCCTGAAAGCCGCGGTTCGTCCGAAGCACATCGGAACGGTTCAGGACAGGAACGATCTGCTCGAGATATTTTTTGGAAATTCCCTGACGCTTTGCAATATCCTTTAAGGCGATATAGCCCTCGTTCTGATGCTCTGCGAGGTCAAGAAGCATGCGCAGCGCATAACGGCCCTTGGTTGATATTTTCATAACTTACCTTCCTTTACGATGCCTTATGATACCATATTTGAAGCGGGCATTCAAGTTTGCCTTGACAAAAAGACGATACGGGGATTAGGATAAACTATCTGTATAAAAGGACGCATGTAAAAGCCTGATGCAGTTAAGAGAAACGGAGAATGATATGACATTACAGCAGATACATTATGCGATCACGATTTCGGAAACCGGCTCCCTCAACAAGGCGGCGGAGGTCCTTTATGTCGCCCAGCCTTCCTTAAGCGGCGCGATCCGGGACCTTGAGGAGGAGCTTGGCATTCAGATCTTCCACAGGAGCGGCAGAGGCGTGACGCTTACAAACGACGGAACGGAATTCATCACGCATGCAAGGCAGCTTTATCATCAGTATGAGACGATCCTTGACAAATACGGGGAGCAGGGAACGCTTAAGAAAAAATTCGGCGTTTCGGCACAGCACTATACCTTCGCGGTAAAGACCTTTGTGGAAATGGTAAAGCAGTTCAACATGGACGAGTATGAGTTTGCGATTCGTGAGACGAAGACCAGAGAGGTCATAGAGGATGTCAGTACTCTGAGAAGCGAGATCGGCATTCTGTATCTCAATGATTTTAACCGCAATGTGCTGATGAAGCTGTTCAAGTCAAATGATCTCGAATTTCATCATCTGATCGACTGCAGTGCTTATGTCTATCTCTGGAACGGACATCCGCTGGCAAAGGAAAAGATGATCACGCTGGAGCAGCTTGCCCCATATCCGTGCCTTTCCTTCGAACAGGGCGGTACCGGTTCATTTTACTTTGCAGAGGAGCTCCTGAGCACGGGCGAATATGCGCGTACAATAAAGGTCAATGACCGTGCGACCGTGCTCAATCTCATGAAGGGGCTGAACGGGTATACCCTGTGTTCCGGAATCGTCTGCGGAGACTTAAACGGAACGGAGTATCTTGCGGTGCCGTTCAAGGAAAACGCGAAAGCGGATTTCACGCGCATGGAGATCGGCTATATCGTGCGCAGAAATCAGATGCTGAGCAAAATGGGCGAGCTCTATATCCGGGAAACAAAGGAATATCTGACCAGAGAAGCCAGACTTCTGGAACAGGCTTAAAACAGGAGGCGGCACTTCAACGCCTCGGGGATATCTATAAAAAAATGCCCCGCCGTACAATTTCTTAAAGAACCGTTTAAGAAGCCTTTAAGGAACCTTACGATTGCCTGAAAAAAAAGTGTCATTTGTGGATTTTCCCACGCAATGCGTTATAATAGCCACGAACGTTGTGGACAACATGCCGCGATACAACGCGGCATTTTTTAAAATCAGGATTTAAAGGCAAGAGGTTTTTGAAATGAGACAGGAACATTACGATGCGGGCAGGAGCCGCCGGGCAAAACGATCCTCCGGACACGCTTATGCGGAAATTATGCGCGGCAGGCAGGAAGGGGAAACGGATTTCGAAGAGGATTTTCGAGACGGCTATGTCGAAGATGAGTTTGATACGCAGTGGGATGACGGAGAGCGGAATGACAGGTCCGTGAGAGCGCGGAAAACGCATAAAAAGGCAGTCGGGCGCGGGCGGAAAAGAAAACCTGTGCTTCTGATTCTGCTGGGGGTTCTGCTCGTGATCGGTGTTTATTTTGTGGGAAAGAACCTGCTGCAGGGCGAGAACTGGACGGTCGCTGTATTCGGCGTGGATTCAAGAGAGGGAAGCCTCGAGAAAAATACGCGTTCAGATGTCATCATGCTCGTGAACATCAATAAAAAGACGCATGAGGTGAAACTTGCTTCCGTGTACAGGGATACCTATCTGCGCGTCAATGACGACAGCGAGTACAATAAGATCAACAAAGCCTATGAAGAAGGCGGACATGCGCAGGCGGTTGCGGCGCTCGAGGAAAACCTCGATATTAAGATCGATGATTATATGACCTTCAGCTGGGCGGCGGTCGCAAAGGGCATCAATGAGCTCGGCGGCGTCGACCTGGAGATCAGCGATGCGGAGTTTTCCATTATCAATGCGTTTATCACGGAGACGGTCAATTCGACAGGAATTGGCTCCGTGCAGCTTACGCATGCGGGCATGCAGCATCTTGACGGCGTGCAGGCGGTGGCATACGGCAGACTGCGCCTGATCGATACGGATTTTAACCGCACGGCAAGACAGCGGAAGGTCCTGTCGCTTGCGCTTGATAAGGCAAAACAGGCGGATCCCGGAAAACTCGTAAACCTTGCGGCGGCGCTTTTGCCGGAGGTTTCCACGAGCATCGGAATTGACGATATTGCACCGATGCTGAAAAATATCGGAGACTATCAGCTTACGGAGACGAAGGGCTTCCCGTTCTCGCTTAAAACAATGGATATCGGTAAGCTTGACTGTGTTGTACCGACGACGCTTGCAAGCAATGTTGAGCTTCTGCACCAGTTTTTATTTGGAGAAACAGAGTATAAGGCAAGTGCGCGGGTACAGGAGATCAGCGACAGGATCGCGAGAGACAGCGGACTGACGGAGGCCGGAACGGTACTCTCTGATTTCGGTACGGACGGCGGTGTGATCTACCATACCCCTGAACCGGAGACCGCAGCGCCGCAGGAGACGGAGCCGCAGTCATCTCAGGAAGAAAGCCTGAGCGGCGAGGCGGAAGAAACGGAAACCGGAACAGACGAAAGCACGGAAACGGAGAATGGCTCTGACGCGTCGGAGGGAGACGGGGAAGTGCCGGAAGAATCCACAGAGCAGGATGAGATGCAGTCAGAAGACAGTCAGGAAAATGGTTCGCACACTGATCGCCCGGAGAACGGACAGAGACCGGGAGAGACACAGAATCATTCCGGTGAAAATGCCGGCGAAGGCGCTGCCGGGGGAGAAACAGGGCCGCATGGAAACGGACCTTCGGTCACAGAGACCCCACAGATCGGAGAAGTGCCGGGCGGAAATGTTCCGGAGGATTCCGGAAATACTTCGAATACGCAGAATACAGAGGGACCTGGCAGTCATAATGACCCTGGTACCGCTGCAGATACGAATAATACTGCCGGTCCCGGGGCCGCAGAGCCGGGCGCTGAATCAGAGACGGAGGCAGCAGGTCCGGGTGTTTAAACAGGATATAAGGAATCAGAACGGGCGGCTTTCGCCTGATCTGATTTCGTCCGGGTGTATGGCATGAGACGAAGAGAGACAGGAGAACGAATGAGAGAAAACAGAGCGGGAAAGGAAAGCAGAACACAGGAGCGCACTTCATGGCGCGGCGGCAGTTCTTTCCTTACGCTGCCTTTCATCGTTCTCTGCCTGTTTCTTTTTTGTATTTCCGCATTTGCGGGATATCAGTATACGGCAGTACATGACAATGGTACGGTCTCTGAACGGGATGCCGCAATGGGCGCGGTAAAGATCATACAGAACTGCAATATCAGAGAAGCGCCGGGTACGGTATCTGAGGTGATCGGAGGCGGAAAAGAAGGCGATATCTATGAATATGCCGGAAGCACTGAGATCACAGGAGAGGACAGCCGGTGGTTCAGCATCCGCTTTGAGGGGGGAATTGGCTGGGTCAGTGAGGCGGTTGCAGAACTTACCATTGATTAGAAAGCAGCTTCAACAAAAAGATTGTATTTATTTTAGTACAATTGCCAATAGAAAGAATCGCGTTCTTATGGTATTATAAAGACAACTTAAGAAGACCTTATAAAAACTTCAAAAGCTTCCGGAAAATCAATGATTTATCAAATGTAAGCTGAATTATAAGAGCTTAATACTCGGACAGCAGCAGGACGCTTGGCAGATTGTTAAAGAAACGGTAAGCAGCTCATCATAAAAAATGAGTGTGAAGAACTTAATAAGGAGACCTTAAGACCCAGATAAAACTGAATAGCAAAATGACAACCGGATAATTATTTTAGATGAAGCTCAATTCAATGAACTGCATCAGAACATGCCAAAGAGAAAGGCAAAAAAGATAATTATTCAAAGCCAAAAGAAAGGGGAAACGTCCAATGGCAGAATGTCAGAGATAAGAGCTTCTGTGAAAAGAATTGAGTAGCAGAGGCTCTTATCCGTTTGGAAGATACATTCGAAAGATACAATTCTTATATCTGTTTTCATCTCTTAGCGGCAGCAAGCCTGCCGGCTTTTTATTTCTACATTTAATCATACAATCATACCGGCACTTTCTGCCGGACATCAGGAGTTTTATGATCAGTTATCAAAAATTATGGGTGCTTCTGAAAGAGCGGGGAATCACCCAGAGCATGCTGCGCAGAGAGTACGGCATTACTCCGCAGTGTATTTCCGCGCTGAAAGAGGACCGTTATGTAAGAACGGCGCTTCTGGATAAGCTCTGCCTTATTCTTTCCTGCGATGTATCCGAGATCCTTGAGCGAAAGGAGGATGCGGGTGAGATATGACGGACTGTTTCTTTTGCTTCGGGAAAGGGGCATCCGAAGGACGGAGCTTGTAAAAAAGGGCGTGCTCTCGGCGGAGACCTTGATGCGGCTTCGGCGCAATGAATCCGTATCCCTGCATACGATCGAACATCTGAGCAGATATCTTGACTGCGGGCTGTTTGATCTGATGGCCTCAGATTCGGCGGCGGAAAATGAAATAAATCGTGAAAATGGGGAGAGAAACGCTGTTTTTCGGCATAAAATGGGAGCGAATCAACATAAAACTTGAAAAACAGCTTTGAAAGTGGTATATTGATTCTATCATGCTATCATTTGACAGTAGAAAGGCATACTATGGAAAAGAAATACATCCTGTTTGATCTGGATGGAACCCTTACGGATTCATATGAGGGCATTATCAATGCCCTGTGCTATTCACTTTCAGAACTGGGCATCGCACCGAAGCCGGAAGGCTTCCGCAATGTAATCGGGCCTCCGTTAAGCCATACCTACATGGATACTTACGGTATGACGGCGGCGGAGTCGGACAGGGCCGTGAATATCTTTCACGACTATTATGAGTCAAAGGGAAAATTCGAAAATCATCCGTATGAAGGCGTGCTGGAGATGCTGCAGACGCTCAATGCCCATGGCAAAAAGCTGATGATCGCGACGGCAAAGCCCGAGCATATGGCAGTAGATATTGCCGAGCATTTCGGGTTGAGCCCGTATCTGTGCTTTATTGCAGGGGTGACGGACGAGGGCATGATGGAGAACACAGCGCCCAACGTCAGAAAGAATAAGCGGGATGTGCTTGCGTATATCCTCAAGTCCAACGATATTAAGGATCCGGAAAATGCCGTCATGGTAGGCGACCGGGCCTACGATATGACCGCAGCCGCAGAGCTGGGATTGCAGACGGTCGGCGTGCTCTATGGCTTTGGAACCGAGGAGGAGCTCTCATCAGCGGGCGCGCAGTATCTGGCCGGCTCTCCGTTGGATGTGACGAAGTATATCATCGAATCGTGAGGATAAGCCGGGGAGACTGCCCCGGATAGCATCATCGGAATATGGGTGCCTGCCATGCCGCAGGCACTTTTTTTGGTTCGTCTGCGGGAATGAATGCAGAGCTGCGGCAGTTCTTTTGACGGCGGTTTGTTTGTTAAAAATGTGACAAGTTTACCCTTGTCTTTTTTTTTATTTTATGAGAAAATAAATGGAGAAACAGCCGGGTTTGCACGGAAATCATCAGGGTATAGGGAAAAAAGCTCCTGTATTTTTCATGCATCGGCTTTTCGTGTTGAAGATAAATCGAAAGGAGCTAAATCGCATGATTTACACACAGGAAGTTGAACACATGTGTCCTGTCGCACAGGGCGTACATCACGGCGCTGCACCGATTCCTGAAGAGGGAAAATGGGTTCAGGCAAAGGAAGTAAAGGATATTTCCGGCCTTACGCATGGTGTGGGCTGGTGCGCACCGCAGCAGGGTGCCTGCAAGCTGACGCTTAATATCAAGGAAGGCATCATCCAGGAAGCGCTTGTCGAGACCATCGGCTGCTCGGGCATGACCCATTCAGCAGCGATGGCAGCGGAGATCCTGCCGGGTCTTACGGTACTGGAGGCGCTTAACACGGATCTGGTATGCGATGCGATCAACACCGCTATGCGCGAGCTGTTCCTCCAGATCGCTTACGGACGTTCCCAGTCTGCATTTTCAGATGACGGACTTCCTGTAGGAGCCGGACTTGAGGATCTTGGAAAAGGTCTCCGCTCCCAGGTTGGAACCATGTATGGTACGCTTAAGAAGGGTCCGCGTTATCTGGAGATGGCAGAGGGCTATGTAACCGGAATCGCACTCGATGAGAACGACCAGATCATCGGCTACGAATTCGTTTCTCTTGGAAAAATGACCGACTTCATCAAGAAGGGCGACGACCCGAACACCGCCTATGAAAAGGCAAAGGGTAAGTACGGCCGTGTGGATGAGGCTGCAAAGATCATCGATCCGCGCACCGATCAGGAAGTCGAGAAATAAGGGTTAAGGAGGAGAGACGAAATGGCACTTTTCGAAGGATACGAGAGAAGAATCAATAAGATAAATGAAGTCCTTAACTCATATGGAATTAAGGATATTGAAGAAGCAAGAAAGATCACGGAAGATGCAGGCCTTAACGTATACGATATGGTAAAGGGTGTGCAGCCGATCTGCTTTGAGAATGCATGCTGGGCTTACATTACGGGCGCGGCAATCGCAATTAAGAAGGGCTGCAGAAATGCAGCGGATGCGGCAGCGGCGATCGGCGAAGGCCTTCAGGCCTTCTGCATTCCGGGATCCGTTGCGGACAACCGTAAGGTAGGTCTCGGGCACGGAAACCTCGGCAAGATGCTTCTGTCCGAGGAGACGGAGTGCTTCTGCTTCCTGGCAGGTCATGAGTCGTTCGCGGCGGCAGAGGGGGCGATCGGTATTGCAAACAATGCAAACAAGGTCCGTAAGAACCCGCTCCGCGTTATCCTGAACGGTCTTGGAAAGGATGCGGCAGTTATTATTTCCCGTATCAACGGCTTCACTTCCGTGGAGACGGAGTATGATCCGTATACCAATACCGTAAAGGAGATCTCCAGAACCGCATATTCAAACGGTCCGAGAGCAAAGGTCAACTGCTACGGCGCAAACTCCGTTCCGGAGGGCGTTGCGATCATGTGGAAGGAGAACGTGGACATTTCCATCACCGGAAACTCCACGAACCCGACGCGTTTCCAGCATCCGGTAGCAGGTACCTATAAGAAGGAACGCATCGAGGCAGGGAAGAACTATTTCTCCGTTGCATCCGGCGGCGGAACGGGACGTACCCTGCACCCGGACAACATGGCTGCAGGACCGGCTTCCTACGGTATGACGGACACCCTGGGCCGTATGCATTCCGACGCGCAGTTTGCGGGATCTTCTTCCGTACCGGCGCACGTTGAGATGATGGGCCTCATCGGCATGGGCAACAACCCGATGGTTGGTGCCACCGTTGCAGTGGCGGTTTCCGTACAGGAAGCTGCTCAGGCAGGAAAGTTCTAAGCGGAAAATGAATTCAAATAAGACTTCCAGGGGCATGTAAAATATACCGGGAAGATACAGAGGGGAGAGCACCGTAATGTGCGCTCCCTTTTGATATGGAAATTTGTATCATTTTTATATATGTATGTACGGTTATAAAAGCCATAATTATAAGTTATTAATCGGAATGGGTTCCAGAAGGATAAATTATAGAAAAGGCAAAAAACGGAGAAAATTTTATACATTTGGTATATTTTTTGAGAAAAATAAACGATATATTTGTAAATATGACGGTTGACGACGGCACTTTGATTTGATAAACTGTTGGCACAATAAAGGCGATGACGAAGACGCCGGCAGAGTATGGTTTACAGAGAACCTGTGTTGCGCTGAGAGCAGGGGACCGGAGGCTGCCTAAGCTATCACTTCCGAGCCGGTACCCGAACACGAAAGTAAGTAGGCGTACACGCGAGGGCTGCGTTAGTGCCAAGGGCTTGTTGGAGCCTCAGAGTGGTACGGTGATGCCGTGCAATTTGAGTGGTACCGCGGAGTTGCGTATATGCAGCTTCGTCTCAAAGAAACTTAACTTTGGGACGGAGCTGTTTTTTGTTGTCTGGAGGAAGAGAACAGCCCGGCGGTCACAAAACCGGTTCCGGCCCGCACTCGCAAAAAAAATTTCTAGAACACGGGAGGAAAAAACAATGAAGCACAGCATGAATGGAATGGCAACAGGAAACGGACAGAAGAATGCAGCAAAAAAGGCAGCGGTTTACACGATGCTTGCTGCTGCGGCGGCAATGGCGGTGACCGGCTGCGGCGGTTCGTCAGCCGGCAGTGAAACAAGCGGAACGACAGCAGGCACGACAGCGGGAACGGAAGCTTCCTCGGATGAGCTGATGTTTGTGCTCGGTGGAACGGGTCCTCTGACCGGCGCTACCGCGAACTATGGAAATGCAGTTAAATACGGAGAGCAGCTTGCTGTAGAAGAGATAAATGCAGCCGGCGGCATCAACGGCTATCAGATCAAATGGCTCTTTGAAGATGATGAAAATGATGCCGAGAAGGTGGTAAATGCATATAATGCACTCAGCGATCAGGGCATGCAGATCCTGGTGGGCGCAACGACTGCAGGACCGACGCTTGCGATCACCGCAAATACAGAGGATGATCATGTATTCCAGATGGTGCCTTCCTCAACTGCGGCAGACGTAACAAAACCGGAAAATGTATTCCGTATGACCCTTTCAGGACCGGTACAGGGAGAAAAGGCTGCTGCTTATATCGCGGATCATCAGATGGCTCAGAAGGTCGGCGTGATCTATGACAGCTCCGATACCTATTCGGCGGATATCTACACACATTTCGCAAAGCAGGCGGAGGCATCCGGACTTGAGGTCGTGGATGTTGAGGCATACACGAACGAATCAAAGACCGATTTCAAGGCACAGCTTACAAAGCTTAAGGATGCAGGCGCGGAACTCGTGTTTATGCCGATCTATTATACGGAGGCGTCCCTGATCCTCCAGCAGGCAAAAGAGCTTAATTATGCGCCGCAGTTCTTCGGAGGCAGCGGCATGGACGGTATCCTTGATATCCCGAATTTTGACAAGTCGGTAGCGGAAGACCTGATCCTTATCACGAGCTTTGCAGCGGATCCGGAAGATGCAGAGGCGATGGAGTTCGTTAATACCTATAAGGAAAAGTTTGACGTGGCGCCGCTTCAGTTCTCGGCAGATGCATATGATTCGGTCTATGTAGTGAAAGCGGCAGCAGAAAAAGCAGGCCTCACCCCGGATATGGATCCGCAGGAAATGTGCGATAAGCTTATGCAGGCCATGACAGAGATCACATATTCCGGCCTTACCGGAAAGGATGTAACATTTACGGCAGACGGAGAATCCCACAAGGATCTGACGGCAGTTGTGATCAAGGATGGCGAATATAACATCATGAAATAATATCTATATGAAGGAACAGCCCGGTGCCAGTGAAAGCGCCGGGCTGTTTTTCCCTGTATCCGTTTCGGTTTCTCCAACGAGAAACACCGCCGGGTTTGCAGCGGCGGTGTTTTCGGAAAAAATAACTATAATTATATCATTAGGTATAGGGAAATATTTTTTAGTTAGCTTTAACTAACTGACGTTAGTATATACTAACCTATACGATCTGTCAACAACTTTTTTTATTTTTTTCAAATTTTTTTTCACCGGCCTTTGGGATGGTTTCACCTGGCTTTTTATCCTTTTTTTAAATTCTCCCCAAATTGTTAAATTAATAACAAATTGTTGTTTTGTACTTTATTTTGTACATCAGATGTGATACAATGAAACACAGTATCCGGGTTCAGTTTGTGCAAAATAACAGCCCGCCGGTACGAACAGGTGTGTTCAAACAAATTTATATATTTCAAGGAGGTAGTGAAGCATGTCACAGAAATGGGTGTATATGTTTAAAGAGGGCAATGCAGAGATGCGTAACCTTCTCGGAGGCAAAGGCGCAAACCTTGCGGAGATGACCATTCTCGGTCTCCCGATCCCGCAGGGATTTACCGTTACGACGGAAGCCTGCACGGATTATTATACGCAGGGCGGAAAGATTTCCGACGAGATTCAGGGACAGATTTTTGAAGCGCTTCGGCAGCTTGAGGAAATCAACGGCAAGAAGTTCGGTGACAATGCGGATCCGCTTCTTGTATCGGTCCGTTCCGGTGCGCGCGCGTCCATGCCGGGCATGATGGATACGATTCTTAACCTTGGCCTTAACGACGTGGCGGTAGAGGGCTTTGCAAAGAAGACGGGTAATCCGCGTTTTGCGTATGATTCATACAGAAGATTTATCCAGATGTTCTCCGATGTTGTAATGGAGATTCCGAAGTCTACCTTTGAGAAGATAATTGATGAAGTTAAAGAAGAAAAAAACGTAAAGTTTGACATCGAGCTCGATGCGGACGATATGAAGACGCTTATCACCCGTTTCAAGGAATATTATAAGGAACAGAAGGGAACAGAATTCCCGCAGGATCCGAAGGAGCAGCTCATGGAAGCGGTGAAGGCAGTATTCCGCTCCTGGAATAATCCGCGTGCGATCGTATACCGCCGCATGAACGATATTCCGGGCGACTGGGGCACTGCAGTCAATGTTCAGACCATGGTATTCGGAAACATGGGCAATACCTCGGGAACCGGCGTTGCATTTACGAGAAACCCGTCCACGGGTGCGACCGGAATCTACGGCGAGTATCTGATCAATGCGCAGGGTGAGGACGTTGTAGCCGGCGTTCGTACGCCGCAGCCGATCTCGAAGCTCGAGGAGGATCTGCCGGAATGCTATAAGGAGTTCATGGAACTCGCAATGAAGCTCGAGAATCATTACCGTGATATGCAGGACATGGAGTTTACCATTCAGGAAGGAAAGCTGTTCTTCCTGCAGACCCGTAACGGAAAGAGAACCGCTCCGGCAGCGATCAAGATCGCGTGTGATCTCGTTGACGAGGGTAAGATCACGCCGGAGGAGGCTGTATGCCGTATCGACGCAAAATCTCTTGATCAGCTTCTGCATCCGACCTTTGAGCCGGCAGCTCTCAAGGCAGGCACCGTGATCGGTTCCGCACTTCCGGCATCTCCGGGCGCTGCTGCAGGTAAGGTGTATTTCACCGCTGATGAGGCAAAGGCTGCCCATGAAAAGGGCGAGCGAGTGATCCTCGTAAGACTTGAGACATCTCCTGAGGATATCGAGGGTATGCATGCCTCCGAGGGTATCCTGACTGTCCGCGGCGGTATGACCTCTCATGCTGCAGTCGTGGCAAGAGGTATGGGAACCTGCTGTGTATCGGGCTGCGGCGAGATCAAGATCGATGAGGAAAAGAAGGTATTTGAGCTCGGCGGACATACCTATCATGAGGGAGATTACATCTCTCTTGATGGTTCAACCGGAAAGATCTATGACGGCGACATCAAGACTCAGGACGCGGTAGTCGGCGGCGATTTCAAGCGTATTATGGACTGGGCGGATCAGTACAGAGAGCTTGGCGTGCGCACGAACTCCGATACGCCGAAAGATACGGAGAATGCAGTCAGCCTCGGCGCTGAGGGCATCGGCCTCTGCCGTACCGAGCATATGTTCTTTGAGCCGGATCGTATCCCGAAGATCAGAAAGATGATTCTCTCTGAGACCGTAGAGGCGCGCGAGGCGGCGCTTAACGAGCTGCTTCCGTTCCAGAAGGGCGATTTTAAGGCGATGTACAAGACCCTCGAGGGAAGACCGATGACAGTTCGTTACATCGATCCGCCGCTTCACGAGTTTGTTCCGAAGACTGAGGAGGAGATCGCTGAGCTTGCAAAGGATATGGGCCTCAGCGTTGAGCATGTTAAGGAAGTCTGCGACAGCCTGCACGAGTTCAACCCGATGATGGGACACCGCGGCTGCCGTCTGTGCGTGACCTATCCGGAGATCGCAAAGATGCAGACGAGAGCGGTCATGGAGGCTGCGATCGAGGTAGCGGAAGAGACCGGAAAGGAGATCGTTCCGGAGATCATGATCCCGCTCGTAGGTGAGGTAAAGGAGCTTAAGTTTGTCAAGGATGTGGTCGTAGAGACCGCAGAGGCAGTCAAGAAGGAAAAGGGATCCGACATGCAGTATCACATTGGTACGATGATCGAGATTCCGCGTGCGGCACTTATGGCAGGCGATATTGCGAAGGAAGCGGAGTTCTTCTCCTTCGGTACGAATGACCTGACCCAGATGACCTTTGGCTTCTCCCGTGATGATGCAGGCAAGTTCCTGGATGCATACTACAAGGCAAAGATCTATGAGTTTGATCCGTTTGCAAAGCTCGATCAGGCAGGTGTCGGCCAGCTGGTTAAGATGGCCGTTGAAAACGGAAGAAAGACCCGTCCGGACCTCAAGTGCGGTATCTGCGGAGAGCATGGCGGTGATCCGTCTACCGTAGAGTTCTGCGACAGCGTAGGCCTTAACTATGTGTCCTGCTCGCCGTTCCGTGTGCCGATCGCGAGACTTGCGGCGGCTCAGGCAGCGCTCCACAGAAAAGGAATCGTTAAATAAATAAGTCCCGCAGGGGACACCATATGCCGTGAACTACCCGGCACAAACCCCGTAAGGGGATCCCATTATGCACGGGAAAGATGTGCAATAATAAGGAAAAGAGGAGGCTTTTGGGCTTCCTCTTTTTTGTCTCCCTTTTTATCGTTTGATATATCCGCGTACCCCAGGCAGGCTTTCGGAGGGCAAACTCCTTCAAAATCATTTAAGTGTTTCAAAATTAAACAGTATATTTTCTTGTCTGAAGCAGGGATCTGTTTATAATAAAAATGAGGCGGAGCGTACATGCGTGCGTCCGCTATCTTTTTATGTAGAGGTATTCCTATGTCAAATGCAAAAAAACTGAGCATTTCCGCACTCTGTCTTGCGCTCTGCATGGTTCTGCCTTTTTTTACAGGACAGATCCCTGAGATCGGAAATATGCTTTCTCCAATGCACATTCCGGTATTTCTCTGCGGTTTTCTCGCAGGACCTTTCTATGGAGCCGCGGTAGGATTTATCGCGCCGTTTCTGCGCTACATGCTGTTTCATATGCCGCCGCTTATGCCGACCGGTACGGCTATGGCGTTTGAGATGCTGACTTACGGTCTGGTGACGGGGATTCTGTATCCGTTTTTCCGCGGAAAAACGGCAGCGATGTACGTTGCGCTTATTGCGGCGATGCTTGCGGGAAGAGCGGTCTGGGGCGTTGTGTCTCTGGTGCTGTACGGCGTGCAGGGCAATTCCTTTACCTTTGCGATGTTCCTTGCCGGCGCATTTCTGAATGCGGTACCTGCGATCATTCTGCACATCCTCATCGTGCCGCCGCTTGTAAAGGCATTGCAGAAAGCAGGGGTTTAAAATGGAGGTGACAGGACCGGGCAATATCCGTCCGGCAGTCATCGCGATCGACGGCATGTGCGGCGCGGGCAAATCTTTTTTTGCGCAAACGCTGAAGGAACGCCTCGGTGCTGCGGTCATTCACATGGATGATTTTTTTCTGCCGCCGGAGCTTCGGACAGAGGCGCGCAGGGCAGAGCCTGGCGGAAATGTGGACTACGGGCGTTTCCTTACGGAAGTCATAGAACCGCTTCGGCGTATGCGGGAAAAAGGAGTACCGGAAGCGTTTTCCTACCGGCGTTTTGACTGCTCCCGTATGGCGTTTTCGGAAGAAGCGGTATTGCTGCCTGCGGCAGAGCTCTTCGTGGTCGAAGGCTCCTACAGTCTGAGAGAGGAATTCTGCCAGGTATACGATCTTAAGATCTTCCTGCGCTGTTCAGAAGAAACGCAGAAGGCGCGCATCATAGAGCGGAACGGAGCAGAGCGCTATGAGGACTTTCGTGATCTGTGGATCCCGCTCGAAGAGGCGTATTTTAAGGCGCTTCATGTTCCGGAGCGTGCGGATCTTGTGCTGGGGACGGATTAGTCTGCTCCGCGCTCTTTGCAAGACGCCACAGGGTCGTGCGGCTGATACCGAGCGATTTTGCGGCACGGGTCTGATTGCCGCCGTACTCCTTTAATACATAGAGTGCGATCTCGCGGGAGATCTCTTCCAGCGTTTTATGATGATCCACTTGAATATCCATTGCGTAAAGCGGGGCTGCAGCAGATGCTGTCTGTCCCGAAAAGCCGGTTTCCTTTGAGAGTGCTGCCCTGACAGCCTCCGCGGAGACCGGCATTTTTTGTGCATTGCCGGTTTCTTTTACGACCCGTTTTAACTGTGTCAGGTTGTAAGGCCAGTCAAAGGAGGCGAGCAGTCCGGCTGCTTCTTTGGAGAAAAAAGATGCTGCGGATGCATCCTGCTTCGGACGCAGTGCCGCCATGCACTTTTCTGCAAGTGCGGGGATGCGCGTCCGGTCCATGCGGAGCGGCTGAACGGGCAGGATGGAGAGACCAAGCATGTTGGCGTATTCCATTGCGGCATGGGGGAGCTTTCCATCCGTTTTCTTTTCGCAGGAAAAGAGGAGACGGTTTCGTATATGCAGATTTGTGCCGAGGATATAGGCAAGCAGCTCCTTCTGCCGGTCGCGGGAAAGTGTATTCAGGTTTGCAAAATAAATGCTCTGGCGGTTATCGGAAAGCGGCGAGCGCTCACTTCCGAACAGAAACTGCCGGCTCTTCTCGGAGAGCAGCCTGCAGTTGATCAGATAGAGCGGTCTGTCGGCATAGCTGCTTCTAAGATAGAGATACTGTGCCAGCGTATCCCTTCCTGTTCCGATTTCTCCCGCGATCAGGACATTGTCGTCCGGTGAAAGATTACCGGCTGTCAGTCTTCCTTCGATGTGCACATCCGGCGGGCAGATATCCGCAAAGATCTCCTGCATCAGCTCTTTGCTTCCAAAAAACTGTTCCTCGCAGGCTGCCTCCGCCTGCAGGCGGTCGAGCGCGAGGATGCCGTATCGGGCATAGGATGCAGGAACCTTTGAATCAGAGATATGAAAAATGTAATATAGAACTGACGCTTTGGAAAATGTATGCACATGGGCGGAAACGTGCCTTGTCCCTGTCTGCAGGAGAAAATGTCCGCAGTCATGTATGCCACAGACGTGTTTATCTGCTTTCAGCACACCGGAAACAAGCAGACCGCGCGCAGCATCCGCAAGTCTGATGGTTTCAGCTTGTGTATCCGGCTGATACAGGAGATGCTGATCTGCATCAAAGATCAGGCAGGCGGCATCGCCTGCAGAAAGTGCAGCCTCCAGGATATCCTGCGTCAGACCAAGTTCCAGGGCGGCTTTATGTGCAGAAGGTTTATGTGTAACGTGTTCCGGCATGTTAAGCTCCTTATGTATTGTCAGATGTTGGGGCGTGCTGCCCGGTGCCGCAAAACGGCCCCGGCGCTGTCTGTTTCAGTATAGCAAGTTTGTGCCGTCCGGGCAATCTGATGCTGTATCTGCTTTTATTGACTATTACAAGTCGATTTGACATGAAAAGAAAAATGTGTAAATTTTGACCAAATAACCCGGAAAAATGTGCAGATATCATCCAAAAAACCGGAAAAATGTGCATAATCGAGATGAAAAACCCGGAAAAACGTGTTATGATATCATAAACGAAGCTGGAGAGGTGATGTGGATGATACGAAGTGCAATGACAAAACTGAAAGATTGGAAAAACAGTCCGGAGAGAAAGCCGCTTATCATTCGCGGTGCACGACAGGTAGGAAAAACATGGCTGATGAAGGAATTTGGACGAAACTTTTATGAAAGCTTTGCCTATTTTAACTTTGATGAAGAGGATGAACTGAAATCCATATTTGAGGCGAATAAGAATCCGCAGCGCATCGTGGAGCTTTTGTCTTTGATCGCCGGAGAAAAAATAGTTCCTGGAGAGAAACTGATTATTTTTGATGAGATTCAGGAGTGCCCGGAAGCGCTGAATGCGCTTAAATATTTTAAAGAGAAGGCAAATGACTATCATGTTATAGCGGCGGGCAGCCTTCTGGGAACGCTGCTTGCCAAGCCCAAATCCTACCCCGTGGGAATGGTCAATTTGCTTGATCTTTATCCCCTGTATTTTGATGAGTTTTTAGAGGCGGTTGATCCGATGCTGTTTTCCTATTATGAAAGCATTCGTAAGGATACGCAGATCGAGGAGATATTTCACAACAGGCTTCTGGAAGCCTATAATCATTATCTGATCATCGGCGGCATGCCGGAGTGCGTGGCTTCGTGGATGAATTACAGGGATCCGGCAATGGTTTCCCGTATTCAGCGGGAATTGATCGAGATATATGAGCACGATTTTTCCAAACATAATGGCAAGGTCAACAGCGGACGTATACTGATGGTGTTCCGGAGCATTGTCGCTCAGCTTGCGAAGTCTAACGAGAAGTTTATCTATGGCGCAGTGCGGCAGGGCGGCAGGGCGCGGGATTTTGAAGAAGCGATTGAGTGGCTTGTATCTGCAGGAATGCTCAATCGTATCTATAATGTGTCAAAGGCGGAGCATCCGCTTACAGCTTTTGACAAGCTCGATCAGTTTAAATTATTTTTGTTTGATACGGGACTGCTGAAATATATGGCCGGAGTTGATAACGGTGCCATTCTGCTGAAAGGCGATTATCAGTTCAAAGGTCCTCTTATAGAAAATTATGTACTGCAGCAGCTTCGCGGTCAATTTGCGGTAGAACCCAGATATTTCGCTGATAAGTCAGGGGAGATCGATTTTGTGCTGCAGAATGGAGCAGAGATCGTTCCGGTTGAAGTAAAGGGCGGAGAGGATAAATCTGCGCCTTCATTCAAACGGTATATTTCTGAACGTCACCCGGAACATGCTATCCGTTTTTCAAAGCGCGGCTACCGTAAGGATGGTGCGATCACAAATATACCGCTTTATCTTGTGGGAAAAGCAGCGGAACTCCTTGATTAGAAGTGTGATATGGACGAAAAACAGGTCGGCGTAATACAGCCTGCATTTATTATTTTAAATCCATCCCCAGTTTATTTTTAGCATCGCGCTTTATAATTTCCAGATTGGCTTCGTCCTTCAATGCGTGGCAGACATAATAGCTTTCCATGAAATATTCCCGGCTTTTTTCAAACTCTCCTTTTTGGTGATAAGCATAGGCAAGGAGTTCAATCGTCATTGCCAGATAGGCGCTTGTGCGAAAGCGGATACAATATTCCTGCCCAAGTTTTGCCACGCGTATTGTTTCATCTGGGTCGTTTTCATAACTCAAATTTAGCGCGTGATTATAAGTAATCATACAGGCGACACCTGAAATACTATATAAATTTTGCCCATATTTTTTTAGAAAGCGCTCAAGTTGACGATAGATTGCAAGCGCTTCTTTATGGCGGGCGTGATCCGTATATACAGCGGCGATTTGATTGATCAGCTTTAGCTCTTCCACACTATAGACCCCATCTTCTATCCGATTGATGTCAAAATGAGGCTGTGTCAAATGCATGGCCTGTTGTAAAAGTGTGATCTGACGATCCATGGGATAGGGAATGCGTTTGCCATCAGAAATTTCTCCGAGAGCCGTCCTTGAGCGTAATATGAACTGTTGGAACAGCACGTCATCTTCGGAAAGAAGCGCTGCCATCTCGTCCAACTTTTTTTGCATGGGTATCCAGTTGTGCCTGACATGCAGCATTCTGATTTCATCCTGACGGGCATAAAGATCTAAGAGATCCTTTCCAATATATGAAATATAGTGCTGTTCAGGAAGCTGTAATCTTTGTAAAATTGCCTGTAATCGATTTGCTGAAGGCCCCCGCTTTCCGCTTTCAATGCGTGAAAGCGTCGGTGGTTCACAGATACCTTCGCATAGTACTTCCTGTGTCAAACCCAGTTCCAGACGCCTGTGGCGAATTAGTTCTCCGATATGATTAAGTTCCATGTAAACATCCTCTTATTTTCTCTTTTGCATATGACTGCAAAGCTCAATTTATCTGCAAGGGGGCATATTAATAGTATAATAATGCAAATGTTATTTCAATGATATTTGAGGCAAATCCGGGATTACCTCAAACGTCATAGATTCTTTCAGCGGGATGAGATAACATAAATACCGCAATTAATAAACACAGCTAGTGCTTGCTAAGGAGAAATATATGATCACATTCATCCTATCCTTCCGAAAATCTGTGTTCCGGGGCGTGCTGTTTATTCTGCTCGCCAATCTCTTCTGGACGCTGACACCGCTCTGCATCATGCAGCTGTTTGAGGCGGCGGTGAGCTTTGACGTGAAACGGCTTTTGTGGTTTCTTTTTCTCGATTTTTTGCTGTTTATGCTTTATGTGTTGTTTGGCTACTGCCGCGACTTAAACCTGTACGGTGCGGTCCGTGAAATGAATACGGCGCTCCGCGCGAGGATCAGTGAAAGTCTTCTCGGACGGGATTATCAGAGCTTTGACGAGGCGGATACCGGCACTTATCTGTCCTGGTACTCAAATGATCTCCATCAGCTTGAACAGCAGGGCTTTCTCCCGTTTTATCAGCTGCTGGATGCTGTGGTGCGGACGCTGTTTTCCGCCGTCGCTCTTTTTTATCTGCACTGGATGTTCGGTCTGTCCGCACTCGTGCTGGGCGTGCTTTTATGCCTTGCCCCGCGGCTTTTTAACGGCAGGATCGAGCGGAAATCGGCAGTGTTTTCCGGGCAGCAGGAGCGGTTTACGGGGGAACTTAAGGACCTGTTATCCGGTATGTTTGTATTGAAATCCTTTGGAGCATCGGACCGCTTCCTTCGCCTCATGAAACAGAGCAATAAAGCGTATGAGGATACGAAGTATGAAAGTGCGAAGACGCGGGCGGACGGAAATGCGCTGCTGACTGTGCTGAATATTCTATGCCAGATATTAAATAATCTCATGATCTTCGGCTTTGCCGTGCTGGGACTTGTGCCCATGCGCTATATCATGGGCAGCGGAAATTACTGCAGCGCGGTCTATAACGGGCTTGCGGATATTTCGCAGCTGAGGCTTACGCTTATGAGCGCGGAGCCGTTTTACGGAAAGCTTCCGAAGCCGGATGAGGTTACGGCGCATCCGGCTCACACGGCTGTGCTTCCTCCGCTCACAAAAGGCATCAGCGTATCGCAGCTTTCTTATTCCTATGGGGAAAAGACAGTGCTTAAGGACGCGGATTTCTTCTTTGCTGCCGGCAGAAAATACGCGCTTACGGGACCGTCCGGCTGCGGCAAAACAACGCTTATTAAGATATTGCTCGGATACCTGCGGGATTACACCGGGACGCTTTTGTTTGACGGCACTGACGCGCGGGCGATCAGCACGGAGCAGATCTTCTCAGAGGCGGCTTATATTCCGCAGGAGGTCTACCTGTTCAATACGACTGTCCTTGACAATATCACGCTTGGAAAAACATTTACGGAAAATGAGATCGAAAGTGCCGTGCGGGAGAGCGCGCTGTCAGAGGATCTTTCCCGTATGCCGGAAGGGCTTCTTACAAAGGTTGGAGAAGAAGGAAGAAACCTTTCGGGCGGACAGCGTCAGCGCGTTGCGATCGCAAGGGCACTGATCCACAAAAAGACGCTGCTCTTCGTGGATGAGGGAACCTCGGCGCTTGATAAGGAAAACGCAGACCGCATCGAAACGGCGCTGCTCGGAAAAGAAGGCCTCACGCTCATCCTGATCAGCCATCATCTTTCCGCAAAGCGGCGCGCGCTCTTTGATGGGATTTATGAGCTTGCCCCCAAAAAGGCGTGATGCTATAATAGGGCCTGAGATTTTATAGTGAAAAAGGAAAGATGAATGGCCCGTAAGAAAAAACAGTTTGCCGGACAGGCAGCAAAGGAATTGAATAAACAGATCAATGCTTCCATCAAAAAGGGAAATAAAAAACGGGCTCTGCTGCTGATCGCGGCAGGGCTTGTGCTTGCGTTATATTCCGGACGGAGCATCAATCCGTACCTGAGCGATCTTGGAAAGGTGACGGAAGGCGGACTTCTTTCCGGGGAGGATACTTCCGGGACCGAAGCCGCCGCGGAGGCGGAAGAGGCAAAGCTTGAATCCGTCGTGGATGGCGATACGCTCTGGGTACGCGTGAATGGGGCGCGGAAAAAAGTGCGGCTCCTGCAGATCAACGCACCGGAATCGGTGCATAGCGATGAAAGTAAAAATACAAGCTATGGGCGCGAGGCTTCCGCGCACTTAAAAGAGATGCTTGCGGATGTGGATACGGTCTGGATGACAAGGGATTATTCGGATGAGGATCAGTACGGCAGGCTTCTACGTATGATCTGGCTGAAAAAGCCTTCGGATCCGTTTTCCGAGGCGGAGCTTCGGGAAAACTGCGTGAACGCGCGAATGCTTCTGGACGGCTATGCGCAGGTAGTGGTATTTGACGATAAGTCGTATACGGACCTGTTTGACAGCTTTGTAAGTGAGGCGAAGAAACATAAAAACGGGCTGTGGGCAGAGGATGGCTGGAAGCGTTATGTGAGGGAACATGAATAACGGACATCCGGGAAAACTGAGGCTGTTTATTCAGGCGGCGTTTTTTGCTCTGACGAACAGCTATATCGAAGGCTTTGCGGGCGGAAAGATCTATAAGGGACCGCTTAAGAAGCTCTGCGTGCCGGGGCTTAACTGCTATTCCTGTCCGGGTGCGCGTTTTTCCTGCCCGATCGGATCCCTGCAGGCGGTGCTCGATTCAGGGCAGTACCGCATGAGCCTCTATGTGCTTGGGATGATGTCGGTCTTCGGTATCCTTCTGGGGCGCGTCGTCTGCGGCTTTTTGTGTCCGTTCGGGCTCGTGCAGGATCTTTTGTACCGGATTCCGGTGTTTCGGAAGAAACAGGCTCCCGGCAAATGGGCAAAGCGGAAGAACCTTCTGGGACACAGGCTGCTTTTAAAGCTTAAATATCTGGTGCTGCTTTTCTTTGTCATCGTGCTTCCGATGACGGTGACGAGCTTTGCGGGCATGGGTGATCCGTGGTTCTGCAAATATATCTGTCCGAGCGGTACGCTTGCGGCAGGACTTCCGCTGCTTTTGACAAATGAGTCTCTGCGCGGTGCGGCAGGTATTCTGTTCGGATGGAAGGCGTTGGTACTGTTTGCGATCATATTGCTTTCCGTCGCGTTTTACAGACCGTTCTGCAAATATCTCTGCCCGCTCGGCGCGTTTTACGGTTTTTTTAACCGGGCGGCATTTTACAGGCTTGAGGTCAATGAAGAGAAATGCATCCGCTGCGGAAAGTGCCAGGCGGTATGCGGTATGGATATCCGGACTTTTGAGACACCGAACAGCATGGAGTGTATTCGCTGTGGCGCGTGCCTTTCGGCGTGTCCGACGGATGCGATTTCCTCAAGCCTTTCGGAACTCATGAAAGGAATCGGAAAGAAGACTGCGGGAGGAGATACTGTATGTACGAAATCTTCGGATTTAAGATCCTGACAAAGAAGGAACAGAAAGAGCGTGACGAAGCGTTTGCACGCATGGTTTTCCCGAATGGAGACGCACAGAAAAAGGAAGTTCTGGAGCACCTTAAGAAGGAGATTCCGGGATGGGATGAGATGGAGCTTTTGTATCTGTATGCTTCTGTCGTCCAGGGGATGAAAGAAAAAGGACAGGACTTCATTCAGGCGCTTGGGCGGATGAAAAGTCCCGGATTCCGGAAACTAAAAGCGGAGGAAACCGAAGCCCTCCGCCGGATTGTGGAACGATATTATTGATTAAGCAGATCCGTGAGCGCTGTGGGGGAAAGATTGCTCTGATCCATCAGCTGAATGAAGATCTGTGAGAGCCTTGGTCCGAGCACCGGATCGCGGATCGCTTCATAAAAGCTCAGGATCATGAGGAAAAACAGGAGACTTAAGATCGCTGAGGTCGCGCAGAGGATGAGACCCGGAATGCAGGAACGGCCGCTTTCACGTTTTGCGGTGAGCGCGCAGGCAAAGCCCGTAACACCGAGGAAAAAGCCGATATACATACCTGCCGGAAAGATCAGGCAGACGGAGAGCAATCCGGATACGCCGCAGATGACGCTTGTGCGGCCAAAGTCGAACTGCGGCGCAGTCTTCTGTTTGTTTTCATTTTCAAAAAAATTCTTATCCATATTGAAAGTAATCTTATCACCGAATTGCCGAGCTTGCAAGCAAAGTTTGCATCGGTTATAATGTAAAGAACGGTCAGACGTGCGCTTTGCATGCGTCCGGACACATAGACAGACTGGAAAGGAAAGGCAGAAGGAACGGCAGGATGATGATTAAGGAAAGCTTCAGTGAGGAAGAAACGTATTTATTTGCGCGTTCGCTCGGAGCGCATGCGAAGCCGGGTGAGATCTACTGTCTTGACGGGGATCTGGGCGTCGGAAAGACGGTGTTTGCAAAGGGATTTGCAGAGGGGCTTTCCATTGGGGAGCCGGTGACCTCACCAACCTTCAATATTGTCAGGGAATACGATGGCGGCAGACTGCCGCTTTATCATTTTGATGTGTACCGCATAGCGGATCCGGATGAGATGTACGCGATCGGCTATGAGGATTATTTTTTCGGAGAGGGCGTCTGCCTGATCGAATGGAGCGAGCTGATCGACGAACTGATTCCGGAGAACGCGCGGCGTGTCGTGATAGAAAAGGACATGTCGAAGGGGCCTTCTTACCGGCGGATCACAGTGGGATAAGCAAAGGAGCGGACAGATGGTAATACTTGGAATAGAAGCTTCCGGGCTTGTGGCTTCTGCCGCAGTCTGGGAGGACGGCGTGCTTCGCGCGGAATATACGATCAACAATAAGCTGACGCATTCACAGACGCTGCTTCCGATGATAGAGGCGATGCTTTCGCTTTCGGAGACTGCGCTCGATTGCGTGGATGCGATCGCGGTTTCCGAGGGGCCGGGATCGTTTACCGGGCTTCGGATCGGTGCGGCGACAGCAAAGGGGCTTGCGCTGGCAAAGGACATTCCCGTGATCGGAATTTCTTCCCTGCGCGCGCTTTCTGAAAATGAAGCAGACAGCGGTATGCTTGTGGTTCCGCTGATGGATGCAAGGCGCGGGCAGGTCTACTGCGGTGCATGGCAGGATGGCAAAGAGATCATTTCGGAGCGCGCGGTGCCGATAGAGGAACTGATCGGGACGCTCCGGCAGGCGTTGCCGGACGGCTCCGCCGGGGAAAAAACGGCGCCCGCGGTGCTGTTTCTTGGAGACGGCGTTCCGGTGCATAAAGAGACGATTCTGAAGACGGCGGATTTTCCGTGCCGTTTTGCTTCGGCAGGGAATGCGCGCCAGAGGGCAGCGTCCGTTGCAGAGCTCGGGGCGGCGGATTATGCGGCATGGCTGTCAGAAAACGGATTTTCCGCTGAAGAGGCGAAGGCACTCGGGGCGGACAGACTTTCCGGGCTTGGAAAATTTAGCGGTTCCGTGATGAATTCGGACGAGTTTGTTCCGAAGTATCTGAGAAAACCGCAGGCGGAACGGGAAAAAGAAGCGGGGCTTCTTGAGGATCCCGGTATGCGCAGTCTGAGAAAAATCGCGCGCGGAGCGTGTTAATTGAATGAGGCACCGCAGATTCGGTGCGGAAAAGAGGCGGCATGGAATTTGCAGCAGTATTCTGGCAGTTTTTTTATCAGTTTTTCTGGATCATTGTTATGATCGCGGCAGGCGTGATCGAGATATTGACGGTCTCGCTCGTTTCGATCTGGTTTGTGGCGGGCGGCGCTGTGGCTTTCGTACTGAGCCTTTTAGGCGTGCCGCCGTTCTGGCAGTGGATCGCGTTTGCGCTCGTATCACTTCTTGTGCTGTTTTTGTTTCGCGGCAAAATTGCGGAGAGGCTTCGTAAAAATCACGTTCCGACCAATGTGGACGTTATGATCGGAAAGACGGTCGTGCTGAAGGAGACCGTGGACGAAGAAAAGGAAACGGGACGTTTTGTGATCGGAGATCAGGAATGGATGGCGCGTGCGGAGGATCCGCAGATGATCATAGAGGCGGGAAGCCTGGTTGAGATCGTGCGCATCGAGGGCGTGAAGGCAATCGTGCGCCCGGCAGCAGAGTGATGGCGGCAGGTGCGGCATTGCCTGAAGCAGCAGGCAGCGGCAGACTGTGGGAGCTTCTTCCGGAGAGCGAAGGGGCGGAGCGCTGGGTTTCGGAAACGGCGCTTCTTGAACGGCGGATCTTCGGATCGTCCGCCTGGCCTGAAGAGAGCTTCCGGAAGGCGGCGGAAAATGTATATGACAGTCTCTTTCTGTATACGGGCACGACAGGTACCGGCACAGGAAGCGGCGGTGCATGCGGGACGGAGCGGCTTCTGGGCTATGCGCTCATCAGGCAGCTCGATGTTGCGGAGCTTCTGATCATAGGTGTGTCAGAGGACGCGAGGCGGCAGGGAATTGGAGCCGCATTGATGAAAAAGGTGCTTTCGGCGGCAGGCTGCCTTCCGGTGTTTCTTGAAGTCCGGGAAGGGAATGCCGCGGCAAGGCGCCTGTATGAAACCTGCGGTTTCCGGGAGTACGGGCGCAGGAAGAATTATTACGAGCATCCTTCAGAGGATGCGGTACTGATGAAATATGAGGATATAATAAATGCTTGATGTATGTTTACTTGGAACCGGCGGAATGATGCCGATGCCGAAGCGATGGCTGACTTCGCTGATGCTGCGCTGCGACGGATCAAATATCCTGATCGACTGTGGCGAGGGCACGCAGATCGCGATGAAGGAGGTCGGGTGGTCTCCGAAACCGATCGATATCATGTGCTTTACGCATTATCATGCGGATCATATTTCCGGACTTCCGGGCATGCTCCTTTCCATGAGCAATGCGGACCGGACGGAACCGCTTGTCATGATCGGCCCGAAGGGACTTTTTAATGTCGTGCGTTCCCTGCGCTCGATCGCACCGGAGCTCACATTTGAGATCCGTTTTATCGAGCTTGACCAGAATACCGAGGAATACAGGATCGGTCCGTATGTGATCAGCTGCTTCAAGGTCAATCACAACATTGCCTGCTACGGATATTCGGTAACGGTACCGCGGCTTGGGCAGTTTGATGTAAACCGCGCGAAGGAAGGGAATATTCCGGTGAAATACTGGAATGCGCTGCAGCACGGCGAGACCGTCACGGACAAGGATACCGGCCGCGAATACCGCCCGGATATGGTCATGGGACCGGCAAGGCGCGGCATCAAGGTGACATATACGACGGACAGCCGTCCCTGCGAGAATATCACGAGGGCGGCGGCAGATGCGGATCTGTTTATCTGTGAGGGCATGTACGGAGAGCCGGGGCTTGAAAACAAGGCGCGCAGCTATAAGCACATGACGATGTATGAGGCGGCCGCCATGGCGAAGGCGGCAGACCCGCAGCCGAAGGAAATGTGGTTTACACATTACAGCCCGTCCATGATCAATCCGCGCCAGTACCTTGATGAGGTAAAGAAAATCTTCCCGCGCGCACGCTGCGGCAAGGATGGTATGCAGCGGGAACTCATGTATGAGGATTAAGAGACCTATGCAGAAAAAAGACTGTGTTATTTTGGGAATCGAAAGCTCCTGCGACGAGACGGCGGCTGCCGTCGTGAGAAACGGGAGAGAGGTTCTTTCCAATATTATTTCTTCCCAGATCGATATCCATACGGTTTACGGAGGCGTGGTGCCCGAGATCGCTTCAAGGCTGCATTGCGAAAATATCAACGGTGTGATCAGGCTTGCGCTGAAGGATGCGGGCATGACGTTTTCCGATATTGATGCGATCGCGGTGACCTATGGCCCCGGGCTCGTTGGCGCTCTGCTCGTCGGCGTATCCGAAGCGAAGGCGCTCAGCTATGCGCTGGGGAAACCACTTGTCGGCGTGCATCATATCGAGGGGCATGTTGCGGCGAATTTTATCCAGTATCCGGAGCTTGAACCGCCGTTTGTCTGCCTGATCGTTTCCGGCGGACATACGCATCTTGTGATCGTGCGGGATTACGGCGAATTTGAAATCATCGGACGAAGCAGGGACGATGCGGCGGGAGAAGCCTATGACAAGGTTGCGCGTGCGGTCGGTCTGGGATATCCGGGAGGCCCGAAGGTGGATAAGGCTTCGCAGACGGGGAATCCGCATGCGATCGTATTTCCGGAGGGGGAGGTCAAGGATCATCCGTATGATTTTACGTTTTCCGGCCTCAAATCCGCGGTGCTCAATTATATCAACAAGGCAAATATGACGGGAACCGAGATCAATGTGCCGGATCTCTGCGCTTCGTTTCAGTATGCGGTCGTGGATGCGCTTGTATCGAGAACACTGCGCTGCGCGAAGGAACAGGGCTTTCAGAAAGTGGCGATGGCGGGCGGCGTGAGCGCAAACAGCACGCTTCGCAAGGCGATGGAAGCTGCCTGCAGGGAGAATGGCATGGAGTGCTATTATCCGGCGCCGGTCTACTGCACGGATAACGCTGCCATGATCGCGGCGGCGGGGTATTATGAATACCAAAAAGGCGTGCGCTCAGGGACGGACTTAAACGCGGTTCCGAATCTGAAGCTGGGCGAGCGCTGATGCTCTGTGCTTAAAAACGTTCTAATGGATCAGGGTTCTGATCGGACAGGATAAAAACTTATGGAAGAAACAGGCAGGAAAAAACCGAAATTTGTGGCGGTCGTGCTGGCAGCAGGAACCGGCAGCCGCATGCATTCGGATGTGAAAAAACAGTATATGGAGCTTCGGGGACTTCCGGTCGTGGTGAGAAGCCTGCTCCGGTTTGAAGAGAATGAGCTGATCGATTCCGTGGTTCTTGTAACAGGAAGGGATGATCTGCAGCTTGCGCTGAGCCTCAGTCTCAAATACAACCTTCGCAAGGTGAAGAACATCGTAGAAGGAGGAGACCAGCGCTATAAGTCAGTGTATAACGGCGCGAAAGCAGCAGGAGAAGACACGGATTATATTCTGATCCATGACGGGGCGCGCCCGCTTGTATCAGATGAGCTGATCACGCGCTGCTGCAGGGAGGTGGTACTGTCCCGCGCGTGCGTCGCCGCTGTTCCGGTAAAGGATACGATCAAGCGCTGCGATACATCAGGCTTTGCGGCTGAAACACTTGAGCGGGCAAGTCTGTTTGCGGTGCAGACGCCCCAGGCATTTTCCTATCCGCTGTTTATGGAGGCGTATGCAAATCTGTTCCGGACGATCCGCGCGTATCATCCTGATGAGTCGAAGATTACGGATGACGCGATGATCGTGGAAGCGATGAGCGATCAGAAGGTGAAGCTGATCCCGGGAGACTATAAAAATATAAAGCTTACGACACCTGAGGATATGGTGATTGCGGAAGCGTTTCTTTAACAAAACTTTGAAAAATTATTTTGGAAATGCCAAAAAACAGCTTGACATTCAGACACGATTCAAGTATCATATTCAAGCACGCTCACGAAGGCGGTATATTTTGATGCTGCTTAAGTGCCTTAAGGAAAGGTATCGAAGTGGTCATAACGAGGCGGTCTTGAAAACCGTTTGTCCGCAAGGGCGCGAGGGTTCGAATCCCTCCCTTTCCGCTTGGAAGCGGAGACGTTTCCGGACTTAATTAAATAAGAGATTTAGCTCAACCTGCAGAAGTACCCAAGTGGTTGAAGGGGCTCCCCTGGAAAGGGAGTAGGCTGTTAATAGCGGTGCGAGGGTTCAAATCCCTCCTTCTGCGCTCGGCTTGATTGGATGACTGAAAAAGAAATTCAAAAAAGTTGAAAAAACCGGTTGACAAGCACAAAAGAGTGTGATAAAGTAATCGGGCTGTCGCGAGAGCGGCAGGAAAGAAAGAAGC